>DBNM01000168.1 GCA_002299135.1 Candidatus Neomicrothrix sp. UBA672 | reverse complement strand
ACCCTTGAAATAAACCATCAACTTCCAGAAAGCATAAAATTTTTACACGGAGATGTGTACCGTGCTTACACAGCAGTTGGTGATATCGCAGGAGCGCTTTTCCTTATTGGTGTTGTGTGGGCTCTAGTAAGGCGATACGGACCAAAGCGATTTCGGCCATACAGAATAAGAATCAAATCAAAACCTGAACATGCGGTTGTGTTGCTGATCTTTTTATCTATAGGTGTAACCGGTTTTGGTGCAGAAGCTTTTCGAATAGCTCTTGTTGAATCAAGCGCTAGAAGCGCAGAAACATGGTCAATAATTGGATATCCATTAGCAAAAATTGTTGACAGTTCAGACTCTTTGACAAATAACGTGCATGGTTGGCATCAATTTTGGTGGATTGCCCATGTAATTTCATTCATAGCCTTTTTGGCTCTTCTTCCAATTACCATGCTCCGACACATGTTTACCTCTCCGTTAAATATGTATTTGAAGGATCGCGAACGCCCTAAGGGCGCGATGAAACCATTACCCAATCTCATGGAAACCGAATTGGAGACTTTCGGTGCTTCAGTAATCGAAGACTTTACGTGGAAACAATTACTCGATACTGATTCTTGCACTATGTGCGGGAGATGCACAAGCGTATGTCCAGCTCATGCAACAGGAAAACCTCTGGACCCAAGAGAGATAATTCTCAAAACTGGTGAAGTAATGGCCGCAACTGGTGATCCAGTTGTATCACCACCCATTGGAGTTGACCCAGAAATTTCAATTTCAGCCAATTCAATGTTTGAAAGAGTTACACCAGAGGAACTTTGGGCTTGTACATCTTGTAAAGCTTGTGACGAAATCTGTCCTGTCAATATAGAAATTCTCGACAAAATATTGGATATGCGACGTTATCTGTCTCTGATGGAGTCGAATTTCCCAACAGAATTGGGGAATGCATATAGATCAATGGAAAATTCAGGCAATCCATGGGGATTATCACAAGGATCAAGAGCCGAGTGGATTGATGACTTAGAGGGTGTTGAAGTAATTGAAGGTGGTGAACCACTGCAAAGCGAATTCCTCTACTGGATCGGTTGTGCAGGTTCTTTCGATGATAAAAACAAAAAAGTTTCCAGGGCTATGGCTCAACTATTAACTATGGCGAAAGTTTCTTTCTCAATTCTTGGACCTTCTGAAATGTGTACTGGTGATCCTGCAAGAAGATCCGGAAATGAATATATCTTTCAAATGCTTGCTGCTCAAAATATAGAAACTCTTAATTCGATGGGGGTTAAAAAAATCATCACACAGTGCCCTCATTGCTTCAATACATTAGGAAACGAATACCCGGAACTTGGAGGTCATTACGAAGTCGTACACCATTCTCAATTACTTGAATGGTTAATTGATCAAGGAAAGCTTGACATGACGAATGCTGAATTGAACGAACGACTCGTTTATCATGACTCGTGTTATTTGGGACGTCATAATGACGTGTATCAGGCTCCAAGAAAAGTTGTGGCAAGCATTGGAGGTCTTGAAGTTGTCGAAGCGGAAAGACATGGCACAGAAGGAATGTGCTGTGGCGCGGGTGGTGGAAGAATGTGGATGGAAGAAGACACAGGTAAGAACATAAACGTCGAAAGATCACAAGAATTGTTAGCAACAGGAGCTGACAGAATCGCTACAGCATGCCCCTTCTGTTTTGTAATGATTGACGATGGCGTTAAAGGAGAAGGAGTAGAAGAAACTGAGGTGAAAGTAGGAGATATAGCTATCCACCTTTTAGAAGCTCTTCAACCTAAAGAAGATCAAACAAAATCTTTAGAAACTGCTTCACAGGGAAAAGACGAGAATGACTAAAAATTTTCCCAATATCTGCTCGCTTTTGGTCCTTCTTGGCCCCTGTATTTAGAACCAAGCTCTGAGGACCCATAGGGTCTATCAGCAGGTGTCGTCATTTGTACAAAAGAAATCTGTCCGATCTTCATTCTCGGGTAAAGAGTGATTGGTAAATTAGCCACATTCGAAAGTTCCAAAGTCAACTGGCCATCCCAACCAGCATCAACGTACCCAGCAGTTGAATGTATTAACAAACCTAAACGCCCCAAACTTGACTTGCCTTCTAATCGGGCAACTAAATCATCCGGTACAGACACTCTCTCCAAAGTGGATCCTAGAACAAATTCACCAGGGTGGAGCATAAAAGGATCGCCATCATTAGCTGAAACCTCTTGAGTCAAATTTGATAAATCTTCTCGAACATCTATATGACCCAAGGTGTGATTCTTGAATACTAGAAAACGATAATCCAGATGAAGATCTACCGATGATGGTTGAAGACACTCCTGATCAAAGGGCTCAATAATAATTCTTCCATCTTGAACTGCTTCTAGAATTGACCTGTCAGAAAGAATCATGATTCGAATAATAGACTATTTAGAAAGAAATTAAGCATTACCAGTCCATGGATTTCGACCAAAAAAATCTTTTATTAGTGGTTCGTAATACTCTAATGGATTTGATTTATATGAAGGATCAAAGGCTGGCGAATCGTATTCGGCACAAAACTCCTCACAGTACCCGTAATGTTCGTTTTCATTAAACGCGTCTCTTGCATTCCTATTTCCACCTAAATGGTGCCAGAAATAATAACCCTGAAAAACTCCATGGTTTTCAACCATCCAGTGATTAGCAGAAGAAACAAAAGGCTTAAGGATAACTGCGGCGACATCAGGATGGTTATATGGGGTTAAAACGTCGCCAATATCATGTAGCAGCGCACAAACAATATATTCATCGTCCCGACCGTCTCGTTCAGCCCTTGTTGCCGTCTGAACACTATGTTCTAATCGGTCTACAGGAAATCCTCCATAATCATTTCTTAACAATTCAAGTTGTTCAAGAATCCGATTCGGTAGAGCAGCTTCCAATTCGCCTCTTTGAGACATAATTAATTCCCAATCTTCTTTTGTAGATTCGGCAAAAGAAGTAAAAGCTGCTCTTGGCAACTCTTCAATTCCAGTCATCACGCCTCCAAGGTCCAACAATAAAAATCGTAGGTCAGAAACTTACAAAATGGCTTGTCGAACTGTACTTTTATTAAAACAACTTTTGCGGGTGTAGTTCAATGGTAGAACTTCAGCTTCCCAAGCTGATGATGGGAGTTCGATTCTCCTCACCCGCTCACACTATATTTATTGTTCTGTAAATAACTTTAAAATAATTACTAAGATTTCTATATGATTTTTGAATCAGAATCACCTATTGAAAGCTGTGATTACCACACAGCTGGCGAACCATTCAGAATTGTCGATGCTGGCCCAATGGAAGGTTCAACTGTTATCGAACGTCGCTCATGGGCTGAAACCAATCTCGACGATCTTCGCAAATTATTAGTCCACGAACCAAGAGGACATGCCGACATGTACGGCGGTTTTGTTGTCCCACCTGATGATGAAAACGGAGATTTAGGAGTTGTTTTCTTTCATTCAGATGGATTCAGCACAGCATGCGGGCATGGAACAATTGCGCTAGTCACTTGGGCAATAGACAGTGGTTTAATCGAATCAAAATCAGAACTCGTTGAAGTTGTAGTCGATGTGCCTTCCGGAAGGCTATTCACAAAAGCCAAAATGCTTAACGGAAAAGTCGAAAGCGTTACTTTTGAAAATGTACCTTCTTTTGTAAGTGCCAAAGATGTAAAAATAGATACAAAATTTGGATCAATAACTATTGACGTGTCCTTCGGGGGAGCCTTTTATGCTTCAATTGCAACTGATCAATTAGGTTTAAACCCAATCTCAAAACACTTAAATGAGTTGATCGAAATCGGCAGAGAAATAAAATTAAAAACATGCAATCTGAAATTTGCCGAACATCCTTCTGACGAAAGACTTTCAGGAATATACGGTTCAATCTTTTATGAGACCTTGGAAGAAAAACCTCTAAAACAACGAAATGTTACCATTTTTGCGGATGGACAAGTCGACAGGTCACCATGTGGTTCCGGCACTTCCGCTCGACTTGCTTTGCTTCATGAAAAAAAACAAATGAAAGTTGGTGAGCCTTTCTTTAACTATGGGATTGCAGGTGGAATGTTCACAGGACAGATAATAGATAAAAAAGAAAACACTGTTATTACCTCAGTTGAAGGATCTGCTTACTGTTGTAACAAAAATTCTTTCTATCTTGATCCACGTGATCCAATAGGTCTGGGATTTAAACTCAGATGAGAGAAATTCCTCACTATTCTGCAAGTGACATTTTTGCAATTGGAATGGAAAAAACTATTTCTGCTCTAAAAACCAGTGCGGCCATAAATGACCAACCTATTTCTAGAGAACATATTCCTTTAGCTCAAGGAGAAGATTTCCTTCTTATGCCAGCAATTTCTTCAACAGGCATAGGGATAAAACTGGTCACTGTCATGGCACAAAATCCGACTCTCGGTCTTCCTCTCGTACACGGCTTCTACCTGTACTATGACAAAAAAACCGGAGTCCCTAAAGCAACTTTTGACGGTTCAGCTTTAACGACACTTAGAACGCCTGCAGCATCAGCAGTTGCAACAGAAATACTTTCAATAGAAACTATTCGAAGTTTGGGTATTTTTGGTACAGGAGTACAAGCACGTGGTCATATTGAAGCAATGCTTGCAGTTCGTCCAAACATTGAGCAAATTGTTATTTCTGGAAGAACACGAGAATCTACTGAAAAATTTATTGACTCCTTAAAAATAAATAATCAAAAAATTAATGCGGGTTCTCCTGAAGAAACCGCTGCCTGTGACCTTATTTGCGCCTGTACGAGTGCTAAAAAACCAGTGATTCCTACTAATTCAGTCAAACCAGGAGCTCATTTAAACTTAATTGGATCTTTTTCTGATGAACAAAAAGAAGCAGACTCAAAGTTGATACAAAATGCTGAAATTTTTGTAGATCATAGAACAGCTGCCAAAGAAGAGGCTGGTGAGCTCATAACTGCCGAACTTGAAGGAAACTGGTCTTTTGAAAATATTATTGGAGATTTTTCCCAATTGATTCAAGGAAAAGTAAATCGTAGCTCCTTAGAAGCTATAACAATTTTCAAATCAGTTGGCCTTGCCACTTGGGATCTAATCGTTGCTGAAACGATCTATAACGAAACTAATTAAAAAATTAAATTTTCCCACTGTGCTTAACATGTCATCACGTGAAAAAATGAAACTTTACAGAAACGGCTGAAAATGAAAAACGATTCTTCAAAATCTTCAGATCCCGTTAATGAGGACCAAAACAAACTGTCTTCATTAACGTCAGTGGTCATTGATGAAGAAGAACGTCGCGAAGCACTAAAAAAAGAATCTGAAATAATTTTTCCAGATGACCTGTTGCCAGGTGTTAAATCAGAAGGAATTAGCTTTAAAAAAGGTCTACGACTTGGTGGAGGAGCAGCAACATTTTTTACTCTCGCTCTTCTATCAGGTTTAGAAGAACTGCAAACTGCGGCTATAAACGTCTTAGCTCCAGATATTAGAGACACATTTAATGTTAGTGATGGAACAATTACTTTTATAGCCAGTTCATCAGCAGCCTTTGTTGTCTTGGGATCACTTCCAATGGGTTGGATGGCAGACAGATTGAGAAGAGTTCCAATAATCGGTTGGGCTAGCTCAATTTTTGCTGGAATGGTTTTCCTATCAGGAATTGCAGTAAACGCCTTCATGTTTTTCTGGGCGAGGTTTGGAGTTGGAATTGCAAAAGCAAGCACAATCCCAGTTCATAGTTCTGTAATTGCTGACACCTACCCCATCGGTATTAGAGGAAGACTTGGTTCATTAAATGGAATCATTAACAATGGACTAAGAGTCACTAGTCCAGTTCTAGTAGGAGCGATAGCTCTTGCAGCGAATGGTTCAGATGGAATAGATGGTTGGAGATGGTGCT
>DBNM01000135.1:766-20614 GCA_002299135.1 Candidatus Neomicrothrix sp. UBA672 | reverse complement strand
CCCGCAGGTGTTGACGCGCTTTCCGCTAGGCCTTCTGATGCCATAGCACTGGCGGTTCGCATGGGGGCTGACGTTTTCGTTGAGGAGGAAGTACTAGAAGAGGCGGGATATATCGCACCTCCTGAGCAAGAGGAACCAATTGCTGATGTGCAAGTTGAGGAATTTCGTGAATTTCTTGACAACGTTAACCCTGATGATTTCGCAGGTTAAAGGAATTTGGACCAAAAAGATGTCTTTTTGACACTCGGTTGTTGACCGTGAGTTTATTACGATCTAGCCTATAGAATAACATCAATGTAGTTCTCTGAGCGAAATATAAGGTTTCAGCCTGTTTTTCGCGCGAGAGAGGGAAGAACATGGTTCAAGAACAAGGTTATAGCGGTGACGAAGCCAGAAAAATTGTTGGCATCACATACAGACAATTGGATTACTGGGCTAGGACGGAACTCATAAGACCGTCTCTTGCCGATGCCAGTGGTAGTGGAACAAGGCGGAGATACACCTACCGAGATTTACTCAAATTAAAAGCCATCAAGGCTTTAATAGATGCAGGAATACGCCTTGCTTTGATTAGAAAAGTTTTTGAGTTTCTTGAAGAGAAACTTGACGAAGACGTAGTGCAAGTCAATTTAGTCATTCAAGGAGCCTCCGTCATGGTGCAACGTGGAGAAGATGAAATTATTGACCTTCTCCACAACGGGCAGGGCGTGCTAAATATTTTGCCTATGGCGGGCGTCAAGGAAGACCTTGATGCGAAAATCGTCGAACTTTTCCCAGGAGACGAAAGATCCAGTATTGAAATCGATCACAAGGCAGTTGGTCAATAGTGACTTCGAGGGTGAGGAGAAGTTGCTTTAATGAGTGAACTTCGAAAATTTCCCGACCGCAACACCCCAGCTGCATTTGCTCATGAATCTGAAGAACGAATAGCGGGCCTGTTGGACTTCTATGGCATCGAATGGGAATATGAACCAACGACTTTTGTTTTAGAGAGAGACTCCCAGGGTCAACCCAGGTCAGCGTTTACACCAGATTTTTTTCTACCTGAACACAACCTGTACCTAGAAGTAACAACTCTTAAACAGTCACTGGTAACAAGAAAGAATCGTAAAGTTAGAAGGTTGCAGGCGCAAAGACCAGACTTGAGTATACGAATTCTGTATAAAAGCGATATTGAAAGACTTTTTCTATCAGATGCTGCCTGATCCTATCTAGTGAAGCAGGTCAGGTTCATCAACCAATATTTTGTCGAATAAAGGTTGAGCGCTGAACCATCCAGAAAAAGCATTACCAATCTGATTACTGGTAAGAGTCGCTGTTTCATCGTCTATGGGGTTAGTAATTCCAGCAGCTTCGGCTAGTAGCTGAGCCTGACAAGTTCTTTCCATCGTCACAAAAAGCCAAAGTGCTTCGTCAACAGTTTCTCCCAAAGTCAACAAGCCGTGATTTTTAAGTATTGCGGCTTTGCAATGGCCGAGAGCTGTAGCGATTCTTTTACCTTCAAGTGGGTCTAACACCACCCCTGTGTAATCTTCAAACAGAACATGGTTGTTGTAAAATATGCAACTATCTTGCGTCAACGGATCAAGGGTTTTTCCAAGTGATGAGAATGCTTTTCCGAAAAGCGAATGAGAGTGAGCTGCTGCAACAATCTCAGGTCTCTCCATGTGGATACCAGAATGAATGGCAAATGCTGCCTGATTCACAGCATAACTTCCTTCGATTACGTCGCCGTTGTGGTCAACCAATAAAAGGTCTGAGACTGATATATGACTGAAATTCATGCCGAATGGATTAACCCAGAAGCATTCGGTTTCCTCTGGATCTCTTGCAGTTATGTGCCCAGCTACTCCTTCACTGAAACCATAACGTCCGAAAATTCTAAAAGCTGCCGCAAGTCGCTCTTTTCTGTGTTGTCTTTCATCTTCAAAGTTTTCGAAAGTCGGGATTTCATGCATCAACGGTAGGTTTGTTTGAAATCTCTGCGAAGCTTCCACGTCTTGTTCATTGTTCATTTCATACCTCATTAAGTAGTTTAATTGAGCTTGAAGAAAAAGTCATTTAGTAGTAATTCGTGCAGAATGATTTCTAAGCCAATGGTCTGCTAATACAAGAAGAGTCATAGCTTCGACCATCGGTACAGCTCTTGGTAAAACACAAGGGTCGTGTCTTCCCTTGGCTTCGAGAGTGATGGGATTGTTGCTGCTATCGACTGTCTCTTGAGGACTTGAAATCGTTGCAGTGGGTTTGAACGCCACACGGAAGATGATTTCTGAGCCATTTGTAATTCCACCCTGAACACCGCCTGAATAGTTAGAGGTAGTGGTCGGCATGGAAGCACCAGGTTCAAAGGCATCATTATGCTCGCTTCCTGTCATTTCAACAGAAGAGAATCCACTTCCTATATCGAAACCTTTCGAAGCGGGTAATGAAAGCATTGCCTTGGCCAGATCTGCCTCTATTCGATCAAAAACAGGCACTCCAAGACCAACAGGAACACCTCTCACTAAACATGTAACAATACCTCCGAGTGAATCCCCATTTTTTCTTGCTTCAGTTATCGCGGAAGTCATTGCTTTTGATGCCTCTCGATCCGGACATCGAGTTATTTCTGACTCAATGTCATCTATATCGACAGTTTCCGTTTTCACATCTGCTTTTATATTGTGAATTTGTGAAACCCAGGCAAGTACTTCCATGCTGGTTGTTTCATTTAAAAGTGCCCTAGCTACAGCACCTGCAGCCACTCTTCCAATAGTTTCTCGTGCGCTAGAACGTCCGCCGCCTTGCCAGTTCCGGATACCGTATTTCGCGTCATAAGTGAAATCAGCATGTGAAGGTCTGTAAGCATCTTTTAGGTGTTCGTATGCGGCAGGTTTTGCATCTTCGTTTCTGATCAAAATTGCAATAGGAGTTCCAAGCGTTTTTCCCTCGAATACACCTGAAAGTATTTCTGCTGTATCTGATTCGTTACGTTGAGTTGTAATTTTACTCTGTCCCGGACGCCTTCTATCAAGATCACGTTGAATGTCAGCTTCCTCCAAAGAAAGCAAAGAAGGGCAGCCGTCTATGACTACACCAACACCCCCTCCGTGACTTTCACCCCACGTGGATATTTTAAATAAAGAACCGAAAGTGTTTCCCATTACATAGATCATAGAGGGCTTTAGGCTCGCGCTAGGTCTCATTAAATGAGTGCGATAACCTCAAATCGTGTCTACAACCTATGGGAATCTAAACATTGCTACTGCATGGGAAGCGATTAGCGACGAAATAGGGGATCTAACAGCTATCTCTTCGAGTGAAAATTCAAAATCTTGGGAAGAATTTGAAAAGCGTTCAGCATCTTTAGCAAAAACTTTTTCTGAAAAAGGTTTGAAACGTGATTCAAAAGTAGCTTTTTATTGTTACAACGGTTCAGAATATTTAGAAGGTCAATTCGCCGCTTTTAAAATAAGAGCGATTCCAGCAAACGTTAATTACCGCTACCTGGATGAAGAGTTGGCTTACATTTTGAATAATGCCGACGCTGAAGCAGTCCTATTCGATTCAAGTTTGACAGAGCGCGTTGATTCTGTCCGTTCAAGATGCCCGAAACTGAAAGTTTTTGTAAGAATCGGTGAAGGTTCCTCTCAGGACTGGATTACTAATTACGAAGATGCTGTAAATAATGACTCACTCCCTCGGATTGACAGATCAGGAGACGACCTTTGGTTTCTTTATACGGGAGGCACAACCGGCAGTCCTAAAGCTGTGATGTGGTCACATGCAGGACTTATGGGAGGAATGACAGAAACTTTTCGTTCACTTGGAGAGAAAGTTCCAGAAAGTTTCGAAGAAGCTGCCAAAGTAGCGAAAAGGGTTACAGGTGAAGGCAAAGAGATAAGGCAACTTTGTGCTGCGCCATTAATGCATGGAACTTCAAGCCTCACTGCTTTGGGCACTCACATGCATGGAGGTTTGGTAGCTACGCTTTCTTCAAGAACATTTGATCCTAAAGAACTTTGGGAAATGGTAGAAAAGCGCAGAATAACAATGCTTACGATTGTCGGTGATGCTTTTGCCCGACCCATGATTGATGAACTTGAGGCATCTCTAGAAAGCGGTAATGCTAGAGACATTTCTTCTCTGCGACTTGTGATGTCGTCAGGCGTGATGTTCAGCGCTCCTTTAAAAGAGCGTCTTTTGGATCTTCATAGTTGCACGATTTTGGATGCGTTGGGTTCCAGCGAAGGAACTGGGATGGGCAAACAGGTGACCTCACGAAGAAAAAAGGATACGGGAACAGCAAGATTTTTTCTAGGAGAACACACAAGAGTTATTTCAGAAGATGGTGAAGAAATTGAACCTGGATCTGAAAAGACTGGAAAACTCGCTCTCGGTTACCCATTACCGGTTGGATATTACAAGGATCCTGAAAAAACAGAATCAACCTTTCCAACCATTAATGGGCGAAGATGGTCAATACCCGGTGATTGGGCTTCAGTTGAGAAAGATGGCTCTATCACGCTTTTAGGCAGAGGTTCAGAATGTATAAATACAGGGGGTGAGAAAGTTTTCCCCGAAGAAGTCGAAGAAGCTTTGAAAATAAATCCGTTAGTCGTCGATTGTAATGTAGTGGGTCTTCCTGATGAACGTTGGGGGCAAGCAGTCACGGCAGTTGTAGAGGTTGAACCGGGTGAAACGTTGGAAGAGGTAGAGCTATTAAACGACGTAAAAGAACGTTTAGCTGGCTATAAAGTACCCAAAAGTGTGGTCTTCGTTGAAAAATTAAAGCGTGGACCTAATGGAAAATCCGACTATAGGTGGGCGCGTGAGACAGCTCAGTCTTTATGATTATAGATCTATAAGAGGCGGTGTTGGCCATGGCAATTCGTCACCACTCACTATTGAAGAATGTCTTGATTTAACACCGTTTAGATGTTGATCGTCAGTGAAAATCCAAAACTTATTATCTGAAATTGCTTGGTATACGAGTTCGGCCACTTCGGCAGGTTGTTTAGCATTGGCACTAATCCACTCCATGAAAGCTTCCCTTAGAAGGAGTTCTTCTTCGGTTGATTCGTCAGCAGAACTGTTGAGTAAATTCTCTGGACGGTTTCTTTCTGAGTCGAATATGTTTGTCGATACAAACCCCGGGCAAAGACAACTGACACCTACCTTAGAATTTTCTGCTAGTAGTTCCTGACGCAGTGTTTCAGCTATAGATACAACTGCAAACTTTGTGGCATTGTAAGGACCAAGGTTTGGAACGGAGATATGCCCAGCTATAGATGCAGTTATAACAATATGTCCTTCTCCCATTTCTTTTATGGCTGGAAGGAAGGTGTGTAAACCATTTATGACTCCCCACAAATTAACACCCATGACCCATTCCCAGTCACTTAGCGTTGCTTCTGAGATGGAAGAAGCAAATCCGACACCGGCGTTAAGGCAAACTACTTTAGGGTGTCCGAATTCCTCTTCGATTCGTGTTTTCATTTCTTCGATGGAATTGATGTCACTTACATCGCAATGAACACCCATTGCTTTATGGCCGAGTCCTTTCAGTTCCTCTACGGCTTCTTCCAGAATCGGAACTTCAATATCAGCTAAAACTACGCTCATTCCCGCTTCTGCTAAACGTTTACCCATTGAAAGACCTATTCCGGAAGCACCACCGGTTACTAGTGCGATTTCTTTATTTACTTCTTTCATTTATTTTCCTGTTCTTTTTATTCTTCAAAACCTAGTAATGCTTGTTCAATAACTTCAGGTAGAGCGGGGTGAACATAAAGTTGATTGTGTGCTAATTCATCGACTGTTATGGAAACGTTCATAGCGGTAACTAACTGTTGAATAAGAGTAGATGCCTGGTAACCAATGATATGAGCACCCAGCAGAAGGCGAGTGCTGGGGTCAATTAGCAGTTTCACAAAACCCTGCTGATCCTCCATAGCCCAGCCGAATGCAGTATCCGAATAGTCCCTAACGGATTTAAGGTAGGGAATTTGATCCCTCAAAAGATCATCTTCAGTAAAACCTACAGTAGCTATTTGCGGGTTCCCGAAGACCGCTTTGGGAATTACAGACCGGTCAATTTTTATTAAATTCTCTGGATTAAACAAGTTATTGGAAACAACCCTTGCTTCGGCATTGGCAGTATGTTTCAGTTGAAGAGGATTTGTGACATCCCCCAAAGCCCAAACTCCAGCAGCGGAAGTACGTAAATAATCATCGGTAATGACATAACCAGATTCATCACAACGAACACCACCTTTTTCAGGTTCTAAAAACTCGGTATTGGGGTTACGGCCAGTTGCTATTAAAAGTTCGTCAGCTTCAATATCAGTCCCTTTTTTCAAATTGATCAAAAATTTCTCCGCGTGTGAGACATGTTCCACTTCCTCAGAAAAGTAAACAGTAAATCTTTCCTTGTATATTTCTGTAATTCGGTTACGTATAGAGGAGTCAGCCTCGCGTAAGAATTCTTCACCACGTAAAATCATTATCACCTCAGAACCGAAAGCTCCAAAAACGTGGGCCATTTCGATTGCAATAAAACCGCCTCCAATGATTACAACTCGGTCAGGCAACTCACTGATTCTCATTATGGAGTCGGAAGTATGAAAGGGTGTTTCTTCTAACCCCGACAATTGTGGAATGTCAGGATGAGCGCCTGCCGCTATGACTATCTGATCAGCCGAAACCACTTCTCCAGCTATTGAAAGAGTGTTTTCGGAGACAAACGCTGCTTTATCTCTATAGACCGTTACATTTTCAAGACCTTCTCGATAATTGAGACCGGCTTCAGCTATCGGATCTATTCTTCCAAAAATCCGTTTCTGAATTTCTTTCCAATCAACGCCGGAGAATGAAGAGTTGACACCAAGTTTATTTGCTGTTTGAGCGTTAATCGAGAGGTCCGCTGCATAAACGAGCATTTTTGAAGGAATGCATCCGCGGTTCATGCATGTCCCCCCAAATTCAGCTGGTTCCGCTATTGCAATATCAAGGTGGTCGTGTTCAGGTCCGATAATCGTGTTACCTGATCCTGCTCCAATAATCAATAGATCGTGATGTGGCATCTTTTAATTTGCAGCCAAAAGGCCACCCAGAGAACGCAATGTCTGAGTCCCTGCTCCCAATGAAGTCGTAATGTGCTTATTCCAGAGCGTATAACGGTAGAGAGGGTAATCCTTTGAGACACCCATTCCTCCGTGGCAATGTTGAGTAGCGTGTGCGATTTCTGTGGCACGTTCGGAAGCCCACCATTTAGCGATCAGAATATCCTCAAGAGCATCAAGATCTGCGCTGAGACGCCATGCGGCAGAAAACGTTGTAAGTCTAATACCGCCAACATTTATGAATTGGTCTGCTAAACGTTGAGTCACAGCCTGAAAAGTAGCTAGCGGCCTTCCGAATTGTTCTCTTTCGCTGGTGTAGGAGGCAGTCATTTTCAATGCTGTTTCAGTTACTCCTAATTGAGTGGCGCAAAGGCTCACTAGTAGAATCTGATAAAGCCAAGCGACACTTTCCCTGCCACCTATTTTTTCAGCAGGTGTCGCCTTAAAAGACAACTCCCACAGAGGTTCACCCCGAGTTGAGTCAGTAGCTTGCATAGTAATATTTGGATCTTTTAGATCCACTATGAAAACAGAAGGCTCGTCAGCATCTATGGCGGTTACTAGAGCTGAATCAGCATGATTTGCATACTCGACGACAATCTTTGTCCCTGTTATAAACCCGTTTTCATAAGAAGTGTTTGGTTCCATGAATTGATCATTCAAAAATTCCTGAGATGCGAAAGTTAACAGTTTCGAGCCGTCTATCACTTCAGGTAATAAAGACTTCCGCTTATCTTCTGTGCCAAATTTGTCTACTGTCATAGCAGAAACCAATGTTGGTAGTAGCGGTATAGGAGCTACATGCTGTCCCTGCGAGCGGAGTAAACAGACTAGAGCGAGGATGTCCAAACCTGCACCCCCAACGTCTTCTTTAAGGGTTGCTCCTATCAGTCCTGAAGAAACAAACTTGCCCCAGAGTTCTTTATCAAACCATTCTTGCGATGCTTCTATTTTTCTCAAAATCTCTATGTCTATATGGTCATCAAGAATACGTGTAGCTAATTCAGTGATTTCCTCATGTTCTTCTGCGAGGTCAAAGTTCATTATTTAAACCTCATCTCCGTCTTTTTTCCCTTGGTAAACCAAGTCCGGCCATTCCGATTATGTCCCTTTGTATTTCATTAGTCCCCCCGCCAAAAGTAAGAACCCAAACGGATCTGTAGCCATTCTCTATTTGTGACGCTAGGTCTGACCCGGAATCACCTTCAATCAAGTGGCCCGTAGCACCAATAACTTCAGTAAGTTGCGTGTAGATGCGATGCATCGATTCAGAACCGTGAACCTTTATAGCCGAAGCATCTGCAGGACCCATTTTTCCATTGGTATTTGCGTAAGCAACTTCCCAGTTGAGAAGATCAAGATAACGAACGAGAGAACGGCATTCAGCGAGTTTCACTTGAACCCATTCTTGGTCGATGACTCTTCTTCCATCAGGCAGCAAATGCTCACTTGCCCAATCAATTGCATCTTTTACAAGCCTAACCATTCGTCCGGCGGCGAAAAGTGACACTCTTTCATGATTGAGTTGGCTGGTGATCAAACTCCAACCTCCATTAATTTCTCCCACTCTCATGCTGTCCGAGACTCTGACGTTGTCGTAGAAAGTTGCTGTTGTGTCAGCGGCGCCAAAAGTTTCAAAAGGTTGTATGGAGAAACCGGGATCTTTTGTATCAACTAAGAAAAGAGTGATTCCCTTATGGCCCGGTGCTTCAGTGTCGGTTCTAGCCGCGAGCCAAATGTAATCTGCATTGTAGGCAAGACTTGTGTACAACTTTTGACCATTGATTATCCAGTCATCCCCATCTTGTATCGCTCGCGTTTTCAGGGAAGCTAGGTCAGTCCCAGCTTCTGGCTCCGAGTAACCAATCGAAAAATGGACTTCTCCGGCTAAAACTTTTTTAAGGAAAAAGTCTTTCTGTTCCTGAGTTCCGAATTCTCTAATGGTTGGACCCACAGTATTGGTTGTTAGGAAAGGGATCGGGCACCACGCTGCTTGAGACTCATTGAAGAATATGTATTGCTCAATAGGTGTAAATCCTTTTCCACCGTGTTCGACTGGCCATCCAACGCCCAGCCAACCATCTTGTCCTATTTTCCGGATTAGATCCTTGTACGGCTTATTTTCAGCAAAGTCAGCGCTTTTTACTTCAGCTCTCACTTTCGGGGTCATCAATTCATTGAAATACGATTCAAGTTCCTCACGAAGCAATTTTTGGTCTTCAGTTAAATCGATAAACATTTAAACCTTTCAAATTAAATGCCATTATGTGTACAACGAAAAGTTAATTTCGCGGAACAGAATCCCAGGAAGCACCCTTGTAAGGATCCGGTTCTTTAGGTAAGGCAAGAACTCTTTCACCAATTATATTGCGTTGCACTTCATCTGTCCCACCTGCAATGCTCACCCCAGACGCCGCCAAGCATCCAACAGCCCATTTTTCAGCCTCTTCATCTCCAATTTCCCAAGCTTGTCCGCTGGTGCCGATGATTTCCATTGAAGCATCACGGAAAAGCCGAGCTAATAATGAACCATTAAGCTTCGCAATCGACCCTTCCGGACCGGGCACACGGCCAGCAGCTACGGAGTCACGTACGCGCTGTCCGATAAATCTGCGAATTTTTTCTCTTATCCAGAGATCGGAAAGTATCTGTCTGATATGCGGGTCAGTGTTCTTATCTAAAGTTTTTGCTAACTCTATGAGTGTTGGACTTCGATCCGCCGTCAAGGATCCTCCACCGGCTCCTATGGAAACACGCTCAAACATGAGCATTGAAACTGCAAGGTTCCAACCCTGGTTAAGGTCACCGAGCAATCGATCGGAAGAAATTCTGGTTTCGTTGAAAAATACTTCGTTGAAACCACTTCCACCTGAGATTTGTTTCAATGGCTTCACTTCTACGGTCGGATCGTTGAAATCAATTATGAACATTGAAAGTCCCTTATGCTTCGGCAGTGATGGGTCAGTTCTAGCGATGACCATTCCTAAGTCCGCGTAGTGCGCTCCTGATGTCCAAACTTTTTGCCCTGAAATAACCCACTCATCGCCATCTTTATTTGCACGTGTTGACAAACTCGCTACATCTGATCCAGCACCTGGTTCAGAAAATAATTGACACCATATTTTCTCTCCCGAAATACATTCCTTCATGAAAGCATTCTTTTGTCCATCTGTTCCGTATTGATCCAGCATTGGTAGACACATCCCGTGCGAGATGTACAGAGGGCTATTAGGAAGACGCCAGTCTCTTGCTATCTCATCAAAAATTTCCTGATGTTTTCTACTGAGTCCAGCTCCTCCATATTCCTTGGAATATGAAAGACCTGCTAATCCTGCTTCATGTAATTCTTTTTGAAAATTTCTACATTCTTTTACGCGTTCAGAACCATCTTCCAAACTTGATTCAGATTCGTTGACACGTTCACAATTGCCTTCTAGAAAATCTAATACTGCAGTTCGGAAAGATTCTTCGTCTTGAATGGGAGTTTCGAGTATTTGATCATTTTCTTGCATTGAATGAAAGTACTTCCACTTATCCCTTCACTGCAATTGCTACGAAAAAATTTATAAATATTGACATAAAAACTGAGAAATTATAAAAATTAATTATTAGCAATTATTCATTAAGGCGCTAATGAACCTCGGTCTTCTAAGCCCATGGGCGCAAAGGGTCCGAAAAAACCATGTTCATAAAGGCCATATCCGACATTTCCATTGTAGGAAAAACGTCCGACATGATCGACGATTCCATATTGGGCTAATGGTCGTATTTCATCAACTTCGAGAACTAAACCCTGAACAACGTCTTGACCTTGATGCATGCCATGTCGCCAATCGGAATCAATGCCGTAGCCGGTGCCTATTGATACCCAGTTTGGCAGAAGGGACTCGCATTCAATCTCAAAAGGAGACCCTGGTGCTTCATTAAAAGAAATTGTTGACTTTTCAAGTAATCTCGTTCCAGAGATCATTTCATGATTCCATTCTGGTCGCCCCAACCATTCCGAGTCGTTGCCATCATTCCAAATTCTTACCGCTTCTTCCAGAAGTCGAGTTCCATCTTCTTGTTCATGACACATGTAGAGAATCGAATGGTCATCAAACTGCATCGGAAAATAGTTCCACATTCCGCTCATAACATTGGTGCCTTGTCGGATTCCGTCGCCTTCTGGCTCACCAACAGGTCGAATACCCCAAGAACGATCTCTTGCTCCCCACCAGTTTTCGGATGAGACGTCGTAAGTTTCACCAGCAACAGTAATTTCACCAGTCCATTTACCATTTTGTGCAAACCGCTGAGTGTCAAACACAACTCTCCCTTTGTTTCTTATGTACTGATGTGGTTCAGCGTGAGCCTCCATAGAAGCCTCCCATGTGACATCCATAGCCACACTATGTTCAGTGGGTTCGCAGACGACACGTAGTTTTTGAAGCGGTTCTTTAACTTCTATGAATATTGGTCCCACTCGTATGTCAGAACGATTGACTAATTCTGTTGAAGACCGAACAATGTGTTGCTTGTCTTTATGTCTGACATCTATAAATGCATCAGTTACACCCAGATTGGGGTATTGGCCGAGCCCAAAAATAGCAAACAATTCGTCAGAACAGGGATGAAGATTAAAGTAGTAACGATCATAGAAATTTCTATCACTAGTAGCTGGATGAGAAATAAACTGAGACGTTTGATGCACTGGGTAGTCATCCCAGGAAGAGACTGTCATAAATCCTCCATTTAAAGTTAAATCTGACGGTAGACAAAGATGTTAACTGCCATCAATTCGGCATCTTACATATTTCAATGGAAAAATAAGGCAAGAGGTCACAGAATGTTTAATAAGGAAGGAAACTAATGGGGGTATTGGAGGGGAAAATTGCTTTAGTAACTGGAGCGGCTAGCGGGATTGGTCGTTCAACGGCAGAAGCTTTTGCTAAAGAGGGTGTTTTACACATAGCACTTATCGATATAGATGAGCAGGGGATACTTTCCACTTCTGAAATAGTCGATAATTTAAAGACTGGATTTTCCACTCATTGCGTAGACGTGAGTAAAGAGGATTCAGTTGCGGCGACATTGGATGAAATCGTTGACGAACATGGGCGTTTAGATATTGCTTTCAATAATGCTGGCATTAACCACCCAAGCAGCAAGTTTCATGAACTTGAAATAAGAGACTGGACCGAGATGATTCAAACGAACTTAACTTCGGTTTTCATCTGCATGAAACACGAAATAATACACATGCTTAAATCTGATACTGGCGGCGTAATAGTTAATACTTCTTCTGGAGCTGGAATAGTGCCAGCTCCTGGTCAGGCTCATTACACAGCAGCTAAACACGGTGTGGTGGGGTTGACTAAATCAGTTGCGGCTGAATATGGAAAGTTAGGAATTCGTTGTAATGCAATTCTTCCTGGTTTGGTGGACACTCCGATGATCAGAGATGCAAATGGAGAACTAACGGATCGAGCTAAGAGAACTCTTGAGAGAATTTCTCCAACTGGTGAACTTATAAAACCTGAACAGATAGCCGAGACTGTGACATGGCTATCTTCTGCAGGGTCAGCAAAAGTCAACGGACAATCAGTTGTAATTGACGGTGGTGGAATAATGCGATGAATTTCGCATCTACAATGAGTAATAACAAGGACAGTTGAGAGAGCAATGACAGAGAAAAATGATTTTGACGTCATAGTCGTAGGAGCAGGTATTTCTGGTATTGGATCGGCTTACCGTCTCCAGAAGGAATGCCCTGATCGCTCCTTCGTCATCCTTGAAGGGCGAGCAAATTTAGGAGGCACATGGGATTTATTCCGATATCCAGGAATTCGCTCTGACAGTGATATGCACACTTTGGGTTTCAGCTTCAAACCCTGGAAAGCGGCAAAATCCATCGCAGATGGTCCGGCCATTCTTGAATACCTTGAAGAAACAGTCGATGAATTTGAGATTAGAGAAAAAATCAAATTCAACCATCATGTATCCACTGCCGAATGGTCAAATGAAAAAGACTGCTGGACTTTACGAGTGTCGAATAACGAAACTGGGGAGACTTTCGAATACACATGCAACTTTCTTCTGATGTGTTCCGGTTATTACAGTTATAAATCCGGATACACGCCTACTTTCGAAGGAGTGGGAACATATTCTGGAGAAATAGTTCATCCGCAAGAATGGCCGGAAGACATTGATTATGATGCCAAGAAAGTTGTTGTTATAGGCTCTGGGGCAACGGCAGTAACACTTGTTCCCGCCATGGCCGAAAGTGCCGAACATGTCGTCATGCTTCAAAGATCACCTACCTATGTTGTAGCGCGCCCTGATCACGATCCTTTTGCTGCTCTGTTGAGGAAAATATTGCCTGAGAAAGTTGCATACTATTTGACTAGAAAGAAAAATATTTTTGGTCAAAACTACATTTACAAATTAACCAGAAAAGACCCGGAAAAAGTTAAAGAGAAGATACTTACAGGTGTTCGTACGGCTCTAAATCCGGATTTCGACGTCAAACGTCATTTCACACCTTCGTACAACCCTTGGGATGAACGGCTTTGTTTAGTTCCTAACGGTGATTTGTTTAAATCTATTCGTAATGGAAAAGTTTCAGTAGTAACCGAAACTATCGATCGTTTCACTCCGGACGGGATTTTGTTGAAGACGGGTGAAGAATTGAAAGCTGACATTATCGTCACAGCAACAGGCTTAAATCTTGTAACTCTAGGCCAAGTAGAATTTAGGATAGATGGCAATCCAGTCGACTTCTCGGAGACCTGGATATACAAAGGTCTTGCATACTCAGACGTACCTAATTTGATTTCAACTTTTGGGTACATAAATGCTTCTTGGACATTAAGAGCTGATATTAACAGTTCCTACGCGTGTCGTCTTTTGAATCATATGAGAAAAACTGGAGCAAAAAGAGCAACTCCAAGACTCAGGGAAAGTGATATGGATATGCCTCGAAGAAACTGGATAGAAGGTTTCTCGTCAGGGTATATGAAAAGATCCATGTCGGAAATGCCAAAGCAAGGTGATCGCGAACCCTGGCTAAACACTCAGGATTTTTATAAAGACAAAAAGATGCTTTCGCGGAGCACTTCACTTGAAGACGGAGTTATGGAATTTGTGTAAGTCGAAAGATGAACAGAATCGTAAATGAATAGGGTTCCAATAGTGCTCATATCAGGAGACGACGACGTGTTGATTTCCAGATCGCTTAACGCACATTTAGAAAAAGCTTTAGATGGTGAAGATAGAAGCCTTGCTTTGGAAGAATTAACCGAGGAAAATTATCGTTTCGCGGAACAGTTTCATATAGGCAAGTTGGTTGACTCCGCACAAACTGCTCCTTTCTTGACTCAGAGCAGAGTTGTGGTGGGACGACACATTGGTCGCTTCAGCAAGAAAGAGGACCTCGAGCCTCTAATCGAATACTTGAATTGTCCTTTAGAAACGACTTCTTTGATACTCGTATGGGAGAAAGGAAACACTCCGCAACAACAGAGATTGTCACCTATTCCCAAGAGTTTGCTTGATGCAATTGAAAACTCCGGAGGAATCTTTGAGAAGTTAACTACTGGAAAAGGAAAACAGGCTGATAAATGGTTATCAGAATCACTAGACAAAGCATCTGTTGAAATTACTCGAGAGGCACGTAAACGTATAGCAGACCACTTCGGGGAAGACCGCACGAAAGTTTTTGCGCTTTTAGAAGTTCTAGCTTCCGTCTATGAAGGCGGTGAAACATTAGAACTCAAAGATGTGGAGCCTTATCTTGGAGATGCTGGGTCAGTAATGCCATGGGATCTAACGGACTCTATAGATTCCGGCAAAATCCCTGAAGCGTTGGAACGACTTAAAAGGATGCTTAGGGCGGATGGTCGACATCCGCTGGGAGTGTTAGCCCTACTTCACTCTCATTATGAAAAAATGTTACGTCTCGAAGGTTCAGGTTTAAAAGATGAAAAAACAGCAGCAGATGTGCTTTCAATTAGTGCGTATCCTGCAAAAAAAATTCTTTCTACATCGCAAAGATTAGGAAAAAAGAATGTTTTCAGAGCTATAGGACTTATAGCAGAAGCAGATCTTGATTTAAAAGGGAAGAAAGGTTGGCCACCTGAACTAGTTGTAGAGGTACTTGTGGCTCGATTAGCGGCAATGAGATGAGTGATTAACTGTTGTTTAAACTTTTCTGAAGTCTAGATTTCTCTCGCGCCGCCTTATTGGCATGAATAATGCCTTTAGCAGCGGCTCTATCAATCTTCTTGATTGCAGCGTTAGTGTCTTCAGCTGTACCTGAGTCCCTAGCTGTTTTCACGAGTGTACGCATTTCTGAACGAAAAGACCGGTTTCTTGAACGTCGTACTTCATTTTGACGGTTACGTTTTATTGCACTCTTAATATTTGCCACGGGTAAATACAACCTTTTCTTTCAGCAGTCTTCAATCTTAGCGTGTGAAGAGAGATACAGGACAGCATAAGAAAGCAAAGAATCCAATTTAATTCATGTAATTAAGCTCACGAGAATGTACGGTCGGCAGAGATGACTAAGAAAAAGATGTGTAATACATCGATCATTGCTCACATAGATCATGGTAAGTCGACACTGGCTGATCGCATGCTTGAACTTTGTGGGGCTGTAGATGAAAGAAACATGCGAGCTCAATATTTAGATTCTATGGACTTGGAGCGTGAGAGAGGGATAACTATAAAGCTACAAAGCGTGCGACTCGATTGGAAAGACTCGGTAATTAACCTTATAGATACACCAGGTCATGTTGATTTCGGTTATGAAGTCAGTCGATCGTTAGCTGCATGTGAAGGAGTGATATTAGTAGTCGACGCGGCGCAGGGAATAGAAGCGCAAACTCTAGCTAACTGTTATCAGGCGCTTGAACATGATTTAGAAATTGTGGCCGTATTAAACAAGATAGATTTACCAGCCGCGGAACCAGACCGGTACGCGGAAGAAATAGAAAAAGCCTTAGGTATCACAAGCGATGAAATTTTTCGAATAAGTGCAAAAACTGGTGAAGGAGTCCCAGAACTTCTTGACGCAGTTGTTGAAAAAACACCATCTCCGGAAGCTAACGAAGACTTACCACTTCAGGCACTTGTCTTTGACAGCCATTTTGATCAGTATCGAGGTGTTGTGTCTTCGGTTCGTATAATGCAAGGTCGTTTAGACGCCGGAATGTCTATCAAATTTATGCAGGCTGGAACTAATCATCAACTTGACGAAGTAGGAGTTTGGCGCCCTGAGATGACACCAGTTAAAAGTCTCGGCCCGGGGGAAGTGGGTTATGTTCTAGCCGGGATTAAAGACGTTGGGGAAGCTCGATCTGGTGAAACGATAACAACTACGAATGGTGGGAGTCAGTCAGTATTATCCGGATACCAAGAACCTAAACCTATGGTTTTCAGCGGTTTGTATCCGATAGACGGAGATGATTTTGGAGATTTGAGAGATGCTTTAGAAAAGCTCAGACTTAATGACTCGAGTTTTACTTTTGAACCCGACACTTCATCTGCACTCGGTTTCGGATTCAGGTGCGGTTTTTTGGGGTTGTTACACATGGAGATAGTTCGAGAGCGTCTTGAAAGAGAATTTGATCTTAATTTAATTACCACGGCACCTTCAGTTAAATACCGTGTGATTCATGCGAGCGGAAAAGTCGAAGAAATCGACAATCCGTGCGACCTTCCTTCGGCAGGGGAGATCGCATCGATAGAAGAACCTTGGTTGTCCACCACTTTGATATCTCCAGCGGAGTACACGGGCACTCTGATGGAACTTTGTCAAGGACGGCGAGGCGAGTTGGAAAAGCTGTCATATTTATCACCTGAACGTATAGAACTCAAATATCAACTTCCTTTAGCGGAGGTAGTTCTAAATTTTTTCGATCAATTGAAAAGCAGAACTCAAGGTTACGCGAGTCTTGATTATGAACCTGCTGGTTATATGAAATCCGACCTCGTACGAGTAGATATCTTGCTACAAGGGGAATCTGTTGATGCTTTTAGTGCAGTTGTACACCGCGATGCCTCATATGAATACGGTCGAAAAATGGCAGAAAGACTAAAGGAATTAATCCCTCGACAACAATTCGAAGTTCCGATACAAGCCACGATAGGTGGTCGAATAATCGCCCGTGAAACTGTCAGGGCATACCGGAAAGACGTAACAGCGAAACTTTACGGGGGTGACATAACAAGAAAGAGGAAATTATTGGAAAAACAGAAGCAAGGCAAAAGAAAGATGAAGTCAATTGGTCGTGTTGAGGTTCCTCAAGAGGCTTTTGTTTCCGCTTTGAGTCTCGAAGAATAGAAACAATAAATATATAATCCTAAATAGCGACGATGGGAGTAACATCCGAAGGATGCTAGACGAAAGAAAAGCAGGGATTTTAGGCGCTGTTGTTGAGGCATACATAGAAACTGCCCAACCAGTCGGTTCGAGTTCAGTGGCAAGATGTGACTCAGTAGATGTTTCTGCTTCGACGATAAGAAATGAGATGGCACTTTTAGAATCTGAAGGCTATTTGGATCAGCCTCACACTTCAGCCGGTCGCATTCCCACAGAAAAGGCTTATCGTTTCTTCGTTGACAATTTGCTGGGTCCCGTAAGACTTGACCGGGTTGAAAACCAACAGATCAAGTCTTTTTTTGATAGGTCACATATTGAGATTGAACAGATGCTGCAGGAGACAAGTAATTTTTTAGCTGCACTAACCGGGAGTGCCGGTGTTGTTCTTTCACCCGATTCTGATCATCAAACGGTACGTTCGGTGCATTTGGTCGACCTTTCACTTGATCAAATCCTGCTTGTTTTAGTTACTTCTAATGGGGTAGTGGAAAAGCATTCACTAGACATTTCGAAAGAAGTAGTGATAAATGAAACCGAACTCGATGAAGCAAATCATTATCTTTCTAAACACCTCAGAGGCTTTCGGCTGGGTGCTCTGCCGGAAGTTCCACTAAGCGGAAACGTTAACGTTGATTATCTGGTAAGAGAGGTTGAGAAAACGCTCACCTCTTTAGTCCAATCAAAGGAAACTGTTTATGTTGGAGGGACGTCAGTTCTTGCAGGTTCCCTTTCAGAACCTGAAGGTATTAGAAAAGTTTTAGACCTGTTAGAACGCCAAATGATTGTGGTCAGTTTGATTAGAGGTGTCATCGATCGTGGCCTTAGCGTTGTTATAGGAACTGAAACAGGTGTCGATCATCTGGCTGAATGTTCCCTTGTCGTAGCTCCGTATGAAATTGACGGTGAGGCTGCAGGATCGATTGGTATTCTTGGTCCAACAAGAATGGACTATACTCAAGCACTTGCGACAGTCGGAATTGTCGGCCGGAGTTTAGGTGACCATTTAACCGAGGGTTAAAAAAATGTCTAGTGACCCATATGAAGTGCTGCAGGTACAGCGAAATGCCTCAACGGAAGAGATAAAGAAGTCTTATCGTCGACTGGCGCGCGAGTATCATCCTGATGCGAATCCTGATGACCCAGAAGCTGAAGAAAAGTTTAAAGAGGTCGCATTCGCATATGAGGTGCTTTCCGATCCTGAAAAGAGATCCCGCTATGACCGCTTTGGAGATGTCGGAAGCGCCTCCTCAATGGGGGATCCTTTTGGTGGAATAGGTGATATTTTTGAGTCTTTTTTCGGTTCAGGCTTTTCCCAATCGCGGAGAAGAACAGGGCCTATACAAGGTCAGGATCTTGAGACTTCACTGCACTTAGAATTCGCTGAGGCAGTTTTTGGTTGTGAAAAGGAAATTGGGATCAAAACAGCTTTAGCTTGTACTGCCTGTGAAGCGACTGGTGCATCTGAAGGTTCAAGTCGTGAAACCTGCACTTCTTGCAACGGCAGCGGTCAGGTTCAACAAGTAAGACAGTCGCTTTTAGGTCAGATGATGACCTCTGCTGCATGTAACGCTTGTGGAGGAATGGGTTGGGTGATACCAGACCCTTGTGAAGAATGCGGAGGAGAGGGAAGAAACGTTGTAGATGACTCTTTTTCAGTTCAGGTGACGGCCGGTGTGGATGATGGGACAACATTAAGACTTACTGGAAGAGGGGCAGTTGGACCATGGGGAGGTCCTGCCGGTGACCTCTATGTGCAGATAAGAGTTCAAGATCATCAGTATTTTGAACGTAGCGGCTATGACTTAATGCGAAGGCTTCCAGTGCAGATGACACAAGCAATTCTTGGGGTTGAAATGGAGATTGAAACGCTTGATGGGTCAGAAACCATCGTTATCCCAAAAGGTACCGAAAGTGGACAAGTGATGAGAATACGTGGAAGAGGCGTTCCCCACTTGCAAGGTCGGGGAAGGGGAGATTTGCTTATTGAAGTAATAGTTGAAACCCCTAAAGACCTGACACCGGCGGAGGAGAAGTTCATAAGAGATTTTGCGGGATCCAGAGATGATGAAGTTAGCCCTCCTGACGAAGGGATAATCGGTAAATTCCGATCGGCGTTCAGTTGAAGGGTTCAGATATTTCTCTAATTGATTTAAATATTCCTCATGCATTTGTAGATGACATTGATGATCCCTGTTTGAGTGATGAGGATGCTCATCATTTTGGAAAAGTTTTGCGTCTCAGATCAGGTGATGGAATAACAATTTCAGATGCTAAAGGGAGTTGGAGGGAGTGTGTTTATGGCCCGCCACTTGAATCAACCGGAGAGATTTTTTTTGAACCTAAACCAGAAATAGAAATAACAATTGGCTTTGCGCT
>DBNM01000135.1:0-352 GCA_002299135.1 Candidatus Neomicrothrix sp. UBA672 | reverse complement strand
GTGGTTCAGTGGAGCGAAAGAAAAGTAGTTGAAAGCGAAAAACGTTTCAATCGCATAGCCAGAGAAGCGGCCATGCAGTCGAGGCAAGTTTACATCCCAGAAGTATTTAGAACTGTTCCCTTAGATGTTTTGAAAGACCAAGAAGAAATTGCTTTAGCCCAACCTGGTGGTAAAAAACTTTCTCTCACTCATTCTTGCCTGATAATCGGTCCAGAAGGTGGTTGGACCTCCGCCGAGTTGGAGGGAAAAGAATGTTTTTCACTAGGTGGCTCTATTCTAAGGTCTGAGACAGCTTCAATTTCAGCGGGAGTTTTACTTACTTCTTTAAGGGACCGGCGTATAAGCGAAATCG
>DBNM01000094.1:14017-17118 GCA_002299135.1 Candidatus Neomicrothrix sp. UBA672 | reverse complement strand
TTCGAAGAGTTAGGAGTAGACGAAGTAATTTTGAGACTACCCTCCCGCCCAAGGCACAATCTCTTCGAAAACCTCGACAGCTATGTGAGTTTTTTAAGGTGAATACAATATGAGACAACAGGGAGGCTAAATGACAACCGATCTAGTGATTAGGGGAGGTTCAGTAATCGATGGAACTGGCTCTCCCGCGTTCACAGCCGATATTGCTGTAGAAGACGACCGGATAGTCGAAATTGGGAAGGTAGAGGGGAAAGGGAAAAGAGAAATCGATGCTGACGGTCAGATCGTCACACCCGGATTTGTGGATATACACACACACTTAGACGCCCAACTTGCATGGGATCCGATTGCAAGTTCATCATGCTGGCACGGAGTGACTTCAGTAGTTTTAGGAAATTGTGGAGTAACATTCGCCCCTGTCGCAAAAGGCGGGGCAACAGTGCTTGCAGAAATGATGGAATCAGTTGAAGACATCCCTGCTGAAAGCATTCTCAACGGACTTTCATGGAACTGGTCTTCGTATGGAGAGTACTTGGATGAAGTAGAGAACCTGCCAAAAGGAGTGAATGTAGGCGGCATGGTCGGGCATTGTGCAGTTCGTTTAGCAGCTATGGGTGAAAGATCAATTGACGAAACGCCGGCAACACTTGAAGACATCGAGGCGATGGTCCCGATGGTGAAAGAAGCAATGGATGCAGGAGCGCTTGGTTTTTCTACATCGCGAACTTTTCTTCACAAGGTTCCTGATGGACGTTTCGTACCAGGGACTCATGCAGAGGCAGAGGAACTCTTGGCATTCGCTGAAGTGATGGCTCAATACAAAGGAACAGTTTTCGAAGCAGCAGCAAAACTGGGAGGGAAAGACTCGCGAGAGGAAATAAAGATGTATGGCGATATCAGCAGATTGGCTGGATGTCCTGTTACTTTCGGATTGACCCAAGTTGATATAGCCCCTCAATTGCACCTACAAATTTTGGATTATGTAGAAGAAGAGAATGCGCTCGGAGCAGATCTGCACCCGCAAACAACATCAAAGCACATAGGAGTACTGCTTGGTTTAAGCGCTAGAACTCCGTTCGATCGGGCTGAAGGCTGGGCGGAGATGACAGATCTACCACTTGAAGAAAAGATAGTTCGAATGTCGAACTCGGAGACACGAGAAATGCTTATAAAGGCAGCTGAAGAAAGATTAGAGAGCTTGCCACTGGACTGGGGAAAGTTTTACGCCCTCCCGGATGATCCGGTAAGACACGATTTGCGTCCGGAAGAAAGTGTTGCGGCTAAGGCTGAGAAACGAGGAGTGTCTATACCTGAACAATGGATAGACGAAGCATTAGAGTTAGAAGGCAAACGTCTTTTCATATTCCCTGTTTTAAACCAACAAATGGAAGCTGCCGCCGAAATGTTGACACGGCCATACGTGACACTCGGCTTAGCCGATGCAGGAGCGCATTCCAAACAAATAATGGATGCCAGTCAACCAACTTTCTTCTTAACACACTGGATACGAGAAAAAGGAATGTTCAGTCTCGAAGAAGGAATCCGCCGAATGACATCAGACACGGCTGATCTTTTCGGTATCCAAAACAGAGGACGTCTGAGACAAGGATCCTTCGCTGACATAAACGTCATAGATTTTGATGGGATGTCACTTGAATATCCAGAAATTGTCAACGACTTCCCTGGAGGTGCAGGAAGATTCATTCAGCGGTCAACCGGCTATTCAAAAACGATCGTCAACGGTGAAGTTTTCATGCAGGACGGTGAACACTCCGGTGTCTTAAACGGGAAAATGCTTAGAAATTAAACAAACAGTTGCTTAAATGCATTGATACCTCTAGTTTCAAAATATGACAGAAGACAACTACGAAGACCTTACCGAGTGCGCTCTGAGTGAAGAACTTGAAGCACAGCTAGTCAACACAAACCGAGAATGTGTTTTCATGTGGACCAACAAACAGGGGGAAGCCTTCGGTGTGGTAATGGCTTACCTGCCAAAAGACGGGAAAATCTGGATGACGGCTGCAGAAAGAAGAGCCCGGATCTCAGCAATAAGAAGATTCCCTAGAGCCTCGGTGTGTATTAACAGCACAGGAACATCAATGGGCGGAGGAAAGACAGTCACCTATAAAGGAGACTGCGTAGTTCATGATGACCGTGAAACAAAAGACTGGTTCTACCCCGAATTCGCAGCATTCCTAAGACCAGATGAAGACCAAGCACGTATTTTCAGAGATTTTCTCGATTCGCCTGCAAGAGTGGTGATTGAGTTTACTCCTGATTACAAACTCAGCTACGACGGTGAATTGATGTGGGCACGGTCACCTGAACTGATCAGAAGTAAAGAGGAAAGAGCTTCACGCACTTCTGAACCAAAAAACAGTTAATAATGCCAAAGGAGGGCAAAGAAGCTCCGGGTGTTCTATTTATGTGTGTACACAACGCGGGACGCTCTCAAATGGCTGCTGGCTTGTTGAAGCATTTGACCGGAAACAAGGTCAAAGTTTTTTCAGCAGGTTCGAAACCTGCCAATGAATTAAACCCTGCTGCAGTCGAAGCTATGGCTGAGATAGGGATAGATATTTCTCAAAATATTCCAACGCAGTTCAACGAAAGCCTGATGGAAGAAGTCGACATAGTCATAACAATGGGGTGCGGGGACACATGCCCAATTTTGCCGGGCAAGAATTACTTAGACTGGCAATTGGATGATCCAGCTAGCCAGAAGATAGAAAAGGTAAGGGAAATTAGAGATCAAATTGAAAACAAGGTTCGCTTGCTAACAGAAGAAATATTATGAAACAAAATTATTTGCATGAGATACTTAAACTCGCAGACGACCAAAAAGATGAATTAGCAGCAGCTTTTGAAAAAGTTCTGACTCTAAATGGTTGGGTCAATGTTGAACCTGTAGTCGACGACGACTCAAGAGGGGAAACACCTGGTTTATTCAGCTGGTTTTCAGCAAGAGGACCACAAGTGCCAATAGGAACATTAGTTTTTGAAGGAGAAGACAGGTTAGTTTCTTTAGGGATATCTCACGGTGCAGGGAGAAATGCAAGTGACATTCTCGAATATGAAGGGATCCATGCACCAGTTTC
>DBNM01000094.1:13461-13591 GCA_002299135.1 Candidatus Neomicrothrix sp. UBA672 | reverse complement strand
ACCTACAAGCTATGTCCAACGCCACAAGAAAGGCTATGGACTGCTGCTGTTAACCGTTTAGATCAACCTCGCTGACAGCTTGGAGAATAAGCTCTATCACTTTTTCTGCTTCTACCTCATAGTAAACATT
>DBNM01000094.1:9653-13076 GCA_002299135.1 Candidatus Neomicrothrix sp. UBA672 | reverse complement strand
GTATGAGAGCCTTCAAGTTCAATGACTACAGATCTAGGTTTGCTTGTAAAAAGATCCGGATGAGTAACAGCTAAAACAGCGCAAGGGTCATGCATGGCGCCCAAATTCACTCCCTTTTCAGTTCCATGTGTTCTGCCATTAAAATTGAGAAGGTCGCCTGCCGTTTTACCGACTGGAGTCTTCAACGCGTAACATTGATCAGCGTGTACTGAACCCATCAAAACCTGATGAGTCAGATTAAGCCCCAACATATTCAACTGTCCACCTGATCTGAAAACTAAATCAGCAGCTTCAGGATCCGCAAAAATATTAAATTCAGCAGCAGGAGTCACATTTCCGACTCCTGCACCACCGCCCATCAAAGTTATCGAGGCAACTCTATTGACCAAAGAAGGATCAGCTTTTATAGCAAGTGCAATATTTGTCAGCGGTCCAATTGGTACTAAATGTATTCCTTCCTCTTCACGAGTTTTCTCCAAAATGAAACCAACTGCGTCATCAGAATCAGCAATGCCATCAGGCTCAGGGAGGTCAGTATTGCCAAGCCCTGTTTGCCCATGCACATGAGAAGCATGAAAAGGTTCACCCGCAATAGGTCTAGAAGCACCACTGTGAAGGGGGGATTCTATATTGAGAAGTTTTTTCATTTTCAGTGCATTAGAAGTCGTATGTTCAACAGGTACATTTCCAGACACTGAAGTAATGCCTACGATATCTGCCCACCTACAAGCGGTAATAATTGCTATTGCATCATCAACGCCGGGATCACAATCAAGAATAATTTTCGGTTTAGCTCCAGCATTCATAAGACTAATATTATGGTTTATCTCAAGAACGAGTCGACTTCAGAACGTGTGGGCATTGAGATTTGTGCTCCATGACTAGTTGTTGATAGTGCACCGGCAGCGACAGATTGTTCAACACTTTCAAGAAAACTCAGCCCTCTCGATAACGATTCCGCTAGTGAGCCACAGAAGGCATCTCCAGCCCCAGTCGTGTCAACACTCTCAACTACTGGTGGAGAAACTAATTCTGTTTTATTGCCAGAAACCAGCAATGCTCCTCTGCTTCCTAAAGTCACTATCACTGTTTCAATGTCGAGACTTTTAGCTGCAATTTCTACTTCATCAATGTCATTGAAACTTTCCTTATTGGATAAATGAGCCAGCTCTATCTGGTTTGGGATAAGTACGTCTACTTTTCCCAGCAACTTTTTTGGAATATCTACAACAGGTGCAGGGTTCAAAATAGTAATTCCATTTGTCATTTCAACAGCAGTTTCTACACAGCTAGTTGGTATTTCCAGTTGCATTAAAACGACTTTTGCGGATTCCACTATTTCTTTAGCCGCAATTATGTTTTCCTGGATTAAAGCACCATTAGCACCTGGATTAACAATTATTGAATTGTTGCCTTCTGCGTCAACCCCGATCATTGCAGTTCCGGTAGAGGCTTCTGGAAGTGAAATTAGAAACTTGCAGTCAACATCTGAGTTTTCCAGGCTTGATCGTAGTATTTCACCCTCTTGATCAGATCCCACGCATCCAATAAAAGAGACTTGGCCTCCGAGTTTTGCTGCGGCCACAGCTTGATTAGCGCCTTTCCCGCCGGGGATTTTATTAAAACTATTCCCTAAGACCGTTTCCCCTGGAACAGGTAAGTGGTTTACAGAAGCGACTAAATCGATATTTGCAGAACCTACTACTACGATTCCCTTTGATTCATTCGCTGAATAGTTCTTCTTTTCCATATGTCTAGCATCGCACTTAATTAGTGGGTTAGCTATAGGGGGAAATGTCGAAAAGTTTATTTTTTAATTAAACAGCTTCACTCATTGATGTTTCTTGTGTCGATCTGCTTTGAGCGTCAGCCAGAATCTTTTCTGCAATCTCAGGATTCTTGTGGAGCATCGTTGCAAATTCACGTCTATTTAATGCTTCAAGAAGTAAGTCAGTTTCAGCAGTAACAGTAGCTGATCTTGGGCCCTTACCTAAAAGACTCATTTCTCCAAAAAAATCGCCAGGCCCTAAAGTGGCAAATTTGTTTCCCAGGCGGCTGACCGAAGCTGTTCCACTGAGAATGATCATAAACTCTCTTCCAACGTCCCCTTCACGCACAACAGTTTTGCCTGCATTGACATTTACAGCGGTCATTAATCTTTTAAGGGACCTTATTTCGGCTTTAGAAAGTCCTGAAAACAGAGGTACTTGATTCATTTCATTAGGTAAAGATTTAGTCTTCATAACTACCATTTCTTAAGTTGGAGATATGAATAATTCTGTTCGTTAATAGATTATGAAACTCAGAAGGTGACGCTTTTCACCTGTGTCATATGACTCAGATGAAAGAAGTTATTTAATAGCTACAGGCGCCACAGGAGACCCAACGGCTCCAAGAAAAGGTTCAGGAGTAGCGCTCAAGAAGAAGTCATAAATTCCGTCCTTCTCGCAGGCATCAGCTAAAGACTCAAGGTTCCAGTTTTGGCCTTGTGTCAGACCCATATCTACCAAATGAAGCATGTGAACTGCCATCGGAACATCTTCTGAAGGGTAAACCTCGAATGCCAGAGTGTCATTTGCTACAGCAGCCACCTCACGATCGTGTAGCCATTCGACTGTCGAAAGAGAAAACCCTGCATTTGAACCATCCCCAGAAGGACCTAAGCAATAGGCCATACCGCCTTCGGATTCGTATATAGACATTCTTCCGGTTCTGACCAGCACTATGTCACCACTCTTTATTTCAACATTTCCCAATGCAGCTGCATCGTCTAAATCTTTTGCTGTGATTGCGTAAGGACATTCCAGAACGTCAACCCCTTTTGCTTTAGCAACATCTAAGAGAACACCTCGTGAACAAACAGTTCTTAGATTTTCTATCCCACAACGCGTCGCCCCTTCGCTGCTGGTAATTGTTTCAGAGGGATAACCGTTATATACGAAACCATTGTAAGAAGCGTGACAAAGGCCGTCCCAATGAGTCGCAGCTTGTAGGCCCATCTGGACCACATCGTCACTGGTATGAAAACTGTCAAGTCCAGCTTCAGCATCTATGGGTTCATCAATTGAGATCATTTCGAGAATCGGATTAATGCGTCCCGGTATGAAACCAACTTGGATGCCTTCTTTCTCAAGAGTTACCGACAGAGGGAAACTTTCTCCAGTTCTGATGCATTCAGCAGCACTCCTTACAACCTCTGGAGTAATGAAATTGAGCGTTCCTAATTGGTCATCGTCACCCCATCGTCCCCAATTCCTAACTCGATTTGAAATTTGAATGAAACCTTCAGGTAAAGCCATTTTTACCTCCTATGCAAGGTTAAACCGGAGAGTTGTTTGAGGCGTGACATTAATAACCTTTCTTAGTGTCCACTAAACCATCAAGAGGTAACCCTGAAAGCCATTTTTCAAGATTTGATGAAAA
>DBNM01000094.1:7709-9246 GCA_002299135.1 Candidatus Neomicrothrix sp. UBA672 | reverse complement strand
CCAGTGTCCTTCAGGTAGCGGTTCAGGGGTGACCACATCCAAAGAGGCTCTACTGATTTGGCCTGATTCAAGATTTTCAAATAAGGCTTCCTGGTCCAAAATGTCACCTCTGGCGATATTTACAAGATGAGCTCCTGGTTTCATAAGATTCATTAGTTCGTCATCAACGATGTGATGAGTTTCTTCAGTAAGCGGAAGACCGATAACAACATGATCGGCTTCGGAAACGGCTTCTTCGAAAGTGGAGAGCATTTCCACACTCGTCTCGGCGAGTCCACTCTCGCTATTACGAACAGCGACGATTCGACAACCAAAAGGTTCCAAACGTTTTGCAATTTCCTGATTTATCGACCCGAACCCCAGCAGAGCTACTGTTGCACCTGCGAGTGTCTCAAGTGGAGCTAGAAACCAGTTTTCAGGCTCTTTGGAAATCCAACTTTCTGGAATTTTTTTCGTATGAGAGAGAATCATAGCGACAGCCCATTCAGCTATGGGTACAGACGAAGCACCTCTAGAGCAAGTAACCAAGCAATCGTCCAACATCTCGAAAGGTAGCCCATCAACTCCGTGAGCCATTATGTGAACCCATTCGACTCCCTTATCTAAGAACTTGGGCAGTTCAGCTGTGTCTCGAGTTGGGGTGACAAGAAAAATTTCCCCTCTAAGTTCTTGGTCAAGTTCCACTCCTGGCGAAACATCTACAAAGTTAACTTGTGGAAAAGCTTTCTTTATTTCTTCCACACGGATGTAGTCGACGGCTTCCCACAAAATTGAGACATTAGTATCACTCATTTTCTTAAACCTTATTTCCTAGTGGTTACCTAGTTCTTTCCCGTAGGAGTGCTTCTTGAGCGACAGTTGCTACGTGGAGTCCGTCCGAGGTAAAAATTTCCCCCGTTGAAAGACCACGACCACCATTTAGTCCATGAGATCGAAAATCATGAAACTGCCATTCATCTGCCCTAGCACTCCTGTGGAACCAAATTGCGTGATCCAAACTTGCTCCAACAAATAAATCCGCATACCCACTCCATCCATCACGAACCTCAGCCATTTTTGGATGAGAAGTGCTAACTGCCTCAGTTGGAACATCATCACTAGCGAAAGCCAGAGCACAAGCCTGAAGAATTGGATCATCAGGAATAGGCCCATGCACTTTTAACCAAGTAGCCGCTCTTCCAGAAGCAGAAGACCAACTACCATTCGTTGGCCTTCGCTCTAGGAGAGGAGCCCAATTCTCAGATTCATAATCATCTGGATTGCCAGCATCATCTGGTAGAGAAGATTCTTGAATGTCTACTTGGTCTTCATCTTTTTGGAATGAGCAAGACAAATTTAGAATAGCTCCATCGGACTGGCGGGCAACAACTCTTCTCGTGGTGAAAGAACGACCATTCCTAAGCCGGTCAACTTCGTACCTGATCGGCTCATCGCTTGTGCCACCCCTAATGAAGTAAGCATGAAGTGAATGCACGCGACGTTCTTCTTCAACGGTCGATGCGGCAGCACGTAAAGCTTGAGCCACCACTTGACCCCC
>DBNM01000094.1:2751-7330 GCA_002299135.1 Candidatus Neomicrothrix sp. UBA672 | reverse complement strand
CCATGTCCTTCTAGCTCCATGAGACTACAAAAGTCATCAATTTGTGCACCCATATCAACCTCCTTCGAGAGCAACTGCAGCATGTAAAGCAACACCGTAGAGGAGAGCCGATTCATTTATGCGCATACGGTTCGAGTGGCAAGGGGGAGCGTTCAAGGAATCTTCGATATCTTCCGGACAAACACCCAAAAAAGCCATCACACCTGGGACTTTCTGAAGCAGATATGAAAAATCTTCACCTCCCATGACAGGCGAAGGGAATTCAAAGAAACTACCTTCACCAATCGTTTTCTCACAAAGCAAGGCAAAACGAGCAGCTTCACTGTCATCATTTACAGTCACTGGATAACCCTCAGTGATTGTTACATCAGCAAAGCATTTATGAGCCTTAGCTATTTGATCGCACACTCGAATTACTGATTCTTTTATTTGATTCCTTGTATATTCAGACACACACCTGATTGTTCCCTCAAAGAAAGCTTTTTCAGGAATTACATTTGTTGTAGTTCCAGCTTCCACATGAGCAATAGTTACCAAAGCAGGGTCAAAGGCATTTATCTCCCGAGTAACAGATGTTTGAAGAGAATTTATCATCGAAGCCATTGGCGGTATTGGGTCAGCACAAAGATGAGGGGTTGAAGCGTGACCGCCTTGTCCAGTAACAGTTACTTTGAGCTCATCAGTAGAAGCAAGCATTGCTCCAGGTCGACAGGCCACGAATCCAGTTGGAAGATTTGGAGTTACGTGGATAGCGAAAGCACGAGTTACGTTTTCTAGTACACCTTCGTCAATCATAATTCTTGCTCCGCCTGCTCCTTCTTCTCCCGGCTGGAACATAAATCTAACTGTCCCAGAAAACTGGTCTCGCATTTCCGAAAGTACTTTTGCAGCTCCGACGAGCATTGCTGTATGAGCATCATGACCACAGGCGTGTGCGCGACCGGGTTCCACTGAGCAAAAAGTTTCTCCGCTATCTTCATCCATAGGAAGAGCGTCAGTGTCGGCACGTAAAAGAACGGTAGAACCTTCAGAAGTTTTTGTTCCTTTCAGATCTGCTACAACAGAAGTCAGATTTTCACCGGTAGTGACTTCAAGAGGAAGGTCTTCCAAAGATTCAAGTATACGAGTTTGCGTTTTAGGGTTGTCCAGATGAAGCTCAGGGTGAGCGTGTATATCTCTACGTATTGAGATTACTTCATCTAGAACAGTATTTGAAATTTCTAATATCTCGTTCATATAGACATAATGCTCCAAATCTTATGAATTCAGCGGACTGGGCGATTTGTAGGGCAGAATAAGTATGTGTCTTTAAATGATGAAGAAATACATGAAGCCATTTCTGAGATACTGCCAAAATTAGGTGCTGAAACTACGCCTACTGTTTTAGGAGCTGGGAGTGATGATTTAGAAGCAGGCAGAAATTACTTGCAAGCTCTTGTTAAAGAAGGCTGGATGCTTCCTACTTGGCCTCAAAAGTATGGTGGCAGAAATTCAACTCCAGAAGAGGCCTCCCAGATCTCTAGAACTTTAGGCTTATTTGAAGGGGCAGATCTTTATCCCTACGGGGTTGGTTTAAGTCTTGTGGGTCCCATTTTGATGGAATTGGGTACAGACGACCAAATGGATAGGTGGCTCTTATCGATTGCAAATGGATCTGAAATTTGGTGCCAGATGTTCTCAGAACCGGACGCTGGTTCTGATTTGGCAAATGTAGGAATGAGCGCAGAAAAAGATGGAGAAGAATGGATTCTAAATGGTTCAAAAGTATGGACTTCGAGAGGGGCATACTCTAAATGGGGTATGTGTCTTGCACGCACAGACCCTGAAATGACAAAACACTCCGGACTGACAATGTTCGCTGTAGATATGAAGTCGCCAGGAATAGAAGTTCGCACTATTGAACAAATGAACGGCGACAGACATTTCAGTGAAGTATTTGTTTCAAATGTGGCCGTTGAAGACAGGAATCGCATTGGAAATCTGGGAGATGGCTGGAAAATTGCAGTAAAGACCCTCGCACTGGAGAGATCCAGCTTAGGGGGGAGATCATTTGGCGGAGGTGATCAATCGAATGGTCTCCCGACTTGGTTGGAGGATTGGAAAGTCAAGGGTTATTTAAATGATCCCGTATCAAGACAGAAAGCCATGAAAGCTTTCATGCTTCACCGTGTTAATCAGCTGACTATTTTGCGTGCAACATTGTCAGGCAATAGTTCTGGTCCTGCAGGTTCGGGTGCAAAATTAAGAAGTGTTCTGGCATTTAAATTTCGTGCTTACTTATCGAAGGAATTTTTCGGGGCAAAAGGAATGTTGATAAATGACCACGAACACGTCGAGTTTTTAACAGGGCCATCAATGTCAATTCGTGGAGGCACTGATGAAGTCCAGAGAAACATTCTTGGCGAGCGCGTATTGGGTTTACCTACAGAACACCGAGTAGACAAAGAAGGATCTTACAGAGAGCTAATGAGAGGGAAATGATCAACGTTTGTCTATAGGTTGAACATCTCTCTCGGGTGATCCGATATAGATTTGACGAGGTCTCGCTATGCGGGAGTCCTGTGAGAGCATCTCATCCCAGTGGGCTAACCATCCGGGGGTTCGTCCAATCGCAAAAAGCACCGTAAACATTTCAACAGGGAATCCCATTGCCTGATATGTGAGACCGGAATAGAAATCAACATTGGGATAAAGTTTTCGACTTACGAAATAGTCATCTGCAAGTGCCACTTCCTCGAGTTTTAATGCCATGTCCAACAACGGATTTTTACCTACGACATCAAAAACTTCGTGTGCCGTATCTTTTACGATTCGAGCTCTAGGATCATAATTTTTGTAGACCCTGTGACCAAAACCCATCAGACGCCTCTCACCATTTTTTACGGCATTTATGAAACTGTCTATTTGATCGTATGACCCTATTTCTTCGAGCATCCGAATAACGCTCTCATTAGCGCCACCATGAAGCGGACCCGATAGAGCTGAGCAAGCTGCTGACACTGTCAGATAAGGATCTGCAAGTGAACTCCCCACTACACGACCTGCAGTCGTTGAACAGTTTTGACTGTGATCTGCGTGAAGTACGAACAGAAGATCGAGTGCGCGTCTGAGAACAGGATCAACTTCATATTCAGAATCTCCCGGCCTGAACATCATAGAAAGGAAATTATCTGTGTAATCGAGATCAGGATCCGGAAGAACGTAAGGAGTTCCCACACTGCGTCGATAAGCACTAGCTGCAAGAGTAGGCATTTTTGCTATCAGCCTTACTATCTGTTTTCTGCGCACTGAAGGATCTTCTACATCTTTACTTTCTGGAAAGAAGGTCGATAGTGCTGCGACAGTTGACACTAAGACTCCCATTGCGTGTGCATCATCCCTAAACCCCTCAAGAATACGTTTATGGAAGTTTTCGTGAATGGTGGATTCTTCCTGTATCTCATCCTCCCATGACGCGAGTTGTTCTCTGGTGGGAAGTTCAGCATTTAGCAGAAGGTAAGCGACTTCAAGAAAGGAGCATTCTTTGCCAAGTTGTTCGATTGGGTACCCTCTGTATCTCAGAAAGCCTGCGCTGCCATCTAACTCAGTTACAGCACTATGGGCTCCCGAAGTGTTTCCAAAAGAAGCATCGTCGAACCATATCCCCGGAAGTAGTTTCGCCCACTCACCAGAATCAACCCCATTTTTATGTATGGGAATTTCGATTGAATCTCCGGTCCTGTTGTCTGTGATGCTTATACTTTCCGACACTTTTAGTTTTACCTTTCGTCTTTATCAGTTTTCAATTTATCAGGCGTAGTCAATTTTCCGGAGTGGTTTATAGAGGGATATTGTCATGCTTGCGTTTTGGCAGTCGTTCTTTTTTTTCAGATAGTAGTTCTAACGCTGAAGCAATCTCGGATCTTGTTTCTGCTGGTTCGATTATTCGATCAACCGAACCTCTCTCTGCTGCGACGAATGGATTAAGCAGTTTTTCTTCGTAGGAGCTTTCAAGAAAGATTTTTTCCTCATCGTCAGCATCGCGGTGCAGTATTTCAATTGCTCCTTTTGCTCCCATAACTGCTATCTCAGCTGAAGGCCATGCCAGCATGAGATCATTTCCCATGTAACGAGAATCCATAACTATGTACGCACCCCCGTAGGATTTCCTTAGAGTCAAACAAACTCTCGGAACTGTCGCTCTAGCATATGCATAAGCCATTTGCGCTCCGTATCTGATCATGCCTCTCCATTCAAGATCCTTCCCTGGGTAGAACCCAGAGGTGTCCACAAAAGTAACCAATGGCAAATTAAAAGAATCGCAGAATGAAACAAAACGCGCTCCTTTCTGCGAGGCAGGTATGTCTAAAGTTCCCGCCATTGACTGAGGCTGGTTTGCGACTATTCCGACTGGTCTTCCTGCTACGGAAGCAAATGCGGTAACAAGATTAGGTGCCCAATTTTTACGAGATTCAAGGATATGACTGTCGTCAACCACACAAGTTATGACATCGCGAATGTCGTAACTATCTGAGATTGAATCGGGCAGGATAGCACCTGCTTCAGGAGTAGAGCGATCGGCAGGATCATCAGAATCCCA
>DBNM01000094.1:0-2403 GCA_002299135.1 Candidatus Neomicrothrix sp. UBA672 | reverse complement strand
CCTCTAGACATTTCGTAAGTATTGTCAGGCAAGAAAGATAATAACTCTTCAATTAGTTCTTTACCTTCGTCAAGATCACTTACTGCAAAATGAGAAACTCCAGTAGTCCGGTCGTGTAAAGAAGCTCCTCCTAGATCCTCGTTGTTAGTTATTTCACCTGTGAACATTTCAGCCATTCGCGGACCGCTCACAAAGGCATAACTGTCGTCAACCATTACTACAAAGTCAGCAAGGCCTAGAAGCAAGGCAGGTCCAGAGACCGTAGCTCCAGTAACACAAAAAATAACAGGTACTTTTCCAGAGCATCTTACGAATTCTCTCGCCGCTACGCCCCAACCGTGGATCGCTGCCACACCCTCTAGGATGTCAGCTCCAGATGACTCCACGAAACAAACGAGAGGAATACCTTGTTCGTGGGCTATTCTTGCAGCAGCTGCAAGATTTTCACCATCAATCGGTTTTATTGATTTGTTCTCTTCAGAACCAATTTCTATTTGCATTACATTACGACCGGCTAAAGAAACTACATTTGCAATTACAGAACCTGTCGTTTTACCTCGGATTTTGACTGAATGCTTTGACTCGGTATCCATGTTTAGATACGCACCTCGATGCCCGGTTGGTCAGGGCCAATCTCTTTTACCACTTCACGTATAACTTCATTAGTTGCTCTTGCAGGCAGAGAAGGGGTCATCCTTTTGTTCCTTATAAGTGTTACTGGTCTTTTCAGGAGTCCATTTATTCTAATTAAAGCCCAGTTGTTATCGGGGTACCCAGAAGCTGCGCTAGCGGGAAGAATGGCAGGAGCGTGACCTTGAAAGGCGAGAGAAGCTAATAGTCTCAGGCCGTCTATTTCTGCAGAAATTTTCATTTCTACGCCAGCAGATGATAATTCTTCATCTAGCGAGTCGCGAAAAAACGTTCCTTGTGGTGTCATCATCATTTCATATTTGGAGAGATCTTGAACTGTTATTGATTCGTTCTCAGCTAGAGGATGATCTACTGGAGCGACAATTATTTTTTCTTCTTCAAACAGTGTGTTTGATTCTAGGTTCGCGTTCATTGCAGGTGTATTAATGATCGCAAGGTCAATATCTCCAGAAAGGATTTTTTGAGTTAAAGAATTCGTGTCAGCGTCTATAAGTCTCGGTTGGAGAGAAGGGAAGGCTTTAGATAGTTTTTGCAGCAAGGGCGTAATTATCCAACGGGCGGTTGTGCCTATGCAACCTATTTGAACCTGGCCTTCAACCTCTTCGTTTATCGAAAGAAGATCGTCTGATATTGCTTTGATCTCCGCTTTAATCCTGCGAGCTCTGCCTATGACCGCTTGACCCTCAGGCGTAGGTTGCATAGTTCGACGATCCAATAGGACTGTGCCAAGTTCTTTTTCTAGTTTTGCAACATGGTTAGAGACGTTTGATTGCACTGTATGAAGTGAGCGTGCGGCGGAAGAAAAACTTCCGTGATCAGCTACGGCTATTAAATGGTTTAATTGTCTCAGGTCCATCACTTTTAAGGATGCCATTAGATTCGTTGATATGCGATAAAGATTTCGTTTACGGCAATTTTTTTATATATATGAGTTGTTCAGAAGGTAATAATGTCAGACTCGTTAAAAGAAGCATTTGAGAAATATAAGTACGAAAATATATGAAAACTGCATTAACCATATATATAGGGGACGACTCTGCTTTCGCTGCCGTAGATGTTAACGGTCAGATTGACCTTTTAGCTCTCGGCGAATCCGAAACAGGATTACCAATTAAAGAAACTCTAAATACTGAGAAACTATTTCATGCAGAAGTTGAACTGCCTAATGAGGATCTAATCCATCTTGAATTATCACTAGCTAATTTGTTTTCCAAAATTATTGCACGGTGCATTCGAGTCGTTGATGTTTACCCAGACGAAGTTTTATTAGTTGTAAGTGGAGATAGCTCCGATCTAGATATTTATCATGCAGCCTCCAGACGAGCACAAATAAGAAATATGACAGTCATTGAGGAGAACCGCTCACTCGCAGCTTTAGCATCTTATGGACCGAAGGGAATAAGTTCAGACTACGCACCCGCCATAGGAGGATTATTTTGGATCAGACACGGCGATTCCCTTACAGGCTCTCTACCTATAGTTACTCGAGAAGATCTAGGTGCCGAAGAAAAAGTTGTTAAAAAGCCTCGTGTCGCTCCATCTGCTCCCTCTGTAATTTCTCTTGGAGATAGGTCTGTATTCGATTTGCAGATAAATCGAAACAGAAAAAAACGTTTCAATCTTTCATGGGTTGCAGCAGTCCTTATTCTTTGCGCAGGAGTAGCATCTGTCTATTATTTCGCCTTTTCTGATTCGCAGGAATCTTCAACAAAATTAGAAAGTGCAGTTGTTCCTGTTACGAGTGTTCCTGTT
>DBNM01000095.1:2896-4433 GCA_002299135.1 Candidatus Neomicrothrix sp. UBA672 | reverse complement strand
AACAGCTGTGATGAAGTTCGGTAAAAAATCACGCCTCTTCCAGAAATTCCAAAATCAAGAACCGTTAATGAAGTGGTCGTAAACGCAGCAGTAGATTCGAAAAATGCATTGCCAAAATTTTCTTTTTCAATTACAAGCAGGTACAAAAAGGAGGAACACAAAATACAAAACAAAAAACCTGACGTGACAGCTAAAAAGGTTTCAGATCGAGTCAATTTCTTAGCCGAAATATATCGTGTCAAGTAAGCACAACTTACAGTCGTTAAAGTTCCAAAAATTAGGAAAACAGCAGTGTCATCTCCAGAGCCAGTAAGGTCGATTAGACCAGAAAGAACAGCCAATAATCCGGCTGCAGAGATGCCAACAAGCCCTCCCCGAGATGCAGCAATCAAAATAGGAGAATTTACATAACTGATGTTTCCTGAATCACCTCGTTTTGGGAACAGAGAAAAAATCACACGAATAGAGTCGTCAATTTCTCGACAGATTCTGGTTTAGCTATAGCAATTACATGATCATTGGCTCTAAAGGTGCTGTGTCCTCTAGCAATCTGTGCTTTTCCATCACGCACAATCGCACCAACCAATGCACCTTTCGTTAATTCCATATCCTCTATAGACCTACCAACACAGGGGCTTTCATCAGAAACAGCAAACTCCAAAATTTCTACGTCTCCATGCAGGAAAGTTTCTACCGCTGCAACACTGCCGACGTCTCCCCGAACAAATCGTAAAACACTGTTTGCAGTTGCCGTTCGCGGACTAAGCGCTGTGTCCACCTGATTCGTTTCTAAGAGGTCTAACAATTTGAGTCTGTGAACCACTGCTATAGTTTCGATACCATCTTCACCGTTACCACTGGTTCGTTTAGATTGAGCAGAAACAGACTTCGCGTATAAACAAGCCAATACGTTCGCATCGTCTTCACCTGTAAGTGCTATAACGAGATCTTGGCGAGCTACATCGGCTTCTTCAAGCATTTCTACATCAGTTACATCACCCTCGTAAATCAAAGCCCTAGCCAAATTCTCACTTAATTCAAGCGCTCTTTCGTGTCTTTTCTCAATGATCGCAACATCAACACCTCTGTATAAAAGTGATTCAGCAATCATCTCAGCTGTTCTACCTCCCCCCAGCAAAAGAGCCCTTCTAGGAACATCTCTTGCAATTCCCAGTCTGTTTGTAACATCATGAAGCGCTCGACTTTTACATATGACTCTAAGTAAATCTCCTTCTCTAAGGATCTCATCTTGACGCGGAACAATGGTCACCTCTTCAGAATCATCGCTTTCAACTTTTCTTGTGATAGCACCGACAATGAAATCCCAATCAGGGTCAAGCTCTCGCCCAAGTGCATGCAATGAAACTCCCACTAATGGTGCGTGCGCCGGTAGCCTTGCTCCAATTACTACCACTTCCTCATTAGCCATTCTTGCGAGATCCATTGCGCCTGGATATTCCATGAGCCTCAACACAGAATTAGCTACTTCTTGATCAGGGTCTATTACTAAATGGTCGTCAAATTTTTCAAATAGCGC
>DBNM01000095.1:0-2498 GCA_002299135.1 Candidatus Neomicrothrix sp. UBA672 | reverse complement strand
CGGGCAAGTAAGGCAGAAAAGAGATTTATTTCATCTTTATTTGTTGCCGCTACAAGCAGATCCGTTTCTGCAATGCCTGCTTTTTCCAAGGCAGCTGAATCAGTTCCACTGCCATTAATAGCAAGCACATCCAATTCAGCGTCTATTTCTCTAAATCGCTCTGGGTTTAACTCTATGAGTGCAATGTCATGTTCTTGCCGACTTAGACGGTCGGCTATATAGGTTCCAACTTCTCCGGCTCCAACAACAATTATCCTCACCGTTTAATACTCCCCCATGGAAACTCGTGAACGTGACATTTCACTGAAAAATAGTCGACTTTCGGTAACCAAAACATCTAATGGGATATCCCATGAATTCGTTACCAGCTTTTCAACAATTTGAAAATCATATGCTAAGCCAACCAATAGTGGTCGCTTAGAAATTCGATCCGTAGCAAAAGTTCTGTCGTAATATCCGACACCGTGACCTAGACGGTTACCTGTATAATCTGCCGCTACCAATGGAACGAGCACTAAGTCGAGTTCTGAAATTTCTTCTTCAATTCCAATTTCAGGTTCAGAGATTCCGAAACTTCCTTTCCTTAAAGTTCCGATCGGTTGCATGAATTTCAATAATCCATTCTCTTGCACCACTGGGAAGGCGAATGTTTTACTATTACTCGACTCAAGAAATGAAGGGTCGATTTCACCGTTATAGGCCATATATGAAGCAATTTTTTTCGCATTTTTAAATGAATCAAGATTTTTGACTACGTCGCATATTTCTTTTGAGACTTTCTTCACCACATTAGAAGGTAGGGATTTGCGAATTTCTAACATTTTTTGACGAAGATCCCGTCGTTCCATACTTCAAGCGTTGCCGATCTTTTATATTTACGCCACTTTTTTGATTATTTAGTAAGTTAAATATGACACGGAGGTTGGAAGCTCCCATGACACTTAATACCGTCGTTGTGGCTATTATTAGCCATACTGTTCAGCCGTTTTGGTTGTCCATAAATAATTCGCCTAAATATACCAATGAGGAGACAACCCCTTGGAAGCAATACCATATCTAGCACTTTCATCTGCTCTATTAGCTTTACTTCTTGCAGGTTATTTTTACACAAATGTTAAAGCAGCTTCGCCCGGTAATGAGCGCATGGTTTTCCTAATGAATGAAATTGAGAAAGGCGCAAGGGCTTTCTTGCGGCAGGAATACTCCTGGGTGTCGATTTTCGTCGCTGTAATGGCAATTCTAATAGGAATACTAATAGCTCCAGTAGCTTCTCTTACCTACATTATTGGCGCAGTGCTCTCGGCCACAGCTGGGTATGCCGGAATGACCGTAGCTACTATGGCTAACGCTCGAACCGCCCATGCCGCTCAAGATGGCCCAGGCAAGGCCTTACCGATAGCTTTCCGTGGTGGTGCTGTAATGGGATTTTCTGTTGCTGGTCTGGCTCTTGGCGGTTTGGCACTTGTATACATTCTTTTTGTTTTAGTGGCCGAAGTCAACGATGCTTTTGAGGTAGTAACTGCCTACGGGCTTGGTGCTTCATCAATAGCTCTTTTTTCACGTGTCGGTGGAGGCATTTACACGAAAGCAGCAGATGTTGGAGCTGACCTAGTTGGAAAAGTTGAAGCAGGAATCCCAGAGGATGACCCTAGAAACCCTGCGACAATAGCCGACAACGTAGGCGATAATGTCGGTGATGTGGCTGGAATGGGGGCTGATCTTTTTGAAAGCTACGCAGGTTCGATTATTGCACCTATATCATTAGTGGCTTTTGCTTTAGGTCTCACTGCGGAAGATGCGTCAGTGTCGACTAATATTTCTCTCCTATTGTTCCCGCTGGCAATCGCTTTCGCTGGAATGTTGACGTCCATACTTGGTTCGTTTCTTGTCCGTGGTGGTGAATCTACTGATAGTCGAGCTTTGAGTCGCGCCCTCCATCTTGGAACTAACGTTGCGATGCTTTTAACAGTGTTAGCAACTATTGGCATTGCTTATTGGATGTTTGGTGATAATGCAGATTTCGACAATCCAATCGGGTTAGCTATTGCAGTGGTTGGTGGATTACTCGTTGGTTGGGCACTAGGTAAAACAGCAGAATATTACACCTCTGACCACTTTCCACCAGTTAAAAAAATCGCTGATCAATCTAAAACGGGACCTGCTACGACAATTCTCGGAGGAATATCAGCAGGAATGATTTCAGTAGCAGCTTCTGTCGCATTATTAGGCGTCGGAATTGCTGTTGCATACTGGGGTGGTGAAATGGCATTTGACTCCTACTCCAACCTAGATGGAGGAATCTACGGCATAGCTGTCGCTGCTATAGGAATGCTAGCCACACTCGGCGTTGTGGTTTCAGTAGATGCTTACGGACCAATTGCTGATAATGCCGGAGGGATCGCCGAAATGGCTGAATTGGGACCTGAAGTTCGCGAGGTAACTGATGCTTTAGACTCTCTTGGCAATACAACAGCAGCGGTTGCTAAAGGATTTGCTGT
>DBNM01000147.1:3573-8280 GCA_002299135.1 Candidatus Neomicrothrix sp. UBA672 | reverse complement strand
CAAGGACCACTATTGTTTACACCTAGACGGTCTTTCTCAAGAATCTTTCCAAAAGTCACTTCTTTTTCAACTTCTTCGGAAACTTCAACTGTTTCAAAATCACGCATACCTACAATCGGATCACGTAAAACAACTTCTTCTATTGACATAGCTTCAGATTCTTCAAAAGATCCAATTGCTGTCCTACGTAAATTTTGCAGGTGGGCACCGCCTCCTAAAGAAGCACCCAGATCAGCAGCTAAGGAACGTATATACGTTCCAGAAGAACAATCAACGGATACTTCATATATCAAAGGGTAAGCTGTCGGATTTACTTCGAATCGTTTCACGGAAACAGTACGAGATGGGCGTTCCACCTCACCTCCTTCACGTGCAATCTCATGAAGACGCCTCCCCCCTACACGTACTGCAGAAACCATTGGAGGTACCTGTTCTATCTCACCCAAAAATTTTGTAGCTGCTTCACGCACTTCAGGAAATTGCAATTCACTCATATCATAAGTGCGAATAATCTCGCCAGAAGAATCTAAAGTTGAAGTTTCCTCACCAAAAACTATTTCTCCTTTATATGACTTCGGCAAACGAGTTAAAAACTGCAGTAACCTCGTAGCTCTTCCGACTCCTAAAAGCAAAACTCCTGTCGCATCTGGATCCAACGTTCCTGAATGTCCGACTTTTCTAGTTCCAAATATCTTCCTTGCTTTGGCTACCACATCGTGACTTGTTAACCCTGCTGGCTTGTCAACAACTGCAATCCCAATTGGTTCCTTCGTTTCTTTTGACATGAACTTTCTATTCTTGATTCAATTCCCGAAGCAAGTTTTCGATTCTTTCTGCTGACTCAGCGGTGTCATCTACAAAAAAAGAAAGAGATGGAACTCGACGCAATCTAGACTGCTCATTTATTACCCTCTGCAACCGTGACCTATGAATTTCAAGTCGACTACACAACGCCTCATCATCAAGCTCACCTGTAACAAAAACCTTTGCTTGCGTGAGACTTTTGTCCGTTTGAACACCAGTGACTGTGATGAAGCCTAAAACCTCATCATCAATTATTTCCAGTTCCTCAGCAAGGATCCTTGTCAGAAGCTCATTTAGTCGATCTGTGCGATCATAGCCACGCATACTTTCACGCTATTCCGGCTCTAACTTAAAGACGACCTACATATTCATGTTTCATAATGACTAGAGTCAAAATATGGGTTTTATGAAACTTCCTGAAAAATTCACTTCTGACGATACAGCCTTCGGATGCTGGCTTAAAGTCCCATCCTCTGTAACAGCTGAAGTTGCTGCCCTATCCGGATTCGACTATGTGTGCATAGACATGCAACATGGTTTTAGTGACCGGAATGACCTAATACCAATGCTTCAAGCAATCCAGCCTCACTCCCCCAGAGCTATTGTTCGTGTTCCGAGTAACGAACCGTCAGTAATAGGCTGGGCGCTCGACGCAGGAGCAACTGGTGTGATAGTTCCACTTGTGAATTCTGCCGAAGAAGCAGAAAAAGCAGTTAAAGCTTGTTTATACCCATCAAAGGGAAATCGAAGTATGGGGCCTACTAGGGCTGAAAGAGTATTCGGTGAAGAATACGTGCAAGGAGTTGAGAACTCGATTCAATGTCTTCCAATGATTGAAACACTGGATGCTTTAAACAATCTTGAATCAATTCTTTCAGTAGATGGAGTTGACTCTATATACGTAGGACCTTCTGATCTTTCCGTGAACCTTGGATTACCTAAGGGCAACAACGACGGCAATCCCAAATTCGATGAAGCTTTAGAGATGATCGTAAGTAGTTGCGAGAAATATAACGTGGTTCCAGGAATACATGCCAACTCTTCTTTGGCTGATATACGACAACAACAGGGATTCCGGATTCTAACCGTAGTTGAAGATGATGGAGCTATGAGTACAGGCTTTGGAGAAGTGTTCAACCAGATGAAGTCTTAAGTTCTAGCTATTTCTCTCTCTTCATAAGTTTCGATCACGTCGCCCGCTTTTAAGTCTTGAAAATCTGAAAGTCCGATCCCGCATTCAAAACCAGCCTGTACTTCTTTCACATCGTCTTTAAATCTCCTGAGAGAACTAACCTCGCCTTTCCAAATGATCGCTCCCTCTCTAAGAAATCTGACTTTAGATCCCCTGGCAATTGTTCCATTTGTCGCGTAACACCCTGCGATTTTACCGATCTTTGGTACAGAGAAGATTTCCCTGACCTCGGCATCACCGGTAACTATTTCTTCGTATTCTGGTGCTAATAGGCCCAACATTGCAGCTTCTATATCACCTATGAGCTCATAGATAACTTCGTAGCTTCTGATCTCCACATGTTCTTCTCCCGCTAGGTCTCTTGCTTTTCGTTCTGGCCTAACGTTAAAACCGATAATTGTTGCATTCGTGGTTGACGCAAGTTGTATGTCATTTTCACTGATTCTTCCAACACCACGATGGACGAAGGAAAGTTTCACATCTTCCCTCTCGAGTTTTCGGAGACTCTCACTTACAGCCTCTAATGAACCGTGCATGTCAGCCTTAACAACAAGATTCAAATTTGCAGCTTCGCCTTTTTGTATCTGTTCGAAAATATCTTCGAGTCTGGCTCCACCGGATAAAGCGTGTGCATCTCGACCTAGTCCTGTTTGCCTACGGTGATGGCTACGTCTCTCAGCAACTCGACTAGCTAATCTCTCAGTAGGCGCAACCATAATCTCATCGCCAGCATCAGCTACTTCATTCAAACCAAGCAATTGAACAGGTGTTGAAGGACCAGCTTCTTTGACTTGTTCTCCTGTGTCGTTTATTAATGCTCTCACTCGTCCCCATGAGGCGCCTGCGACTACTGGTTCACCTACTCTAAGAGTTCCATTCTGAACTAAGACAGTAGCTACTGGTCCTTTCCCAGCGTCAAGATTTGACTCTAAAACTACGCCTCTAGCTCTTGCATCCGGCTCAGCTCTGAGATCTTCTACTTCAGCTACCACAGTCAGGTTTTCGAGCAATTCATCAATACCCAAATTTTCAAGAGCTGAGATTTCAACAGTTACTGTTTCACCTCCCCATGACTCAGGGACCAAATTGTTCTCTGCCAACTGACCCATTACTTTTTGGATATCAGCGTTTTCTCGATCAATTTTGTTAATGGCTACCACAATTGGCACTTCTGCTGCCCGAGCATGATTGATCGCCTCCAAGGTTTGTGGCATCACCCCATCATCCGCCGCTACAACCAACACAACAAGGTCAGTGGATTCAGCTCCACGGGCTCTCATTGTAGTGAATGCCTCATGTCCAGGAGTGTCGATGAAAGTCAAAATGCTTCCGTTTTTTACGATCTGATAAGCCCCTATGTGTTGAGTGATACCGCCTGCTTCACCATCTGCGACTTTTGCATTTCTGATCTGATCCAATAGTTTTGTTTTTCCATGGTCTACGTGACCCATTACCGTAATAATCGGAGGCCGTCCAGGGGCATCTTCAGGAATCTCCTCCTCATCGATTTCCAAAAGTGCTAGGAGTTCAACTTCTTGCTCTTCGCCCTGGTCAATGAGTGACACCTCTGCCCCTATCTCTGCAGCAAAAAGCTCAATCATGTCATCGCTCAAAGTTTGAGTTGCCGTAACCATCTCACCTTGTTCCATTAGGAACCTAATAACATCTGCTGACGTGCGATTTAACTTCGGAGCAATTTCCTGTGCAGTGCTTTGTCTCTCTAGGAGAATGACCCCTTCTGGAACTGCAGCGTCTTCAGGAGTTAAAGTAAGAGGTGGAGCGTCCATCGGTTGTAGTTCTTCTGTTGTGCGACGTTTACGGCTCTTTTTCTTTGGTCTGCGTCTCGCTCCTGATCCTGGACCTCGTTTTTGTTCACCTGGTTTACCTGCAGATGGTGGTGACGTGCTTCTTGGGTCACCTTGGCCTTGTCCGGTCCCAGGAGTAGAAGTTTTGCGACCTTCTCCGCGCGGAGAAGGTCTTTTTGTATCGGACATTGGTGGTGGTGTCGAACGTCTACCAGGTGCAGGGCTCGCACCGTCAGGTTTAGTTTTTTGTTTGCTCTTTACAGCACCTGGAGGTGGTGGAATAGGTTTACCTGAAAGAGATTTTGGAGATCCTGGAGGTGGCGGTATTTTTTTCCCTGAAGCAGAAACGGGGCCTTTTTGTTTTTTAGACTTATCCTCTTCTTTGCTTTTAGCTTCTACTTTCTCAGTTTTTTCCACTGGAGGTTCAGCAATTGCAGTTTGATCTAATTCTTGAGGCTCCTCTACATCGAGTTGCGGGCTTGAAGAAGAGCCACTTGATGAAATTACACGCTTTGGTTCAGTTTCTTTTTTGGTCTCTTTATTTTTTTTGTCAACAGTTTCTGCTTCCATTTGAGGAACATCGTCTGTCTTTTCTTTGCTTTTAATATCTGTGCCGGAAGACTTTGAAACTGTTTTTTTAGAAGAAATTTTTTCTGTCTTTTTCTTTTTAGGCGGAGTTTTTTCTTCTTTAGGTTCGCTTGTAAGACCCTCACTTTCTGCCTTACGTCTCACACGGTCAGCTTGTGCTTCAACCATTCCAGAAGAATGACTTTTTACATCAACGCCTAAAGAGCCGCAGAGTTTAATTACCTCTGCGTTAGTCATGCCCAACTGTCGGGCTAACTCATAGACACGGACACTTTTAGCCACTAATTAGTCTCCAAATCCTCTTGGTCAACTTCTTCT
>DBNM01000147.1:0-3204 GCA_002299135.1 Candidatus Neomicrothrix sp. UBA672 | reverse complement strand
CTTCTACAGACTCTTCTGAAACTTCCTGTTCAGTTTCTGGGTTTTCCTCGACTTCACCGCCAGAATCGGCACCCTCATCTGATTCTCCTTCCACTGCTTCAGACCATTCTTCAACGGACATCGCAGCCCCACCATCTGCTGGTTGCCAAACTTGTTCTCCGGTCTCTTCGTCTACAACCCATTCACCTTCCGCCCAGTCAACTTGTTCGTAAGCTACCTCGTCTGCAACTTCAGTCTCACTTTTAATATCAACACGCCAGCCAGTCATACGTGCTGCTAAGCGGGCATTTTGACCCTCTTTTCCTATAGCTAGAGAAAGCTGGTAGTCAGGTACAACCACTGTTGCAGTCCCAGATTCTTCGTCAACCTTTACTTCTTTGATCTTTGCCGGAGACAAAGCTCTCGTGACGAACTCGCCTGGATCATCTGAGAAAGGAATTATGTCTATCTTTTCACCTCTTAGTTCATTAACCACCATTCGAACTCGAGCTCCACGGGCACCTACACAAGCACCAACTGGGTCAATAGTCGCGTCATTTGAACTGACAGCTATTTTGGTTCTATGTCCAGGTTCGCGTGCACATGCTTTTATCTCAACTATCCCGTCAGAGATTTCAGGAACTTCCAACTCGAAGAGTCTCTTTATCAACCCGGGGTGAGTTCTGCTAACTACAATCTGAGGACCTTTTGCAGTTTTTCTAACCTCCACTATGTAAGCCTTTAATCGAGAGTTGGGTTCTGGCCTCTCAAAGGGAACCTGTTCGGCTTGGGGTAAAAGAGCTTCAACACGACCAAGGTCAAGGAGTGTATAACGAGAGTCCGTCTGTTGAATCATGCCGGTGACGATGTCACCTTCACGTCCCGCATACTCTTCGTATTTTAGATCTCTTTCAACTTCGCGGATCCTTTGTGTCATTACCTGTCGTGTTGTCTGAGCAGCAATTCTCCCAAAATTCTCTGGAGTTACGTCAAATTCATCTCCAGTGGGTTCACCGTTCTCATCAATATCTTGAGCAAAAACTCTGAATTCCATACTGTCGGGATCGATAGTGACCCAAGAGAACTCATGAGCTTCGGGCATCCGCTTATACGCCGACTCTAAAGCATCAGCTAATGCTGCAAGCATGTCTTCAACAGTTATTCCTTTATCAGATGCAACAGCCTGCAGAGCTTCCAACATTTCGGAGTTCATTGTTCTATCCTTCCATCTAAAATTTTTTCTTTCTCACCAGAAGACTTAGTTGATTTAGAATCTGGTTGCCAAACAAACACCGTTCTGGCTTTCTGTATTAATTCAAAAGACACTTCATGGGAAGACCCATCTTCCTGTTCAATAGAAATTCCTGTAGAACTGGTTGACTTCAAAATGCCTTCTATTCGTCTTTCACCCGGAGATCCAGAAACTTTCTTAAGCGTTATAAGACTCCCCACTGCCTTTTCAAAATGTTGTGGTTTTTTTAGTGGTCTTTCAAGACCTGGACTTGTTACTTCTAATGTGTAGGAACCTGGAACGGGTTCTTCGTGGTCCAATTGACGTGAGATCTCGCGAGTCATATCTGCTAAAACTTCTGTGTTCAATCCTTCCGACTGGTCGATGACAATCTTCAACACGCCACCATTCAGCTCAATATCTACAAGTTCTACGTTTGCGTTTGAACACAAAGGAGACACCAAGTCGCTTACTTTCTCAGCAACACTCATGACACCCCCAAATTCTCTTATTAAATTCTCTATTCAGTTCATGCCCACGCCCAAAAAGAGGCGTGGGTAAAACCCACGCCTCGTTCCAAGAAATGAACGATGCACCTCAATTTAATCATACCGCCAGTGACTCGCTCCTACTGCCCGATTTTAATGAAGCTTCTAGGCTCTTTGATTTCTTATTGCTCCCAATTTTTGCTCTGTTTTATTCACATCTTCACCTTGTTCCTTTAAAAGCTGTTCTCTGTCTAATCGCGCTTCTCTTTCGGCAAGTTTGGTATCAACTCTCTCAAGAGCCGCTTCCGCTCCCTCTGCCTGTATCAATTTCGCCCAGGAAACCAAAGCTTCGACCATTTCATCTTCTTTGACAACCTCAACATTTTTACCTTTTACAAACAAATGCCCCCTACCGCGACCGGCTGCTATACCGAGATCAGCATCACGTGCTTCTCCCGGTCCGTTCACTACACATCCCATCACAGCGACTTGCAATGGGATCTTTTCGTCTGCAAAAGCTTCCATTGCCTCTTCTGCTACTGCCACCACGTCAATTTCAGCTCTTCCGCAACTTGGACACGAAATTAGGTCCACGTTTTTCCTTTCTCGTAAACCCATCGCCTCTAAGAGTTGTCTCCCCGCTTTAGCCTCCATTACTGGATCAGCTGTCAGTGAGTAGCGAATCGTGTCGCCGATTCCCTCGGCTAGCAAAGTCGCAATCCCTGCTGTTGATTTAATAGTCCCTGAAGGCGGTGGTCCGGCTTCTGTCACGCCTAAATGCAAAGGATGGTCAGTTATTTCAGCTAGTTGTCTATAAGCATCGAGCATCAGAGGAACATTTGAAGCCTTCACAGATATTTTGATCAAGTCAAAACCGACTTCTGAAAAATATCCAATTTCCTGCAAAGCCGACTCGACCATTGCTTCAGGAGTAACCATGTCCCCATACTTGCTATAAAGATCGGGATGCAGGGAACCGCCATTTACCCCTATTCGGATTGGTACGTTTCTGTCTCTTGCTTCCGCAGCAACAATTTTTATGTGTTCGGGTTTTTTTATATTTCCGGGGTTTAACCGTAAACAATGAACGCCCGCTTCTAAGGCCGCTAAAGCCATTCTGTGCTGATTGTGCACATCTGCAACGATGGGCACAGGGGATCTAGGTACAATTTCTGCTAATCCCTCTGCCGCAGCGATGTCATTGCAGGTGCAGCGTACAATATCTGCTCCCGCCATAGCTAGGTCATAAATCTGTTGGAGTGTTGATTCAACATCAGATGTTCGCGTAACCGTCATGGATTGAACACTCACCGGTGCAAAACCACCTACTGGCACGTCTCCAACCAGTATTTGACGAGTTGGGCGTCTGGGAAATGAGGACTGTGTATCCACTATTAAAAAAGGCTATCGGAACTTTCTGATCTTACGAGTTGCCGCCAATGATCACCCAAAATTTGGCAGGTCCACAATGTCTCTATACAAAGCAATCAGTGCAATTCCTACTAA
>DBNM01000035.1:856-8982 GCA_002299135.1 Candidatus Neomicrothrix sp. UBA672 | reverse complement strand
AATGGGGTTCGAGTTGCTACAGAAGTTGGTTTTTCAGTGACGGCTGAAGATATTTCAGATCAGTCATTGAGAAGAGTCGCGGGAATCCGAAACAGTGAAAAAACATTGACCTGGAATGCTTTACAAAATCGCAGAAATGAAGCAATTGAGCGTTTACCTGTCAGATCTGTGGTTGAGGAAATCTCATAGGAGAAATTTTGCGAGATTCAGAACCCTCAAAAAGCATTCAAAATTTAGTGATTTATGACGGGGATTGTGGGCTATGTCAACGTTTAGTGGCATGGGCTTCGGAAAAGATCGCGGAAGATTTTAAATTCATTGATTCTGAATCAATAAAACCTGAAGATTACGGACTTAATCGAAAAGACTTCGAGAAATATGTGTGGCTAATACAGTTCGACCAGAAAAAAATTAAAGGAGCTTTTGCGATTGCAGAAATTTTAAAAGGAATGGGTTTTTGGTGGATGATCTTAGGCTCCATCATTTCGATACCTCCATTTTCTTTTGCGGCTGGTGCTGTTTACTCGTTAGTTGCGAAAAATCGCAAACGATTCGGAAATAGTTGTTCTTAATATGAGTAAACCAGCAATTATTGTCTTTACAAGAGACCTTCGAATCCGTGATAATCCGGCACTTGTTGAAGCAGTTTCAACAAAAAGACCATTATGCGCACTTTTCGTTTTTGATGACATGATCATTAAAAAAAAGAATTTGAGTTCAAATCGAATGGTATTTCTGATCGATTCTTTAAAAGATCTTGAATTGTCTTTAAAGAAACTTGGTGTGGATCTTATTTTCCGTCGGGGCAACTGGGTCGAAGAGATCACAAAGCTGGCAAAAGAGATCAATGCAGAACAAATTCACATTTCAGCTGATTTCAGTCTTATAGCAAAAAAACGCCAAGAAGTACTTAGTAAATCTGGATATTTAAATGGGTTCAAAGTGTTTCAGCATCAAGGTATTTCTGTATTAGAACCTGGTTTTGTGACTCCGACAGATGGTAGTGAGTACAAAATTTTTACACCTTATTATCGTCGTTGGGTAAAAGCTTCTTGGAGAAAAGCTCTAGAAGCCCCAGATTCAATTAGAGGCATCCCAATAGAAAAAAATGGCATTCATATTTTTGAAGAATTTAAAACAAAAAACTTCTCACCAAATTTGTTAAAAGGTGGTGAAAGCGAAGGAATCGTAAGATTAAACGATTGGATGGCAAAAGAACTAGGCAGTTATCAAAAAGGGCGCGATGATATAAAAGGTGATCGGACATCGCGTCTATCGCCATATCTACATTTAGGTTGCATCTCTCCTTTAGAGGTAGCTCTACAAGCATTGAAGTTAGGTGGTGATGCCTTTGTCAGACAATTATGTTGGCGTGATTTTTATCTCCAAATTTTGGATCAGAGACCAGACGTTTCACGTAATGATTATCGAGACCGGAAATACAAATGGAACCAAGATCTAGAATTATTAACTCTCTGGAAAAAAGGTCAAACCGGTTTTCCGATGGTTGATGCTGGAATGCGGCAATTATTGTCTGAAGGATTTATGCACGGCAGAGTAAGAATGGTTGTTGCATCTTTTCTAACAAAAGATTTACACATAGATTGGAGAGAGGGTTCACAACACTTTATGAATTATTTAGTCGATGGCGACATAGCTTCAAATCAATTGAATTGGCAATGGGTGGCTGGAACAGGCACAGATAATAATCCCCATCGAATTTTTAATCCAACTCGTCAGAGTCAAAAATTTGATACAGATGGAAAATACATCCGTAGGTGGGTTCCGGAATTAAAAGATGTTGATTCAAAAGAAATACATGAACCTAGCAGTGAAATTCGGTTGGAAAAAAAATATCCAAAACCTATTGTTGACCATCATGAAGCAATTGCGATTTATAAGTCAAAGTATTCTGGTAGTCGTTGAGTTAGAAAGGTTTAACATATGGCAGTTTTTTCTCCTCAAGAGGTAACTCCATTGTTTAATGATTTCCTTAGTGAAAGACATTTAGCGATTTTGACTTTGGTAAGAAATGATGGAAAGCCTCATTCAACCCCTGTTGGATTCATGTGGGATGATGATCAAAAAACTGCAAAGATCATAACGTGGTCAGGGAGTTTAAAATCGCGTCTCCTTGAAAGGGAGAGTCTTGATGGAACAATTTCTCAGGTAGATGGTGGCCGGTGGGTAACTTTTGAAGGTAAGTGTTCAGTTACGAATGATCCGGAGATCTGCACAGATGCAGTTGAAAGATACTCTGTGAGATACCAGCAACCAAAAGATCGAGGTAATGAACGAAGAACGATAGTGATGTCCGTAAGCCGGATACTTTCTAGTGCTGGATTAGCGCCTTAAATTTTTTGCCTTAAACAAAGTTCAGCAGTTCTTCTACCTGACACCATAGCTCCCTGAATTGATGGTGTGTCTCTATGATCTCCACACATGAAAATGCCGTCATTGACTTTGATTTTTTTTCTGAATGAATCCCCAGGTCGTAAAGCGGGTTGACCATGTTCGATTGAAAAAGTCTTTAGGTGTTTCCAATCATCAACGATGTCACCGAACCAATTTTTCATTTGTGTGATAACAGGTTGAATTGAATCAGAAACGAGTTGTCCAGGTATTGCTACAGCGATTAAAGCTTCACATGTAGAAGAATATGAAGAAGAAATATTTGTCATGACTGCCACGTTTAGCCCTAGTCCTTTGTTTTCACCATTAAGAAGAATTGCTTTTGATTTAGTTGGTGCTTCTGGAGCTGAAAAATAAACACATGACACAGACTTAGAAGGGGCGATTTCATTACCAAATAATTTTGCTGCTGCAGGACTTTCCGTAGCAATGATCAAGTTAGAAGGCGAAAAGGATTTCCCTTCTGAAATGAAAATTTTCTTACCTTCAATTTTTTCAACCTGTGCATTGAAAAGAATATTGTTCTCTCCTACCTTTTCTAAAAGTTGTTCACTAATTGAACCCATCCCTCTTTCAGGGACTGCTGCGTCTCCGAGAAATAACATTTTCAGGATCAGTAGAGAAAGTCTTGCAGAACCATTGAGTTCAGGGTCTAATTGAATTCCACCTATAAGAGGTTTAAAAAAACTATCAATGGCTTTCGTAGAGAATCCAAATTTTTTTAAAGTCTCAATAATTCTTTCATCATCTGTTTTATTGATTTGTAAGTTTTTCTCTTTTATTAATTCGTACCTCAATTGCAGTAGTTTCATTTTGTCGTGAAAATTTATTGCTCTTGTGAAAGTGGTTGGGGCTATTGATGAGAAATTTCTAAATGGATCACCAATTTTTGAAAAGGTACCATTTTTGAAAATTGTCGCTCCAGGTTCGAAAGGTTTCAGATTTAAAGAGGAAAGGTCTAGCTGATTATGCACTTCGGGGTATGCGGTTAATAGAACTTGAAAACCGTGATCAAGTAGAAAACCTTCATACTTATCGGTTTGGACACGCCCACCTGCGGAATCAGATTTTTCGATCAGTAAAACTTCTTTGTTATTTTCACTTAAAATTTTCGCAGTTGTTAATCCAGCAATTCCTGCTCCAACAACCACAAATTCAGGAGATGAAAGTGCAGTCAAAATTATTACCGTTTGTGGATTGAAATCATTTAGGTGGTCTTGGGATTAGAACAGGTGTTGATTTTTTATATGCCAGAAATTCAGGATCATCTCCCCATCGTTTCCTGGCAGCTGAATTAAGCATTGGTAGGCCACTGATTCGTGTTAGGAGAATAAAAACAAAAACAGGTGAAATAAGTGTGAAGTACTGCCAACTTGATAGACCAGGAAGCGCTACGAGAGAAACTCCTATCCATAAGACAATTTCCCCAAAATAATTCGGGTGCTGTGACCAACTCCATAATCCGTCAGTAATGAATGAATTTTGTTTTGAGGGGTCTAATTTGAATTTTCGCTTCTGTTCATCAGCGACAATTTCAATAACAAAACCGGTTAACCAGAGAATAATTCCAATAATTCCAATAATTCCGAAGTCACTGCGTTTGCTAGAAGTAATTGCTGCTAAAGCCGCTGAAGAGGTGATTAAAACCCAAAGACCTTGAACAGTCCAAGTCATTAAAAACCATGCAAATTTATGTTTTATCAAATTGAAGCGGGCATCATGTCCGACTGCCTGCACACGTGCAAAAAGAAAAGTTCCTAAACGCAAACCCCACAAACAAATCATTAGTCCCAAAAGAACAGATCTAGTATCAATTTTGGGAATTGCTAGAAGTGAGACTACAGCAACTGTTAGATAAGTAGCTGAACCAACCAGATCAAAAAAACGTTCTGAATGTAAAAACCAAGATGGTATAAAACAAATCCATTGGACTGCGAAAGCAATAAGTCCACATATTGCAAAAAGACGGACACCAGACGCATCAACTCCGCTGCTGCTGCCCGCAAGGACTATCAATAATGCAACAATTAAGCTTACGAAAATCGAAAAGATTGAATGTTTATTTGTCATGAAGCTAAGTCTATTTCTGCTCTGACAATAATTTTTGAAAGCATCGTCTTAAAAATTAATGAATGAGGGATCAATAGCGCAAACCAATAAAGCCTTCCTATTACACCACGTGGAACAAACTGCGCCCGTTGTTCAACTAGACAACCTTTTTCCAAATCTGTTAAAGACCATTCCAACCATGCGTGACCCGGTATAAGCATTTCTGCTCTTAACAGTAACGAATTGCTGTCAACTCTTATCACGGTAAAAAAATCAACCGGATCACCAACACGCAGTTCAGTGGGGTGTCTCCTACCCCGCCTTAAACCAACACCCCCAACTATTTTGTCGATAAAACCACGAACAGCCCATAACCAATCAAAGGCAAACCAGCCAGTATCACCACCAATAGTTCTAATAGTTGACATTACCTGATCACTTGATGCTGTCGAATTTTGTTTTCGGGCATCAGTTAAAACTCTACCTCCCGACCATTCTGGATCGCTTACTTCCGGCAACTCAGCTACTTGGACTTTTACCGGATCTGACCATCGGGTCGGAATTTGAAGATCTTGCACCATAGTTAAAGCACGACCAATTGAATTACGCAAGTTATCCGGTTCATGATCAAAAGCATCTGAAATAGGATTTTTGCTTACAACAACATCTGAGGTGAGTGAATCAATTAGCGCACGAGCTAGACGAATAGGTAGAGGACTCGTTAAATTCACCCAATGAGAAGAGAGTCGAGGAGTTAGAACAGGAATGGGAATAATTATTCTTTTTTTGAGACTTGCTACTTCGGCGTACGTATGCATCATTTCCTTATAGGTCAAAACATCAGGACCACCTACATCAAAAACTCTCCCAAGAGACTTTTCATTTCCTAGAACCAATACTAAATAAAATAAAACGTCACTTATTGCCACAGGTTGACAACGAGTTTTGGTTACCCATTTTGGAACTACCATGATTGGGAGTATTTCAACTAGTGATCTAAGCATTTCAAATGAAGCACTTCCCGATCCAATAATTATCGCTGCTCTGAGTTCAGTTACCGGTGTGTTGCCACTTGCCAAAATTTCGCCAACTTTCTGTCGACTGGTCAAATGAGGTGAAAGACTACTTTTTTCTTCTCCGAGACCACCTAGATATATAATCTGAGTGATTTGATTAACGTCTGCAGCAGCGGTAAAAGTTTTAGCTATTGAAGCTTCTAAATCCTCAAAATTAGAAGAAACAGCCATTGAATGAACTAAATAATATGCTCTATGTACTCCTCTGAGTGCTTCAATAACCCGATCTTCAATATTCAAATCACAAGTGAAAACCTCGACTTGAGAACGCCAGGGTCTATCCTCAAGAGCTTCAGAATTCCTGACGATGCACCGAACTCTGTATCCAGCTTTAAGAAGACGAGGAATTAATCTTCCACCCACATATCCGGTTGCACCAGTAACCGCTATTAATTCAGCTTCATTCTTGCTTATCACAATCGTCCTAAGCTATTGATCACTGTACAAATGGTATTTGAAGGGTCTTGAAAGTCTTGAAGTTCGGGCTTAAGTCACAAGATTCAATTCTGAAATTCTTTTTCGCCCTGATTCCGTATAAAAGATCATCAGCAACGAAATTATCGAATATAACAAATACCCAAATGCCAACGGAGTAACTGAGTAATTTATTTGAGTAGAGAAAATTGCTGCCAACAGACCAGCCCCTCCGAGTGAGATAGCTCCTGCTACTCCAGAAGCAGTTCCCGCTAAATCGCCCATAGGTTCTAAAGCCAAAGATAAACCTATGGGAGTTAAAAGACTTAAAAAAATATTTGAGGAGCCAACTAGAATAAGCCAAATCCAAAAGTTTGGTGTTCCGTTACTTGTTAGTGCAAGTAATAAAGAAGCTGTATTCGATAACACTGAGATTCCGACACTGAATACTGCCACACGTTTAGCTCCAAATATTGAAATAAAATAGTTACTTGCAAAAAATGCTATTGCCATAGGAATACCTAGAATGCTAAAAATTACTGCAAACTGGTTTGCTTTACCGTAGACAAGATCGAAAATCGGTTGAGAACTGCTTAACCAGATAACGAAAGCCCCTTGTCCAAAAGTGACAGCTAAAACATAACCTATGGTTATTCGCGTGGAAAAAATAGTTTTGAAAGCCCTTGTGGTCATTTCCCAATTCAAATTTCGTTTTTTGTTTGAAGGCAAGGTCTCGCCAAACCAGATACTCCACAAAATACCTACACCTGCCAAAATAATTCCTAAAGAATAAACAACCCTCCAACTTGTGAAAGACAAAAAACCCTCTGAAATGAGTGGTGTTATTATCGGTCCTAAAAGAAAGACAGCCATAATTTTGGACATAACTTTTGCCATTTCGTCACCTGAGTAAAGGTCACGCGCAATAGTTGTTCTCATACTCGCTGGAATACTTGAACCTAATCCCCACAAGAATCTAAAAATGAGAATTGTTAGCAAGTTTTGAGAGAGTAGAGATCCAAGAGCTCCAAACATGTAAAGCATTAGTCCAAATTTTATGGATGGGACACGTCCAAAACGATCAGTAAAAGGACCACAAATAATCTGGCCGATAGAAACACCAATGATATAGATCGTAACTATCAACGAAATTTGGTTAGACCCTTCCAAAAGTCCTATATCTGGTCTGATCTCATCAAAAGCTGGAAGGGATGAATCAATTCCAAAAGCAGCGAGACCGTTTAAAAAAGCAAGGAAACAAACCACGTTTATTTGAGATCTCTTGAAAGGCATTTAGACATTCTGCCCTGCAAGAAGAAATAAGCCCGATCAATAAAGAAACTATTTTTTAAACTACGGTTCGAGTGATGAATCAGATAGATAGTGCAAACCCAAGGTATGGCACTCTAGATACTGAATACGCAGTTGAGATGCTTTCCATTGCCGCTGAAGAAGATGGTCCTATATGGATGGTTAACTTAATGAAATATCGAGACATTGCTGATTACGAAGATGGTCGAGAATCGACTATTAGCGGTCAGGAAGCCGATGATCTTTATGCCCCGATAGACGTACTGTCAGATATAGGAGCAGAAATAGTTTTCATTGGAAACGTGGAAACGCAACTCCTTGGAGATAGTCCGAAATGGGATCGAATAGCCGTAGTTAAATATCCGACGAGACGGTCATTCTTAGAAATGTCATCTCGAAAAGATTTTCAAGAAAAACATGTACACAAAGAAGCTGGCATGCAAGAGACAATTGTCATGGGTTGCACTCCTTTAGAAATCCCAAATTATTCAAAGACAGACTGGGCAGAAGTAGAAAACCCACCAACAGAAAATGATGGTCCCATAACAGTTGTCCATGTTTTGAATCTGAATACACAAATTGAAAAAATGGAAACCTATTCTTCAATTGCAGGAGAGAGCGCGATACCAAATGGCGTCCTCATTGATGGATGGTTTCAAGTGGAAGGGACAATTTTAGGTGATGGTAGAAAGTGGAGTCAGGTCCGCTTTAACACTTTTCCAAGCCGCGAAGCTTTCAAAGAGGTCCTCATGGACCCTGCGCGTTTAGAGGCTCAAAAAAAATACAGAGAAACAGCTATAAGTGACACTTATACAATGATCGTGCCATTTTCAATGAACAAAATTTTTGAATCAATTTAAAGAA
>DBNM01000035.1:0-527 GCA_002299135.1 Candidatus Neomicrothrix sp. UBA672 | reverse complement strand
TTTAAAGAAATGAGAACCGGAGATATTAAAACCCCTGCTCTAATAGCAGATTTAAAAATACTTGAAGCAAATATCTCGACTATGGCGTCTAAAAGACCAGGAAAATCTCTTAGACCGCATGTCAAAGCTTTCAAATCAACAGAACTGGCAAAAAAATTAGTTAAAGCAGGACACGATACTTTCTGTTGTGCAACTATCCGGGAGTTAGAAGGAATGGCAGAAGCAGGTATTGGAACTGACCTTCTATTAGCAAATGAAACACTTGACACCACAAGACTTAACAAGTTGCTTTTGGAAGATAACTGTCGAGTGACAGTAGCGGTCGATTCAATAGAAACGATTGAAGTTGCTGCTGCTGCTGGAGTCAAAGAAGTATTAATAGATGTGAATGTTGGACTCCAAAGATGTGGATGCAGTCCAGATGATGCCGACTTTCTAGCAGATAAGGCAAAAAAATCAGGACTTGAAGTAAGAGGAGTCATGGGCTACGAGGGCCATCTGATGCATGATCCTGACACACGTAGACG
>DBNM01000020.1 GCA_002299135.1 Candidatus Neomicrothrix sp. UBA672 | reverse complement strand
TTGTCAACCAAAGTCATCCCGCGAGAGAAATCCTGACCCATCCTCACAAGAGCGTCGTAGATTGCTGCATCTCCGTGAGGGTGATAACGCCCCATAGTGTCGCCTACGACCCTGGCACTTTTGCGGTGAGGATTTTCTGGTCTAAGTCCCATTCTTAACATCGTGTAGAGAATTCTTCTCTGGACCGGCTTCAACCCATCTTTGACATCAGGTATAGCTCGAGATGTAATAACGGAAAGGGAATATGCAAGGAAGGATTCTTGCATCTCCTCTTCGACAGGTATGCTCACTACTTCTTTTGCAAAGTTCAGTTCATCGGGTAAAAGTTTCTGTTGTTTGTTCATGTCAGCTCCAAAGTTTTAAAATTAATGGATCTTGCAGCGGGTGATTCCGTTTACGAGTTCATCCAAAATGTCTAGGAGTTCGTTGCCGCCCACCGATTTGAGATCTTTTATTTGTTCTTCTGTCCAAGGCTTTTCAATAGATTCAGGAGGAAGACCAGCTTCTTGCCAAGCATCACCCAGATTCCTTATCGCTTTATCAACGCTGGGATCTCCACAGGCGGCCAAAAGTTCACCTGCTTTTCTCGTATCTAAAAGCAACCCGTTAGCAACATTTGAGGAAAGGGTTGCTAGGCGCATATTTAAAGCTTCTTTAGCAATTTGAGCGTGATTCATCGGCAATTCAAAATTACCTTGCCAACTGAACGTGACAGTGGATCCCACAAGGGGAAAAAGCAAATTTTTAGTGTTTTTATATCAACAAAGTACTATTTTCAACTTATTAAGTTGGGGCAACAGTCTTTTTTACACTTTTCGGGAGAAATGCTTAAAGTACCCAAGTTGGCTGTGGCAAGCGTGGGCTTACTGATCCTTTCACATAGAAGGTCAGCGATCATACTTATAAATCTTGAATCATTATTCACAGTGTCAGCTCTACTGAAGGACATGCCTAGTGAGGATGCCTTGTTTGAAGCCTCGAAATCAAGATCCCAGAGGATTTCAAAGTTTTCTATTGGAAATCCAATAGGTGAGACTGCAACTGCCTTAACACCTTCTGAAGCAAGTTGCTCCAACTTGTCATTTATGTCAGGTTCCAACCACGGAATAGAAGGAGATCCGCTTCGTGACTGCCAAACAATCTCTCTACGTAAATGCTTATCCGGATCGACTTTATTAGCTACGAGTAGTGCAGCTTCATTTATTTCAGCTTCATATCGACATGTTTCAGCCATACTCATTGGAAGGCTGTGAGCCGAAAAAAGCAATACAACTTCACTTCTTGTTTCACAGGGAATATTTTCGATTGCTGATCGAAGACAGTCGGCTGCTGGTTCTATTAATCCGGGATGATCATGATGACGTCTTATTTGTTCTATGTGTGGAGCATCACTACCTATTTGGAAGCAGGCATTTTCTATATTTTCTGTGTACTGTCTGCATGAACTGTAAGAACTGTAGGGAGACGAAAACCATGCTAAACACCTAGCAACACCAGACGTCTTCATTTCATTTACTGTGTTTACGATAAGAGGTTCGACATTTCTATGTCCGATGAAAATTGGGATATCTATATCTCGACTCTTAATTTCAATTTCAAGTTTTTTCTTTATATTACGAATATTGGCATTCAGGGGTGAAACGCCACCTACTGTTTCATAACGCTGAGCGATTTCTTCAAGGCGGTCGGAAGGAATATTTTTACCCTCTGTGATCCTTTCTAGGAAAGGTTTGATTTCACTGATACTTTCTGGGCCACCAAAAGAGACTAAAAGAAGAGCGTCGTATGTTTTGTTCATAAAAAGTTATTTATTGACTAACCACGAAAAGGCTTAGGTCTGCTTCAAGGCTGTCAGTAATCTTTTTTATGGTTTCACCTCTAGTTGTGGAACGCGTGAGAGCAAGTTGAGTTTTTCCAATCGATTTTAGGGATTCCGCTCTGACTATTGAAGTAGAAAGGACTTCGTCTGGTTCGACGATTTCGTCAAGAAATCCTGCATCACAGGCACCTTGCGGATCGTATGTTTGTCCGAGGGCAGTTGCTTTAGTGAAATGTCGTTTTGAAATACGGTCTTTTGCAAGTTCAGTTGCGAAAAGGGGTAGTGACATGCCAATAGCAAGTTCTGGTAGACCTATCTTAAATTCTCCTTTAGCTCCGACTCTTAAATCGCAAGACATCAGCAAAATGGCTCCCGCAGCGAGAGCGTGTCCAGTGCAAGCGGCGACTATAGGCCTTGGGAAGGAATAGCACTTGAGGAATAGTTCTACGCCACTTCTTAACATTTCTCGTGCAGCGTCTTCACCGGATTTCATAACAGCAAGATCGAAACCTGCTGAAAACTTTCCAGGTCGGCCCGATATTACAACTGCACCGGCATCTTCAACTTCGTCTAGTTTCTCAACAAGAGAACCTATGACGTCATGACCCAAGGCATTTGCCTTACCGTCATCTAATTCCAAAATCGCGATTTCGTTTTCGTAGTTAACTTTCACATTTGTAGATTCCATATTCGGAATCTATCGTTTTATTGACATAGAATTGAAACTAAGCGTTTTTGAGTTGTATGATCTAATAGTAAAAATTCACACAGGGGGAAATTGTGTCAATTCTTGAGATAAGTGAAGAGGCCTCGTTAAAAGTTCTAGCAGTACGTTCAGAAGAGTCAGATTCCGAAAAATTAGGTCTAAGAGTTGCCGTCAGTGGAGTGTCTGGTGTTGAGTATTCATACGATTTGGCATTCGTCCCTGTCGAGGAGGCAAGTGAAGATGACATTTCATATGAAGTTGGTGAATTGACGGTCATTATTCCTTCAGC
>DBNM01000033.1:4477-5907 GCA_002299135.1 Candidatus Neomicrothrix sp. UBA672 | reverse complement strand
CCTACTAACTCTTGGTATTGATGGAACTGAGAGAGTTCTTTTCGATGGCGCTTACGTAGTTGATGATTCTTCATTAGTACTAAAAGCCATTTTTCTTCTAGCAGGATATGTAGTTATTCTCCTCTCAACGAACTACATAGTTGATGGTGATTACTGGGAGAGTGAATACTACGGCCTTCTTCTGGCTTCCCTAATGGGAATGATCATGATGGCCTCCTCGAGAGATTTGATATCTGTCTTTGTAGCATTAGAACTACTTTCGATCCCTGCTTATCTAATGGTTGCTTGGAGAAAGCGCGATCCTAAATCAAACGAAGCAGGCCTTAAGTATTACCTAATGGGTGTTTTTGCATCAGCAGTCATGCTCTACGGAATGTCGCTCTTGTTTGGGGTTAGTGGTACCACGGTACTAAGTGGGATTGCTGACTCTATTGATGCTGGCAATGGTTCTAGTTCGGTAATGACACTAGGAATTGTTTTTGTGATAGCTGGTTTTGCGTTCAAAGTATCCGCTGTTCCATTTCACACTTGGGCACCTGATGTCTATGAGGGGGCTCCAACACCTGTAACAGCTTTTCTTTCGGTGGCCTCCAAAGCAGCAGGTTTTGTTGCTTTACTAGCTTTAATTTTCGTTGGTTTCTATGAGCTTTCAAATATTTGGGAACCGCTTATTTGGATACTTTCAGCGCTCTCTATGACCGTAGGCAATTTGGTTGCGTTAAGGCAAACGAATGTAGTTCGACTTATGGCTTACTCTGGAATTGCGCAGACAGGATTTATGATTGCTCCTCTAGCTGTAGCTGGTAAAAGTTTAGCTACTGGAGACCAGGCCCTTTCGGCGATAATTACATACTTAGCCATTTATGCGGCCATGAACCTTGGTGCATTTGCAGTTATTATTACTTTTGCAAGACGTACTGGAAGCGCAGAAATTGATTCATTTGCAGGAGCCTTTCATTTTGCTCCTGGATTGACAGTTGCTATGACAATTTTTCTATTTTCCCTTGCTGGTATTCCTCCTTTAGGAGGATGGTTCGCCAAATTTGAGGTATTTAGGGTTTTAGCAACCTCAGGAGAAACTTGGGGCTATTTGTTAGCTGTTATTGCGGCTATTAATTCTGTTATAGCCCTTTTCTACTATGCAACAATTGCTCGTAAAATGTGGGCTGATGATCCTTCAGAAAGTGATTTAAATACTGTTGAGATAACGCCATCACTCATATCTGCTTTAGCGATTTGTGTATTAGTTACTTTATTATTCGGCATATTCCCTCAATTAGTAGCACGTTTTACAGAAGTAAGCCTGTTGGCTTTTGGTGTGTAAATCCGAACCAATTGGCATGTTAGCTGATGATTTAAAAATTCGAATTAAGAAATCCGGACCTCTCTCTTTTTCCGAGTTTGTTGAATCTTGTCTCTATGATTCGAAT
>DBNM01000033.1:1185-4078 GCA_002299135.1 Candidatus Neomicrothrix sp. UBA672 | reverse complement strand
GGCCCCTTTTTCGGTTTTCTTATCGCAAATTGGTTGGACGAAACATGGAGAGATTTAAATAAACCTGAAAACTTTCAAGTTGTTGAGGTCGGAGCAGGTAGTGGAGCTCTTGCAAGATCAATAATTGATGCTAAACCTAAGTGCCTTGAAAATGGAATTTATACGATGGTTGAACGCTCGCAGAAGTTACGAGAAGCCCAACCAACTTCGGACAAACTAATCTCGACTGCAAAGATCCCTGAGGTTCCTTTAGTTGGTGCAGTTATTGCAAATGAACTTTTAGACAATTTACCCTTCGATCTCTTAGAGGGGGATGGTGAATATTGGAAAGAAGTACGTATAGGTCTTGTGGATGATCAATTCGTCGAAACTCTAATAGGTGAAAGGAAAGAGCCAGTTGGAGTGTCTCCTCTGAAAGGAGCACGAATACCAATTCAAACTCAAGCTATCAAATGGGTTGAAAGTATTTTAGAGATGATTGTGGCAGGTTCGTTACTGGTAATTGATTATGGATCTACAACCCAAGAAATGAGTCAAAGGGATCAAGATTCGTGGCTCCGAACTTTTAGAAAACATTCAAGAGGTAACAACCCTCTAGATGATGTTGGAAATCAAGATCTCACAGTCGAAGTGGCTATTGATCAACTTCCAGAAGGTGCATTGATATCCACTCAAAAGGACTTTCTTAAGAATCAAGGTATTGATAATTTGGTGGAGGAAGGGCGTCAAACATGGAGAGAATTTTCTTCAGTTGGTGATTTAAAAGCTGTTAAAGCACGAAGCAGAGTAACTGAAGCAGAAGCGCTTCTTGACCCCATGGGTTTAGGAGGGTTTTTTGTTTTAGAGTGGCACCTTCCGTCTAGTGATTAGGTAATCAGAAAACCCTTTCACCCCGCTAGGTAAGTAACCCCATGACTTTGTCTAAAATTACCTAATCAACCAAAGGGAGTAATAATGAGCGAATCAACAATCGAAGAGTTCTATGTTGAGGATCGAACATTTCCACCTGATGCAGATTTTGTAAAGAAAGCATTAATTAATGATTCTTCTCATCATGAAGAAGCAATTTCTGACTATGAAGCATTTTGGGCTAGGCAAGCAAGGGAGTTGATTAGTTGGGATGAGGATTTCCACACGACACTGGAGTGGAAACTGCCTTTTGCAAAATGGTTCATAGGCGGACGGCTTAACATTTCGTACAACTGTTTGGACAGGCATGTAGAAGCGGGTTACGGAGAGAGGGTTGCTTATTATTGGGAAGGAGAGCCTGGTGACACCCGAAAAATTACTTATCAAGATCTTCTTATAGAAGTCTCTAAATTCGCGAATGTATTGAAAGGACTTGGATTAAAAAAGGGAGATCGAGTGGCTATATATATGCCAATGATCCCTGAACTCCCTGTAGCAATGCTTGCTTGCGCCAGAATTGGATTGGTGCATAGTGTTATATTCGGAGGTTTTTCACCTGATGCGATCGTCGATCGATGTGAAGATGCTCAAGCAAGGCTTATCATCACAGCAGACGCAGGTTATAGACGTGGAGTCCCATCAGCATTAAAAACAAATGTTGATATGGCATTAGATAATGGTGCCCCAACCGTGGAGCATGTGGTAGTTGTTAATCGATGCGACACTGAAATACAAATGATTGCAGGGCGTGATCATTGGTGGCATGAACTAGTTGAGAAAGCAGATTCTGATTGTCCGGCCGAATCATTAGAGAGTGAGGATCTTCTTTATTTGCTTTATACCTCGGGTACAACTGCAAAACCAAAAGGCATTATGCATACAACTGCAGGTTATTTAACTCAAGTTATGTATACGCATCGCTATACCTTTGATTTGAATCGAGATAAGGATATTTATTGGTGTGCAGCGGATATCGGATGGGTTACAGGGCATAGTTACATCGTTTATGGTCCTTTAGCTAATGGTTGCACGTCAGTGATTTATGAAGGCACACCGGATACCCCACGTTTGGATCTTCGTTCAGATAATTCATCAGAATGGCCTAAAGATCGATTATGGGACATTATTGAACGTTATGGAGTTACTCAGCTGTATACCGCACCGACAGCTATAAGGACTTTTATGAAGTGGGGTGCGCAAGAACCTGCTTCACATGATTTGTCCTCTTTGCGCGTTTTAGGAACAGTGGGAGAGCCGATAAACCCAGAAGCATGGATGTGGTATCACGAAAATATTGGCGGTGAAAAATGCCCGATCGTTGATACGTGGTGGCAAACGGAAACCGGAGGTCACATGATTACGCCACTTCCGGGCTTGACTACAACTAAGCCAGGGTCTGCTTGTCAACCAATACCTGGGGTATTTGCAGAAGTAGTAAATGATGATGGAATTCAAATTCAACAAGGGGGAGGTTATTTGACGATTACACAACCCTGGCCCGGAATGTTGAGAGGTATTTGGGGTGACCCTGAGAGATATAAAGAGACTTACTGGTCACGTTTTGAAGGAAAGTATTTTGCCGGTGATGGAGCGAAATTAGACAAAGATGGTTATTTGTGGCTGCTGGGAAGAGTCGACGATGTTATGAATGTTTCAGGCCACCGTATTTCAACTGCAGAAGTTGAATCAGCTTTGGTGGATCACCCGGCAGTAGCTGAAGCGGCAGTAGTTGGAGTTGCCGATTCCACCACTGGTCAGGCAATTGTTGGATACGTGATTTTGAGAGGCACTTTTGAACCTTCAGACGTACTCGGAGAAGAGATACGTTCTCATGTCGCAACCAAGTTAGGTCCAATTGCTAGGCCCAAAACAGTTGTTTTAGTTCCTGACCTACCTAAAACAAGAAGCGGAAAAATAATGAGGCGACTTTTACGAGATGTTGCTGAAGGGAGAGATTTGGGTGATACAACTACTTTGGCTGATT
>DBNM01000033.1:0-778 GCA_002299135.1 Candidatus Neomicrothrix sp. UBA672 | reverse complement strand
ATTTATAGGAACACAGAACCTGCTTTCGGCTTTGTTCTAGTGGTTGATATAGATGGTGTGATAGCTGATGCATCGGCTCACCAACACTTTTTAAACGGCGAGAATCAAAAATGGGAAGAATTCTTTGAAGCTGCTATAGATAGTCAGGTCTTCAGAGAAGGTCGGGAACTTGTGAAAAACCTTGCAGTGTCTACACCTATTTTCTTAATGACAGCGCGGCCCTCTTATCTTCTCGAAAAAACTGTTTTTTGGTTGAAGCAAAACAATATTTCCTGGGATGCTCTTTTGATGAGAGAAGAAAAAGATGACCGTAGTTCCCCAGAAGTTAAGTTAGATTTATTAAGCGATTTAATTGAAAGTGGATATAAACCTAAATTTGCTCTCGATGATGATCCAAGAAATCTTTTAATGTTTTGGGAACAGAAAGTTCCTTCTATTTATGTTCATTCAGGATATTACGAAGTAAACAAATTTTAGATATTGTTACATTCCAGAAAAACGAGGTAAATAATGATAAATACTGCAAAGACTTTTAGTTTGTTAGCACTTTTAGGTGGTCTCTTTATTGTTATAGGGGGCGCAATTGGTGGTTCTAGTGGACTTATTTTGGGTCTTGTGATTGGCTTAATCTTTGTTGGTGGAAGCTACTGGTTTAGCGACAGACTTGCAATTGCTTCAGCTCGAGCAGTTCCAGCAGAGCCATCTGATTACCCTGAATATCACAGAGTGATGACAGAGTTATCTACGGCAGCTGGATTACCTATGCCGAAGTTATACA
>DBNM01000167.1:1240-3296 GCA_002299135.1 Candidatus Neomicrothrix sp. UBA672 | reverse complement strand
TTGGTATCTCACTCATTGCAGGTGCTTCATCGCGCAAAACACCTCCCATTTTGTAAAAGGGTGAATCAATGTCATCATCTTGTAAACGAATTAAATTTGAAGCCAAATGCAACGCTGCTATCTCTTCAGCATCTAGTACTGGGTGATTTGCTTCATAGTCGCTTCGGCGTATTAGGTAACCCTCTAAAGGTGGATCAGTGCCGGGGACTCGCTCCAAAGAAATAGGAAGTCCTAGAGTTCGCAGTTCATCTTTATCACGTTCAAAAGCACGCCTGAAAGACTCATCATTTTCTGCATACGCTCCAGGTATACGCTCGCGTATCTCATGTCTACTCAGTGGTCTTTCTGTCGATAAAAGAGCAGAAATTAGATTTAATAGTCTTTCGATTTTCTTCACTGAAATATATTAGACCGTTAGGGTCCTATAGGGAATCAATAAGCTTTTGGACTCTTTCATCCTCGAAGCGAAATGGATCCTTACAAAGAACGGTTCTTTGCGCTTGGTCGTTAAGTTTTAGATGAACCCAATCCACCGTGTAGTCACGTTTCTTCTCTTTAGCACGTCGAATAAATTCACCTCTTAGTCGTGCACGAGTTGTCGCAGGGGGTTCGTCTACTGCATGTCGGACTTCTTCTTCATCTAAAATACTTTCGGTCAAACCTTTTCGATCCATGTGGTAAAACAAGCTTCTATGTGTGTTGATGTCATGGTATTGAAGATCAAGAAGAGCTACTCGTGAATCGGCAAGTGAAAGATTATTACGAGTTCGATACTTTTCTACCAAATGGTATTTTGCAACCCAGTCACATTCGGCTGATAAAGACAGAGGATCATTCTCTAAACGGTCTAGGCAATGTTCCCACATTTTCATCACTTCTTGTTCTTCATCGTTTAATTCACGCTTCTCAGAAAAACGATGAGCTTTTTCCAAAAATTCCTTTTGCATTTCGAGAGCTGACATTTCTCGACCGTTGGTTAACCGTACTTTGCGTCTGCAAGTAAGATCGTGGCTGATTTCTCTGATAGCTCTTATTGGATTCTCCAAGGTCATATCGCGAAAAATCATGTTTGGCTCTTCCAACATTCGTAAAAGCAATCCGCACGCCCCAACTTTTAAAAAGGATGCGTATTCGTTCATATTTGAATCCCCCACTATTACGTGCAGACGCCGAAATCTCTCCGCGTCCGCATGGGGTTCGTCTCGTGAATTGATAATCGGTCGCGATCGTGTAGTCGCGCTTGAAACTCCCTCCCAAATATGTTCTGCCCTTTGACTTATACAGAAAATAGCTCCGTTTCCACTTTGTAAAATTTTTCCAGCACCTGCATATATCTGTCTACTTATCAGGAATGGAATAAGAACTTCAGAATATTGAAGCGATTCGTCATGCCTGTTTGTTAAATAATTTTCATGACATCCATACGAATTACCAGCAGAATCAGTGTTGTTTTTAAAAAGGTATATCTTCCCCTCTACACCTTCTTCGTTTAAACGTTTTTCTGCACTCTTTGAAAGTTGTTCCAATATTCGCTCGCCGGCCTTTTCGTATGCGATTACAGATCGAACGGAGTCACATTCTGGCGTAGCGTATTCCGGGTGTGAGCCAACATCCAAGTAAAGGCGCGCTCCGTTTTGCAGGAAGACATTTGAGCTTCTACCCCAAGAAACAACTCTTCTAAATAGGTATCTGGCTACTTCATCAGGGCTTAAGCGTCTCTGACCATCAACTGTGCAAGTAACTCCATACTCGCTTTCGATTCCATATATTCGTCTCTGCATTTGTTTGTGAGAGCAAGCGAGCTTCAGGCAAGAAGCCCGTTTAACTCTTCACCTTCTATCCGAGAAAAGGCTCTCCTCCCGTTCCCGCGCGAAAGAAGAGCTACTTCCAATTCACCCGAGGTAAAACTTTTGTCTGGCCCAGATAATGCCTGAGTGGTTAACTTAATACTCTCTTTCAGCGACAAACCGGATTTCCAATTCTCCTGAATTCGATCCCTTATAAGTTCCGCCTCTCCCCCTATCACCACGAAGGAAGAAGTATCCATAACGGTTCC
>DBNM01000167.1:0-826 GCA_002299135.1 Candidatus Neomicrothrix sp. UBA672 | reverse complement strand
TCATGAGTGAAATACTGGCCTAAAATCTGTGCGTATTGATTCGCCAGCCAACGTGCATCTACATCGTCACGACTGAAAGAATAACCTTTTAGATCTGCATGTCGTATTCCTGCAATTCGCAACTGATCAAATTCGCTGTATTTTCCAACTCCCATAAACCCGATTTTGTCGTATATCTCACCAGCTTTTCTCAGAGTTTTTGAAGGATTTTCCGCGCACAATAAAACTCCCTCGGAATATGTACAGGCAACTGCAGCTCTTCCGCGTGAGATTCCTTTTCGCGCATAATCAGCGCGGTCTTTCATAAGTTGCTCAGGTGAGACATACATTGGCATGGTCATAGCTAGGAGCTACCTCTTTGTGAAATGCTCTGAACTATCGTTTCAGTGCGGCCCTCTAGTTCATCGTCGGATATACGTTCAAACCCATTTGAATCAATTTTTGCAACGACTGGAAAAATCCCTCTTAAAAGGTCAGGTCCACCAGTGGCACTATCTTCTTCGGATGCTTCTAAAAGTGCTTCTAAGGCAATGTCAATTGCTTCGTTGAGTTCCACTGATGATGAATGTCTTAGTTTCACCACCGTTGAAGCATGAAGGCTTCCAGATCCTGTAGCTACAAAATCTTTCTCCTCGTATCGTCCACCTGTTATATCAAATTGAAATAATCTTCCTTCAGTTGTTTTCTCTTCATATCCCGCGAAAATTGGTACAACTCCCAAGCCCTGCATTGCCGCAGGGAAATTCCCTTTTAGCATGAGGCTCAACTGATTAGCTTTTCCCTCAAGACTCAATGGTGAGCCTTCAACTTTTTCATAATGTTCAAG
>DBNM01000110.1:5733-8104 GCA_002299135.1 Candidatus Neomicrothrix sp. UBA672 | reverse complement strand
CACCATATAATTAGACTAATTTGAATTAATCGCAGCTTTTGATAAAGATAGATTTTAAACAAGAGAAGGAATTTCAATGGCAATAAATGTTTTAGGAACTGAACTTACTGACTGTAGTACGGAGCCACTAACTGGCTTTTATAGAGATGGCTGTTGTAATACCGGTGTCGATGACCATGGTGTTCATACTGTGTGTGTCATTACGACCGAAGAATTCCTAAACTTTTCGAAAGCTGCAGGAAATGACCTTTCTACCCCAAGAAATGGATTTCCGGGACTTAATCCGGGCGACCACTGGTGCCTTTGTGCTTCTAGGTGGCAGGAAGCTTATGAAGCTGGATGCGCTCCACAAGTAAATTTAGAAGCCACTCATATATTGACTCTGGAGTGGGTTGATACGAAAGCGTTATTAAAGAGTGGCATGACAACAGACGAGCAAGGTTCTTAAGTGTCACTTAATTAAGAGGATGTTTCAATGGTAAGGATTACGACTATAAGCATTAAATTGGATGCTTATAGAGCACACGCAGAGCGAGTTCTGCTTCAGGTATCAAATAGGCATACTTCGACATGACATACGCAGGCAAGCGACGAATTATTGACGTTGATAGCCACCTATTTGAGCTTGATGACTTTCTTCATGCAGTCGCGACGGATGAAGAAGCCTTATTCATCCAACCGATGGAGGCACAAACCGAACTGCCAGTCTCTCTGGAAGCTATTGAACGAGGACGAGAGCATCTTGATAGACGTAACTCTGATCCTAAAGTGATGGAGAAATTCGAAAAAGGTATGTTTGATATCAGTCGTAGCCCGTGGTCTCGACTTGGAGCGTTCGATCCGGCAGAACGATCCCGTGCACTTGATGTCCTTGGTTTTGAACGTCAAATCGTGCTTGGAACATTCTCATTCCACCAGATTGCTCACGAAGATGATGTAAAGGCACTTGAAATTGGTGCCAGAGTTTATAACCGAGCGATGGGCCGTTTCTGTGCTCACGACGAACGGTTGCTTGCCGGGGGGTATGTACCATTTTCACTTGGCCCCGATCTCGCAGGCGCACTGCTCGATGAAGCGTTTGCCGATGGTTGCTACACAGTTATGGTCGACACGAATGAGGCTGACCCCAAAGCTCTTTCATTCACACATCCTGACTTTGATCCGGTCTGGGCTCGCTTTGCAGAACGGGACGTGCCACTGATAGTGCATATCGCTGTAAATGGCCACTACGAACCTGTTTCTCCCAGCTTTAAGAATAATGGGCGCAGTTCGACTGCGTTAGGTGGTGATGCGCCTGACTCAAACTTAGGTCTTGTAGCGATGCACAATTCGGCCGAGATGTTCTTGTCGGCGATGATTTTCGATGAGGTCTTTGAACGGCATGAAGGCCTGCGGTGTCTTTCCCTTGAGCATGCTGCGTCGTGGGTGCCAGGCTGGCTACACAAACTCGACTTTACAGAACGTTCAACCCGTTCTTTTGCTCCTAGGAGTCGTAGGGCTTCCGATGTGGCCCGCGAGAGAGTTCGTTTTGCACCTTTTGCTGGTGAACCGATTGGCTGGCTAATCGAACAACTCGGTCCCGAAATGCTATGTTTTGCATCCGATTATCCTCACCCTGAGGGTTCAAGTGATCCTATAAGTAAGTTCGAGGCGACCATGGGAGAGGTTGACCCGGCCGAAGCTGAGGCTTTCTATGCTGGAAATATGGAAAAATTCCTAAAGCTTCCATCCTCTTACTGACAGGCGAGTGTCAGAGGAGTGGCGACGGTATTCGATCAGTGCAGCGAAAGGTGGAATTAGTGCTCTAGCATCTCTTTGTTGAGGAATCGAATAATTTCAACCTTTATATTCAGATGCAATTTGTCACATTCACGCCCTACTCATTGAATAAGCTCTATCTTTGAGAAGTGCCTAAAAGACCAGAGTTAAGAAATATTGCTGTAATCGCGCACGTGGACCATGGTAAAACCACGCTTATTGACGCTCTCTTAAAAAATTCTGGAGCTTTTAGAAGCCATCAAGAAGTCGCAGAAAGAGTAATGGACTCTATGGATCTAGAGCGTGAAAAAGGAATTACCATCCTCGCTAAAAACACAGCAATTAAATATAAAGACGTCAAAATCAACATCGTTGATACTCCTGGTCACGCTGACTTCGGAGGCGAAGTCGAAAGAGCTTTAACTATGGTTGACGGAGTTTTACTACTAGTTGATTCTGCGGAAGGGCCGAGACCACAGACACGGTTCGTTTTACGCAAGGCACTTGAAGCGAATCTCTCGATCGTTGTTGTAATAAACAAGATAGATAGGCCGGATGCGAGAATCAGTGAAGTAATAGATGAGATATATGAACTTTTCTTAGAATTAGATGC
>DBNM01000110.1:4629-5315 GCA_002299135.1 Candidatus Neomicrothrix sp. UBA672 | reverse complement strand
GATCCATTTTATGAAGTGCTCCTAGAACGAGTTCCGCCTCCCAGTGGTGACACAGATGGACCACTACAAGTCCATGTCACCAACTTAGATTCATCTCCTTATCTCGGTCGTTTAGCAGTATGTCGTATTGTCAACGGTGTTTTGAAACAAAATTCAAACGTTGCGTGGTGCAGGACAGATGGTTCGATAGAGCATGTAAAAATTGGAACTGTAACTTTAACTGAGGCTCTTACGCAGGTAGAGGTCGAAGACGCAGGGCCTGGAGAAATAGCATATGTTTCAGGCGTGGAGGGAGTGACAATAGGGGAAAGCTTCACTGATATAGAAGATCCCCATCCATTACCAGTGATTTCTGTTGATGAGCCTACGCTTTCTATGTCGATTGGCGTCAACACTTCTCCAGTGGCTGGTGCTGATGGCGACAAATTGACAGCACGCCAAATCAAGGCACGTTTAGAGGAAGAACTCGTCGGAAATGTCTCCATTCGAGTTATTCCAACTGAACGTCCAGATTCTTGGGAAGTCCAAGGTCGTGGAGAATTACAGTTAGCAGTTTTAGTCGAAACGATGAAACGCGAAGGTTTTGAAATGACTGTCGGTAAACCTTCTGTGTTGCTTAAAGAAATAGACGGCAATTTACACGAGCCAGTAGAAGAGTTGACAATTGAAGTACCTGAGGAACATGT
>DBNM01000110.1:0-4225 GCA_002299135.1 Candidatus Neomicrothrix sp. UBA672 | reverse complement strand
AAACTTGACTATGTAGTTGCTTCTCGAACGTTAATTGGTTTTAGAACTGAATTCTTGACGGAGACCCGAGGGACAGGCATTCTAAGCCACGTTTTCAGTGGCTGGGAAAAGTGGATGGGAGAAATAAGACTGCGACAAACCGGAAGCATAGTAGCAGATAGAAAAGGTTCAGTTACAGGACACGCCATAACAAATCTTCAAGAACGGACCACACTTTTTGTTTCTCCAAACGATGAGGTTTACGCCGGCATGATTGTTGGTGAAAATCCACGTGCTGAAGATATGGATGTAAATATATGTAAAGAAAAAAAACTGACGAATGTTAGAGCAGCGGCATCTGATGACACTGTACGTCTAACACCTCCGAAAAAACTTTCACTCGAACAGGCTCTGGAATATATAGCCGAAGATGAGTGTGTAGAAATAACTCCGAAAATTGTACGTCTACGAAAAACCGTTCTTGATTCAGGCGAGCGTGCGCGTAATCTAAAAAAAATCAAGCAAGAAAAAACCTAATTATTGTTTTCATAGATCTGTTCCGGATCACCGAAAGTTCCCTTCTCTATAACAAGACCCAAACCCGGACCTCCTTTAGGTAGTCTTATAACTCCATTTTCTATTCGAGGCCCGTTGATAGGATCGTAGTGGACTTGGTGATACGGATGCGCAAGCCAAGCTCCACGGTTCAAATGATTTGGCATTGTTGACCCGAGCGCTACGCCTGCGGCTCCAATGATGTCACCTCCCCATGCGTCGTCTGAGCTCATAGGAGTACGAGTTTCCAAACAAAAATCACGTATAACTTTCATAGGAGTTAATCCACCCACTCTTGAAATCTTCATACCGAAACCGTCAGCAATTTCAGAGAAAACCATTTTGGAAATAGTGGTTATGTCAGTTGCACTTTCATCAATTATGAGTGGATGGAGAATTCGAGGTTTAATCCGAGATAATTCCTCTTTTGTAGCGCACGGTTGTTCCAATCCGAAATTAATATCTGAACATGCAACAGAGACCCTTATAGCTTCAGACTCTGTCCAGCCGCGATTCGTATCTACATCTAAGGTGCTCCCGATCTTAATGACCTCGGTTACAGCTTTAATGCTTGCAATATCTTCCTCTATGGGTCTACCGCCTGCTTTTAATTGAAGTCTGGATATTCCATCTGATTGCAATCTTCCCGCTTCTGCTGCTGCACTTTCCGGAGAAGTGATACCAACCACGTGGTAGGTGATTACCTCATTTGTCATATTGCCGCCCAAAAGTTCAGCCACACTTTTCCCGAGCCTTTTGCCTATCAAATCCCAACAAGCGATATCTATAGCAGCTTTTGCTTCATTTTCGCCTTTTAGAACACTATTCATTGTCGTAATGATTGAATCAAGGTTCATCGGATTAGCACCTATAACTGAAGGAGCTAGAAGGGATAAAGCGGAACGAATACTCTCATTAGTTGCATCTTGTGCTTGCGGAGTTGCCATGCACACTTCTCCGTAAGCAATTATTCCATCACTATCAATTAGCTCCACAATCGTAGATTCAGGTGTCACTACAGCAGAACTTGACATGTTGTAAAGAGTTTTCGCGGGCAAAGGGACTTTATAAATGCGTATTTCATCGATAGTTGGTGTCATTCTTCCCATACCTGAATCCAACTTTACTTCTGAAACGGAAAGGAGTTATAAACTAGATCACAGTAAGGATAATATATTTAGGATGTTTCATGCCTGAGTTCTCTTCACAACAAATTGAAAAACGAGATGAACGTGTAATAGTAAGTCCATTTCGCGACAGATTTGAAACTCGGATTGTAGTTGAATTCCTAGTGTCTCTTTTTTTGTGGATTTCAATCTTCACTATGGGGGTTAAAGGAGTTATTCCACTTTGGTTGGGATTCTTGTGCAACATAGTGATTGCAACGACCTTTTACATGCCGATGCATGAGGCGACACACGGAAATATCTGGGGTAAGAGTTCGAGACATCGATGGGGGGAGGATCTAATCGGTACGGTTTCCTCGATTCCATTGGGATTTGATTATTGGACCCACAGAATTCAACATATGAGACATCACGCATTTACTAATGACCCAAAACGTGATCCGGATTATCACACAAAAGGCCCGATTTGGGAACTTCCGATTTCATGGTGGGGCTTCGCAATACTTTCTACGTTCACTCCCATTTTTGCTTTTTCCCAGCGAGCATTCCGGCTCTTACCAATGAAGGTTAATAATTTCTTCGAGAAGCAAGCGGAAACGGAAGTATCGAAATCCACAGCCATTAGGAGCGGAAAGTACACGCTGCGCTACTGGGTTATAACCCACTTATTACTACTTGTAGCTTTCATTTTTGGGGTTGGTTGGGATTCGATATTGCTGTGGTACATACCAGCACGTATTTCAAATGGATGGCTAATTTTAATTTTCGCTTGGTACCCTCATCATCCCGCTGAAAAGCAAGGCCGATACGTTGACACCAGAGTTGCGGTTTTCCCCGGTTCGACTCTTTTGATTAGAGGACATGATCATCATGCTTTGCATCATTTGTTTCCTAGGGTGCCTCACTATCGTCTCCCTAAATTATGGAAGGAAATTGGGCCAAAGCTGACACCCAAGGGGGTCAGAACTGAAGGTCGTGCTTTAGGAGCTAAGACACCAATCGTCTGGAATTAAAATCTCAATTGATTATTTCTAACTCTTGAGAAGCACGTTTTGATAACAATTCTGCTCCATCAGATCGAACAACGAAATTTTCCTCATGCACCATGATGTAGCCGTCTCCCCATGAGAGGTTTGGCTCAACGGTTAACACCATTCCTTCTGTAAGAACAGTTTCATCATTGCGAGTGTTTGATGGCCATTCGGTTACCTGCATTCCAAGCCCGTGCCCAAATCGTCCAACAGAGTCGTTTCTCTCCGATTCGGCTTCTAATACTGATCCCATCACTTTCCAGAGGTCACTTGTGGTATTTCCTGGCAAAGCCACCTTAAGAGCAGCTTCGGTAGCCTTCCATACGATTTCGTAAGCTGATTTGGCTTCATCTGTGGTGAAATGAAAAGCCATATTACGGTCAAAATCACTGAAGTAACCATCGTAAGTTGACCCAGTATCAAACATTACGAGATCACCGGGTTCGATTATTCGATCGGACGGTTGCTTGATTATGTCTGAAAATCCAGGACCTGTCGCTCCAACTAAGTAGGGGACATCGTCAGCTCCAAGTTCTAAAAGTTTGAGTCGAAAGGAGTGGAATGCCTCTCTTTCAGTCATACCGATATTAAGAAGATTTGGCAGGGAAGCGAATCCTTCAGAAACAATTCCACATATTTTAGAAATTTTAGAAATTTCACGTTCTGATTTAATACAACGCAAAGATTTAACTATCTCAGTAGCATCTACGAAAACATGTGGTTGCAGGTTTTTCATTAATTGCTCAAAGTCATTCAATGGCATTCTTAAATGAGTTTCATTTCCCATTGGTAGTCCGACTTTTAGGCTTTGATCTGAGGTTTTTGAATCTAGTTTTAAAACTTCTTTCAGGGTGTTGGAGAGTAAGGAGATTCCTTCATCTACTGGGTTTGGGGAACTCCAAGTTCTGATATCTTCCACCCACGTTTCACGCATAGAGGTTTCACCAATACTGGGAATAATTGCGATTGGTTTGCCCGAAATCGGCAATATTACAAACCATGGACGTGTTGGACTTTGCCAAAAGGGGGTGTGGAAACCCGTTAGATATCTGACTTCAGGTTCTGTGCATACTAGAAGCGCTGAGATGCCCTTATCACGTAGTAGATCCTGTGCTTTCTGAGCTCTTTGTTCAAATTCCTCGACCGGAAAACCTCTTCGAGTGTTTGATTCTGTCATTGTTTCTAGATGCTTTCTACTTACCGCCTCAACTAAAGAGTATGTGAATGTGTAAGTGAACCTTTAGTTCAGAAAATTTTACTTTGGGACTATGCCTCTTTGGATTGTGGTGTTTTAGTAAGTTGCCACTATGGAAAATATTCATCCAGTTAACTTGAGTAAAACGGGACCTCCAGAAACTGTTCTTTCACCGGAGGATCCACTAGCTATTGTCGCATTAAAAAAAGCAATAGAAGAACCCACTGACCGACGACGCGATGCAGTGGCTGAAGTGGTGGCTAATTGGCCACAAAATTTAGAAGCATGGGCTTGTTTGGGTGAGGTCGGAAGGGATCGTGTTGAATCCTACGCTGCAT
>DBNM01000041.1 GCA_002299135.1 Candidatus Neomicrothrix sp. UBA672 | reverse complement strand
AATATGCAAGCATCAGGTCCTTCTAATCCTTCGATATTCAAAAGTTCTATTGAAGGCCAATCTAAATTATCCACTACACCATTATTCAGACTGAGAATAGGACGACGGGCACGATGATCCAGAAGTTTGTCAGTATCGAATTTAACCATTGTCTGACTTTCGGCTTTTGATAAGAGGGAATCTTTGACATTTCGGGCAATTCCGGATGAGTCTATCCAACCATCAAGAGCCAAAATTAAAACAGGGTTTTCTAGTTCCTTAAGTTGGATAAATTCAAAAAGATCTTCTTGCTCACTTTTCATCTTATTTTATTCCTTCAAAAAGTCTTGAAATGTTGAATTGGCTAAATCAATTAGAAGAAGGACACGTTCTCCAAAAATTTCAATAGCAGCGGCATCAGCTTCACTTCCCATTACTCCAGCTGCATATCTTGTGTAAACACCTTCGAGTATGCATGCCAGCCTCCAATAAGCAAACGCTATATAGAAATCTAATTTTGAAAGATCCCTTTCACTCAAATTGCTATAAAGACCACGCACTTCTTCAGGAGTCGGAAAACCTTCAACTGACATTGCCTGCGTTTCCATACCCGTAAGATCATTTGAATAGGAAATAATTGCAGCAAGATCCGAAAGAACGTCACCTAATGTGCAAAGCTCCCAGTCTAAAACTGCAGCCACTTCACCTGTTTCGGTCATGATCGTATTGTCCAGTCTGTAGTCACCGTGAACTATTCCAACTCCTTGCTGCTCAGGGACATTTCGGAGAAGATTGTCATGAATTTCGAAAACACCTGATATTTCTCTATTAGTTGATTGTTCAAATTGCGCTTTCCAACGTTTGAGCTGACGTTCGATATAGCCATCTTTTCTCGCCAAGTCACCAAGCCCCACTTCATCAACATCTACTGCATGCAAAGAAACAAGCGTTTCCAGTAGAGATGCGCCCATTTTGCTACGAACCGGAAGAGTCAGAGAGAGGGCAATTTCAGCGTCACGCACCACTATTCCTTCTACAAAATCCATTACATAAAAAGGAGCATCGTTTATTTCTGGATCTTCACAAAGACCGACCACTTTGGGAACTGGAACCCCACTGTTCGCTAGTGCCTTAATGACCCGATATTCACGACTCATATCATGAGCGGTCGCAAGAACATGTCCGAGTGGAGGGCGTCTAAGAACCCATTTTCTACCCGAATTTTCCACGACCGTATAAGTTAAATTGGAGTGCCCACCAATAATTTGGTGATATTCGAGTTCACCTTCAACTCCGTCTACATGCGCATCTAACCACTTGCGCACCTCATTTTTTCTTATACCCGAAGTTGTATTCATGCTCAGACGGTAGTGGAGGAAAGAGGATCTCTCTACCCTGAAGGTAAGGAAATTTGTTTTCTTGTTTGGTGGATGAAGATGACTCTTGAAGTAAATGATAGTGATTTCGAAAAAGAAGTATTAGAACGCTCAGAAAAGACCCCAGTAGTGGTTGACCTTTGGGCGCCATGGTGTGGTCCGTGTAAAAGCTTAGGTCCGATACTTGAAAGGGTTATCGATGAGACAAATGGAAAAGTTGTTCTTGTCAAAGTAAATATTGATGAAAACCCTGGAGTGGCAGGAGCATTCAAGGTTCAGTCAATTCCAGCTGTTTTTGCAATACATAACAAAGATGTCGTTAGTAGTTTTGTTGGAGCACAAGGTGAAGAAGCTGTAAGAGATTTTGTTCAAAAACTTTTACCTTCCGAAGAGATGACAGAACTAGAGAAATTAATAAACAATGGAGACGAGCTGTCACTTAGAAAAGCTCTAGAAATAGAAGTGGATAACCCGGAGGCAGTAACGAGCCTAGCTCAACTACTCGTGACAAGAAATGAAGACGGGGACAAAGAAGAGGCGATAAAACTTCTAGAAAAAATACCTGAGACTCCTGAAACGAGAAGAGTATCAGCGATAGCACGTCTCGAAAATGTGGGAGACATAGAGTCTGAACTTGCTGAACTGATCGAAAAAGTAAAGACAGATGAAGACTCAAGGGACAGATTTGTCGATTTACTTGAACTATTAGGCCCAGAAGATCCAAGAACAAGTAAATGGAGACAACGCTTGACGTCTGCTCTCTTCTAACAGGCAGAAAGTAAAAAAACTGTGACTAAAGATACGAAAATTCAAGTTCCGGCCGTTGAAGGTTTTTTTACCATTGAGGAAGAAGCACATTTAATAGGCGGCCGTTATAAAAACTCAGGGGGCTACTGTTTTCCAAAAAGTCTTGGAGGATCGGATCCTAATTTTTCTGAAGATGAGATTGAAGAAGTTCTTTTAAGTAGAGTTGGAAAAATTTGGTCTTATACAAACAGTGCCTATCCACCGCCACCACCTTTCATAGCAGCGGAACCTTACGAACCTATTGTTATTGCAGCAGTAGAATTAGAAGAAGAAAAAATGGTGATACTAGGTCAGGTAGTAAATGGTTATAGCGTTGAAGATCTAAGCGTAGGTATGCAAGTTGAAGTAAAGGTCGGAACTCTGTATGAAGATTCTGAATGCCGTTACTTGACCTGGATGTGGAAGCCATTGTCTGAAGAACAGAAACAGGATAAGAATTAGAAATGGAAGATATAGCGATATTGGGAGTTGGAATGCATCCCTGGGGTAAATGGGGTCGTAATTTCGTTGAATACGGCACCTTTGCTGCAAGGAAGGCCTTAGAAGACGCTCAAATCGAATGGAGTGAAGTTGGTTTTATTTCTGGAGCGATAACCGTTCGATGTGGCTACCCCGGTTATGTCGCTGGGTCAACCATGGCACGTGCTTTAGGATTCAACGGAACTCAAGTGGCTAGCTCATATGCCGCTTGCGCTTCAGGTGCTACTGCTCTTTCCGTTGCTCGTGGGCAAATTCTTTCAGGTGCATGTGATGTAGCTCTAGTCGTTGGAGCGGACACAACACCAGATGGATTTCTCGCCCCCAATGATGGAGTTAGAACTGACGATACCGATTGGCTCCGTTTTCACATGGTAGGAGCGACTAATCCTGTTTATTTCGGTCTACATGCGAGACGCCGCATGGAAATGTATGGAGCTACTCATGAAGATTTCGCACTCGTCAAAGTCAAAAACAGCAAACATGCAGTATTCAATGAAAATGCACGATTCAACAAAGAATATGAATTGGAAGACATTTACGCCTCTCCCGTTGTATCTGATCCGTTAAGACTTTTAGAGATATGCACAACAAGTGATGGTGGAGCAGCAGTTGTAGTTTCTTCTCTCGATTATGCTAAATCACTAGGCGTAGATAATCCGGTTCGAATATCAGCAATTGCTTTAAATACTCCCACTTACCCAGACCCCTTAATCGACTTGCCTTATTTAGCAACTGATTCATCAGCGACTACCGTTCCAAACGAAATAGGTTTCAAAGAATCGATCGGGAAACATGTATACGAAGAAGCCGGAGTAGGGCCTGAAGATGTAGACGTAGCCGAAGTTTATGATCTGGCATCCTCCATGGAACTCGACTGGTACGAACAGTTGGGTTTTTGCCAGCCAGGTGAAGCAGAGATCCTTTTGCGAGATGGAAGCACTTCGATTGGCGGGAGGATTCCCGTTAATCCAAGTGGGGGACTCGGAGCATTCGGAGAAGCTGTTCCAGCACAAGCCATCGCTCAAGTGTGCGAACTCAATTGGCAATTAGCTCAGCGAGCAGGAAAGCGACAAGTTAAAGGTGCCAGAATAGGTATTACAGCAAATCAGGGTCTATTTGGGCATGGTTCATCAGTCTTGCTTAGAAGATAGTGTCGGTAGCATATTTAAATAATGAAATGAGGTGGTGAAGTATGCCAGTACATGAAACCATAGATGATGGAATAGCGATCCTCACTATGGATAATCCGCCTGTTAGTGCACTTAATATTACGGATGCGTATTTTATTGCAGAAAAAATAAAGGCTTACAGCGACCAAGAAGATGATATTAAAGTTGTTTTGCTCCGATCCTCTGGAAATGGTTTTTGTGCAGGAGTCGATATTAAAGAAATGCAAGATCTTCCAGAAAATGAAGGAATTTTGAAAGCCAACCATTCCTGTTATGAATTGTTCGCCGCTATACATAACTCCAAAATGCCTGTTATAGCAGTTGTGAACGGTCACTGTTTAGGAACTGGAATCGGAATTGCTGGAAGTGCTGATGTGATTATTGCTTCGAAAGAGGCCACCTTTGCTCTTCCAGAGGTGGACAATGGAGCACTTGGAGCCGCTACCCATCTTATGCGTCTGGTTCCCCCTCAGAAAGCAAGATGGATGCTCTACACCTGTGAGACTGCAACTGCACAAGAACTATTTAATTATGGATCAGTTTTGGAAGTCGTAGAAAGTGAAAAACTCGAAGAGTTTTCATTAGAAGCCGCTAAAAAAATCGCCGAAAAGAATGGAACATTGATACGAGCCGCAAAAGCCTCATTGGACGGCATTGAGGAAACGAATCTTTCAAAGCGTTATCGATTAGAACAGGGTTATACATTCGAGATGAATCTCATGGGAATCGGTGACCAAGCTCGCGACGCATTTTTGGACAAATAAGACATAGGTAACTGCTTAATGGACGAAGTCTCTCTCGTAATTATGGCAGCTGGACTCGGAAGTAGATTTGGCGCACCTAAACAGTTGGTCTCAGTCGGCCCAGAAAATGAAATTTTTCTTGATTATGCTATTAAGGCAGCGATAGAAGAAGAGATAAAAAAAGTAGTAATAGTTACTCGAAGTGCCTTAAATGAGCAACTGAAAAAACATCTAGCTCAATACCAGCAAAGTAATTTACTTATCGAAATGGTAAACCAGGACACTTTCGAACCCAAACGCAAAAAACCATGGGGGACCGGACATGCAGTCGTCACTGCTTTGAATAAAACAGACGGACCAATTATCGTAATGAATGCAGATGACTATTATGGGCCAACGGCGTTAAGACAGATTCTCAATGGCTTCAATGCGAAAAATCCAGCAATTCTGGCGTTCAAATTGAAAAATACACTCCCAGAAACTGGAAGCGTTTCACGAGGCATCCTTCTAATAGAGAATGAAAAACTTTTGAGTATCAGAGAAACGCATGAAATAAGAAATGAAGAGAATCTCATTAGAAGCGGAGACCAAGTGTCTATCCCTAGCGATACAGATGTTTCGATGAATCTATGGGCTCTTCCATCTAAAAGTCTGAAAATACTTAAAGATCAATGGAGTGTTTTTATAGCTTCGAATTCTTCCGAGGAAGAAGCGGAGTTTCTATTACCTCTGGCAATTGAAGAACAGCGTTTGAATAATCAGATTGAAATAGATGTAATTAGAAGCAATGAGTCTTGGGTCGGGGTTACAAACCCCGAAGACCTTGATGTGGCAAGAAGCGCCCTAGCGGGAATTAAGGAATAACTGGAGTAAAGATGTTTGTATTACGTTTCGATTTACGCATCCCACCTTTTGTTGAAACTCTCACGCACGGTGAGCAATACCGAGAGTTTTTTAAAATGATTGAATGGGCTGATGATAAGGGTTTCGCAGCTGTCGTTCTTTCTGAGCATCACGGGACAGAAGATGGGTATATGAACTCACCTTTATTGTTAGCAGGGAGTGTTTTAGGAGCAACGAATACTCTTTTTTGTTCTGTTTCTGCTTTACTGTTGCCTTTACACGATGAGCTCAGGATCGCAGAAGAAATTGCGACTGTAGATTTGATAGGCCCCGGAAGATTTAATGTGGTGGTAGGCATCGGCTATAGAGAGTCAGAGTTTGAAATGTTCGCTAAGAACAGAAAAACTCGCGGTAAGGATACGGAAGAAGGTATACGAACAATTCTCACTGCCTTAAAAGGAGAACCTTTTGAATACAAAGGAAGAGAAGTTCTTGTTAGCCCTAAACCTGTTTCAGACCCTAGTTCTTTAATTTCTGTTGGCGGTTCAGTCGAAATATCAGCCAAGCGAGCAGCAAGATTAGGTTTACCGTTCGTACCTGCGGTTAGAGATGACTCTTTGGAAAATACTTATTATGCGGAAGCAAGAGAAGTCGGTTACGAAAACCCTATGTGCATGATGCCTTCAGGACCGGGAATGGTGATGGTCAGTGAGGATCCAGAAAGACTATGGAGCGAGATAGGAGAGAATCTTATATATGACGCCGTGACCTATGCTGCATGGCAATATCAGGATCAAAGGTCCTCTTGGCATGTAGAAGGAACTAGTATTGATGAACTTAAAAAAGGAGGCCAGCATCTGATCGTTACCCCTGAAGAGTGCGTCGATCTTGTACGTAGCAGTGGTGTAGCAGTTCTGCATCCTCTAGTCGGTGGTTTGGATCCAGAAATCGGGTGGGAAAGTTTAGAGCTGGTAGCTAATAGAGTAATTCCTGCTCTAAATTGATGCATCGTAAAATGTATTTAAATAGTTTTATTCGGAGAGGCTATGAGTGATTTAACAGTAGAAAAAGACGGATCAATCTTGGTCCTAACAATGAATAGGCCGAAGCGGCAGAATGCAATGACTCTTCCTATGTTCGCGCGACTTGCTGACGCTTGGGAAATGATAGATGAGGACTTGGATATTAGAGTATGCATTTTGACAGGAGCTGATGGAAATTTTTCTTCAGGAATGGATTTACGCTCCCTTTCAGGCGACAGTGAAAACACTGACGATTATGACGTCAATAGACGCATGGAAGAGGAAGGTGCAGATTTTATTTATAAAGGTTTATTGAAAACCAAACATCCTAGAGTCCCTTTGATAGCCGCTGTGGAGGGGAATGCTATTGCTGGGGGCACCGAAATCCTACAAGGAACTGATATTCGAGTGGCTGGCAAGTCAGCTGTCTTTGGAGTTTCTGAAGTTAGATGGTCTTTATATCCAATGGGAGGATCAGCAGTTCGACTCGCAAGGCAGATACCTTTTACAGAAGCAGCAGACATACTTTTAACTGGAAAGCATATAACTGCTGAAGAAGCAAAAAATCTTGGTTTAGTAGGCCATGTGGTGGCGGACGGCAAAGCAATGGATAAATCTATGGAAATAGCCGAGACTATTTGTCAGAACGGCCCATTAGCGGTTGAGGGTGTTTTACGAACCCTTAGGGAGACAACAGGAATGACAGAAGAAGAGGCCTTTAAATTTGAAGACCCAATTGGCAAGGAAGTATTTGCATCACAAGATGCAAAGGAAGGGCCAAAGGCATTTACACAGAAAAGGCCACCTGAATTTAAACGCCTCTAATCAGAAACGGTCGCTACCTTTCTCAAAACCTGGAAGTTGGGACTGGATTTTAAAACCCATTTTTGTCGCCTCATCTAAAATCAGGTGTTCACATGACTCCCAATCGTGTGCCCTGAGACCATTTAAATTCTGGTTGTAAGGAGCATCGAAAATTATCACCTTGTTGCCGGTAGATTCAAGTGCTTTTATGTTGTGAGGAGCATCGTCGATATATAAATGAGCTCCCACTTGTGGTTTATCACCCAAAAAACATATGTCTCTATAGGGTATTTTTGTGGCATCCAGCCATTCAACTGTGTCAACAACCGCTTTAGCGTGAGTCCAGTTGACATATAGGCGATGAGTGATGATTCGTATCCAAACACCGGCATCAGAAAGTCGCCACAGAACTTCTGCTGCGCGATCCATAGCTGGCATTTGTCTCATCATGTTGTACTCATCAACGGCTAGATGATGCAACTTTCGATACTCCTCAGTGCTCAAACCCCACTCGTTGAAATCCCATGATCGTTCAAGAGGAAGTGAAGATTGATCAACTCCAAGTTCCTGAGCGGCGATTTCTCTAAATGCAGTCGTGTAGTCGGCGCATACACCGTCTAAGTCAACTCCTAAAACAAAAGGAGTTTCTAGATGTTGGTTCTTTTCAGAAGTCATTTCAGCCTGCAGTCAGTCCACCGTCGACTGTAATGACGGCTCCATGGATTCTCTTGGCATCATCTGACGCTAAAAAAGAAATTACATTTGAGATCTCTTCAGCTTCAGCTATTCCCCGAAAGCCCATGTACGGTTTTACTAAATCCATATTCACATCTTCAGGTATGGAGTAATTGTCAATTAGTTGAGTTTGGACACTACCGGGGGCTACAGCGTTTATTCTGATGCCAGTTTTAATGTATTCCATTGCCAATGATTTAGTCATCGAAATAACACCGCCTTTAGTTGCAGAGTAAGCGACCGTGTAAGCCTGGCCCATTAGACCTGAGCAGGAAGCAACATTGATTAATGAACCATTGTTCTCAATTAGGAAAGGTATTGCCGCCTGAGAACACCAGAAAACTCCAGAGAGGTTAACTCCAACCATTTCGTTCCAAGAGTCTTCAGAAACTTCAGTCATGTGTTCACTTCGAGCGACCCCAGCGATATTGGCCAAGACATCGATTCGACCGTTTTTTTCAAAAATTTGAGAGATGGTTGCATGACAATTTTCCTTTGCAGCAACATCGGTTATGTAAGTATCACAACATTCTTTGTTTGATTGCAGGGAGTCTGATAGGTCGTTAAGCCCGTCAGCATCAATATCCATCGCAGCGACCTGAAATCCCTGATTGAGCATAGTGATTACGGTTGCTCTTCCTATTCCGGAAGCTGCACCTGTTATCACAGCAACTTTAGATTCATTTTTTGTCATAGGGCGTTTCTGCTTTCACCGATAAACCGTAGTCTTCAGATCAGTATTTGTGGAGTATCTCCAAATACTTTAGATAATTAGAAAGCAGGAATTGTGTCTACCGAATTGATCAATTTAAACGAAGCTACTAGACGTTTGATGAAAGCGGTTCGTTTGATTGACACATCCGATGAAGTCGTATCTGAATTGAGTGGAAAAATTTCTGATATTGCTTCAGAGGCTGAAAAGCATACCTACTCTGGAGTGACGGCACA
>DBNM01000150.1:5337-5493 GCA_002299135.1 Candidatus Neomicrothrix sp. UBA672 | reverse complement strand
TCCATTGCTGTATTCGGAAATGGGGGGACATCGTCATTTGAAATAACAGTTTCCGCTAGAACAAGGCCACGTGATTTAGAGATATCAACCTCATCAGTGGAAAGTTTTAAACACCGGCTGAATATAAATTCTCGCGCTTCTTCTAATTCGATCACA
>DBNM01000150.1:0-5170 GCA_002299135.1 Candidatus Neomicrothrix sp. UBA672 | reverse complement strand
TAGCCATCCATTGCTGTATTCGGAAACGGGGGGACATCATCATTTGAAATAACAGTTTCCGCTAGAACAAGGCCACGTGATTTAGAGATATCAACCTCATCAGTGGAAAGTTTTAAACACCGGCTAAATATAAATTTTCGCGCTTCTTCTAATTCGATCACATAGCGAGAATAGCGACTAAAAGCATCTATTCACCAATTCCAAGTGAATGTTCAGATCCGCTTAATAATCTCTGAAAATTGGCTCTGTGTCTTATAAGAATCAAAACAGATAAAGAAATCGCCGCTATCAGTTCTTTCATTTCAGCTCCAAATAAACCAACAGATAAAGGCATCAATATGGCGATCGAAATCGATGCTATTGAAGCTTTTTTTGAAATTTTAGCGATTAACAAAAATCCCACTGTGCATATTGCTCCTACCAAAGGGAACAGCACCAAACATCCTCCTGCACCTGTTGCAACTCCCTTACCGCCTTTAAATTTTCTTGTTATCGGGAAAACATGCCCGAGAACTGATGCAAGCCAACAAGCTAAACCCAATGAAGTGTCGTCAATCAGCAAACCAGCTGCAGCGGATATAGATCCTTTACTGAAATCGGCGATTAGAACCAAAATACCCGCACGGCGACCTGCTACACGTAAAACGTTTGTCGCTCCTGGATTTCCTGAACCAGATCGTGTTGGATCAAAACCTTTTCTGTGGGAAACAAGATGTGCAGAAGGAAGATTGCCTAAAAAATAAGAAAGAAAAATCGCCAACACCCAAAGGAAAGCCATCCCTATAGCATGACCGATAATTAAGAAAAAATCATGTCATTGTTTAATAGCTGTATCTTTTATAGTTCAGTTCTTAAAGAATTAAAATGGGTGTCGAATATGCCAACATATACTTACAGGTGTCAAACCTGTGAAAAAGAGTTCGAGATAGTTCAATCTTTCAAAGATGAACCTCTAGAAGAATGCCCTTCTGATTGTTCGGGTGTCGTCAAGAAGGTGTTTTCTGGGGTTGGTATTTCTTTCAAAGGTTCCGGTTTCTACAAAAACGATCATGGATCAAATTCAAAGAAGAAACCCTCAACTAGCACTTCAACAGAAAGTGAAAAAAAGAAGTCAGATTCTTCTGCAGAAAAAACAACTACTGATTCTAGTAAAAAAGAGGCCAAATCTTCAAAAGAATCGAGTTCTTCCTCGACTTGATTAAAGGAATCTAAGCACCAGAAACTGTTAGTTCATTTATTACAACCGTCGAGCCTGCGGAGCTCATTGGAAGCCACTCCAAATCACTTCCTACTTCACTTACGTCTTTCAACATTTTTTGGATTGTTGAACCTATTGTGAACTCGCGAAGCGGTTCAGACAACTCTCCATCGCTAATTCGTAGACCCTCGGCACCAGTTGAGAAATCTCCACTGATCGGATTAACGCCTGAATGCAAGCCTGTAACACTCTGAATCAATATCCCATTATCTATACCTGCAATTAAATCAACAGGGTCTCTACCTCCGGGTTTGAGCGATATGGCTTGGATCCCAACTCCAGGCGTTGAGGCGTAACTTCGTATTGCTGAACCAGTGGAAGCCGATGCTGCTTTTCTAGCTGTCCAAACATTATGTAAAAACATTTTCAATTCACCATTTTCTATAAGAACATTACGACGAGTCGCTAAACCTTCACCATCAGTTTCAGTAGCAGTAAATGCTTGAGGGTTTGTTGGGTCATCTACAAGAGAAATGATGGGACTTGCTACTTTCTCGCCTAGACGGTCGGCGAACAAAGATCTTCCTTTCAAAACCATCTCTGCACTCAACGTGCTCCCAACTATTTGTAAAAATTGAGCAGAGACCCAAGGGTCTAATACAACAGTTAATCTCTCCGATTTGGGTTTAGTCGAGCCGAGCATTCTCGTAGCTCTATCCGACGCGTCAGATGCTGCTTTTACGACATCCAGTTCCTCCGGGTTTCTACCTATAGAAAAACCAAAACCAGTTTGGGTTTCGCCTTTCTCTTCAGCTAGAGCATAAACCATAAGGCAGCAACCACTTTCTTTCGAATAAGAACGTATACCGGTGCTGGTTGCTATAGCAGACTCACTCACTACATCTGTATATTCCGATGATTCAATGCCGCTGATTCTATTATCAGTTGCCAAGGTGAGTTTTTCCAGCTCAAGCGCATAGTCTATTTTTTTGCTTGTAGCTAGTGAATCCACGCCATCGCTATACACATCAAGGGAGACACTCTCCACTCCATCAGGTACGGCTAATCCTGAAAATTCATCAGGGCTGGCAAAACTAGCGTTGTCTCGAGCTTCACTTAAAACTTCTAATAACTCGTTTTCTTCCAAGGTGCCAGCGTAAGCAAACCCTTGACGACCATCTTTTATTACTCTCACGCCAATACCTTGTGACTCTGCAACCGTCAACGATTCGATTTCACCCTCATAAGCACGAACTTCTGTTTCTCTGTCGCTCGTCACGACAGCTTCCACCTGTTCGTCTGAACCACTCCAACTGGTTACAAGCTCTGCTATTTCAATTAATTCAGCCGACATTACGTTGCTGTGCCCCCCACGGTTAAACGTTTAACACGCAAAGTTGGTGTTCCATCTCCGACTGGAACACCTTGACCATCTTTTCCACATGTACCAGGTGAACCCATTGCGAAATCTCCGGCTATAGCATCAATATCTAAAAGAACTTGTGGCCCATTACCTATAAGATTGCCATCTCGAATAGGGGCCGCTAGTTTCCCATCCTCAATCAAATAGGCTTCAGTCATTCCGAAAACAAAGTCACCAGTTGCTGTATTAACTTGACCACCACCCAATTGAGCAACATAAATCCCGTATTCAGTGTCTTCAATAATTTCTTGCGGGTCGCCATCTCCTGCAGCTAGAAAAGTGTTTGTCATCCTCACCATTGGTAAATGCCTGTAACTCTGTCTCCGTCCATTTCCTGAACTCAAGCGCCCATGTTTTCGCGCTCGTTGCCAGTCCCACATGTAGTCCGTTAGAACTCCATCTTCAATTAAAACATTTTGATTAGCGGGGTTCCCTTCGTCATCTATTGCAAATCTCCCCCACTCTCCGACCATCGTTCCGTCATCAATCAAGGTGACATTTGGTGCGGCTACAAGTTCTCCCTGTTTACCTGCAAATACTGAAGCTGACTTTTCAATCAAATCTGCTTCAAGTCCATGACCACAGGCTTCGTGAAATAGAACACCTCCACCTCCTGGACCAACGACAACTGGCATCTCACCGCTAGGTGCTGGGACAGAGTCCAGTTTGGTTACAGCTCTTGCAGCAGCTTTAAGCGCTACCTCGTCTACATTCATGTCTTCAAATAACTCAAACCCAACAGTCCTTCCAACAGATTCTCTTCCTGTCTGCATCCCTGCATCACCTGCTGCTACACAAGAAACTGAAAAAAAGCTTCTTATTTGCCTATCACCAGTTAAAAGACCTTCACTATTTGCTATCTGCAGGACTCTATGACTATCCCCATATCTAGCTGCTACTTGCGTCACAGGAAGTCCGGCATCACGCACAGATTCATCTGCAGATTTCAATAAAGCGACTTTCTTACTTTTTGAAACATCTTTAGGAAGGGTTTCTATTTCAGAAATGTCAGGAATTCTTTCATTACTCAGATCAACTTTTACAACTGATTCAGAATTACTTCGGGCTGCGGATGAAGCAGCCTCTGCTGCTTTATGTAAGCCAGAAGCTGAGAGGTCAGCAGTGTGGGCAAACCCTGTAGTTTCACCTGAGACCACTCGAATCCCAGCTCCTCTGTCTCTGCCATTATTCAACTCTTCAACCAAACCATCGTCGAGAACTGCTGAAGTTGACCTCTTATCTTCAACAAATATCTCTGCGAATGAACCGCCTGACTTCATTGCTGAAGAAAGAACTTCTTCCAGAAGGTCTGATGAAACTATTTGTATCTCAGTCAAGAATTCCTCTTTTCAAGTTGCCTACCAGAACTCTATTCAAATAATTCGTCTTTTAAATATCTTCCCTGATTATAAAGTCAGGCCTATAAATGCGTATCGTACCGAGGTGGAGCTTAAGATAGGACTTCGTGGAACGGCCTTTTTGAAAGTCGAAAAGAGTGACCTTTCAGTTGCCTTTAATTCAGGTGAAGTTCCCGTTCTTGCTACCCCAAGGGTTGTAGCTCTTATTGAAGAAGCAACACTTGATGCAATTTCGGGAAGTTTGGAGAAAAATAAAACAACCGTCGGCATGAGAGTACGAATAGACCACTTAACGCCAATTTCTTTAGGTGGAAGTATCACAGCCCATACAATCCTTGAACAAGTAGATGGTAGAAGGTTGACTTTTTCAGCAACAGTGGAAACTGAAAAGGACAAACTGCTAGTAGCTAACGCCACGATCACAAGAGTAATAGTTGACACCGAAGAATTTCTTAACGGTGTTAAACCCTAAAGTTTTCAGATTCGATGATTAGGAAACTTCTACTTCAAAATAAACGACAGACAGAGAGCTTTCCAGTACTTTCAAAAGCTTCTAAGACAGGTATGAAATGGTGGTTAGAAGTAGCACTCATACTTTTCTTTTATTTGATCTACTCATTCGCGCGTAATCAATTTGGTTCAGCAAGTGTGTCCCCTAGCAAAGCTTTTGAAAATGCTGAGAAGATCATAGATTTAGAAAAATCTATAGGAACTTTTAAAGAGCTACAGATACAGGAGTTTTTCATCGATTGGAAGTGGTTCATCCAATTCTGGAATGTTTTTTATGGAACCTTTCATTTTGGGGTAACAATTTTTGCACTGGTATGGCTGTATATAAAGTTTCCATCGAAATACTCGCGTCAACGATTCTTTCTTTTAAGTTCAACTGGTTCTGCACTAATCGGATTTAGCCTTTTCCCATTAATGCCACCTCGTCTTCTCTCAAATTGTGGAGATTTCGGGGCATGTTTAAATAATACCTACCCTTTTATTGACACTCTTTCAGACATCGGCGGACTTTGGTCTTTTGACTCTGGAACTATGCAAAAAGTAAGCAATCAATTTGCCGCGATGCCCAGCCTTCATTTCGCTTGGTCTTTCTGGTGCACCCTGGCTTTATATCCAATTTTAAAAAGTCGAAAAACAAAGGCTCTAATTTGCATTTATCCGGTAGCTACAACCTTTTCCGTG
>DBNM01000127.1:819-3146 GCA_002299135.1 Candidatus Neomicrothrix sp. UBA672 | reverse complement strand
CTGGGAGGAAGGCTTGATGCTACAACAGCTCACCCTTATAGACCTTTAATAGCTATAGCAGGAATAGGCTTAGACCATTGCGAATATCTAGGGAAGGATTTGAAAAATATTGCAGCCGAAAAGGCAGCTGTTATAACACCAGGGAGCATAGTAATTAGCTCAAAGCAACATCCAGATGTTCAAGAAGTTCTTCTTAAAGCCACAAAAAAGCAAAATTCGAAATTGATTTGGGTTCCTCCTTTGTCAAATGATTGGGAACTGGGTATCCCAGGAGAAATACAAAAAGAAAATGCATCCGTAGCAAAAGGAATATTAGAAGAATTGCCAAGCATCGGATTCAAAGTCAGCACTCAAGATATTCAAGAAGGTCTTGCCTCTGCAAAATGGCCAGGAAGGCTACAAAATACATCATGGAAGAACCTTCCTCTTATTTTAGATGGTGCACATAATCCACATGCAATAAGACAACTTTCTAAAGAGCGTTCAATTTGGAAGGAACAAAGCCAAGGTGTCCATTGGATTATTGGAATACAAGCTAATAAGGATGCACCGGAGATGCTGAGATGTTTATTAAAAAAAAATGATTTAGCATGGTTAGTTCCTATTCCCAATCATCAAAGTTGGGAATTAGAAGATCTAACAAAAGCTTGTCCAGAGATATCATCCCAATTACACAAAGCAGATTGTGTAGAACAAGTTTTAGAGACCTTAAGGTTAAAAGACAAGTGGCCAATACCTTGTCCTGTCTTAACTGGCTCACTTTACTTAGTTGGAGACATGCTTCAAAGACTTAGGGCTAAAACTCAGTAGAAGTCATGACCATCCTTTTAATTTGCCAGGATTCAAAATACCTTTCGGATCAAAATCTCTTTTTGCCTGAACTTGGTCAGAGTCAATTACACCTAAGCCACCATCCTCAACTGTAATGACATGTGGATTAAACAAAATCGCCCCAACCTTTCTAAAGTCATTCATTAAAATCTCCAACTGATTGCTGCCTTCCCATTGAACTAAAGGCAAAGCCGCCATGCGTTGAACACCTTGCTGTCTAACAGCTTCAAAATGCCAAAGTATCTTATTCCCCCATTTACTGTTGATGGCATCAATAGCATTGACTTCTGGCTGAGGCAAAAGCATCTGAAGGTATGTCCAATTAGGGTCAATTGATCTCATATGAAGAGTAGTGTGATTCCAAGTAAGTTCACGTAATCCCCCTCCCCCTTGTTTCTCTTCTGGTCCTAGATGATAAAAGTCAACGCCATTTCTCATAGAAATTCTTTCTAAAGTGCTCACCCCGTCTGGAGCAACCAAAAGCAATAAACGATTCTTCCCTCTCCACTTTCCACTCCAAGAAGGAAGGCATTCAACAATCTTATTCTCTAAAAAACTGCAAAGGAATAAATCTACAGCTGCTTTAGTACAAGACTGGAAGATTTCAACTGCTTCAAAAAAATCATCGCAATCAATTGCTACCTCATGCCAATCAACAGCATTACAAGTTGATAGGGTTAAAGAAGTAATAATTCCATTTGTCCCATAGGCATGATTAAGTGCCTCAGAGGATCTTGCATCAAGTTGAATTTTTCTAGGGCACTCTTCTAGGGTTACAACTTCAAGTCCAAGCAAATGGCCAGGGTCACGAAGAAAACCCCATCGAACAGAACCAATACCTCCAGAACCTCCAGCGATAAAGCCAGCAACAGAAGCAGTTCTCCAAGTACTAGGAAGCAATCGAAGCTGGCGTCCTTTTAAAAGCAAATATTTATTCAGATCTCCAAGCAAGCAACCTGCCTCAACAGTGACTTCAAAAGTTTCCGAATTGAAATTTCTTATTTTGGTTAAAGACGTCATAATCATTACTACACCTCCTTCTATAGGGACGCATTGACCATAGTTTCCTGTTCCTGCACCTCTAATAGTCAAAGGGACCTCATGTTTTTGACAAGTAAATGCAACTGACAAAACTGCATCAACAGAAAGGGGTTTAACGACAAAGTCTGCGCAACACTCAGCAAGCTTCTCTCTAAGAATCGGTGAATAATCAAAAAAATCGCGAGAAAACCTTTTTTGTTCAGCAGGCCTAAGAAGGAGCTCTAAATCACTGATTCTCCTGATTTCCTCCAGAAATTCATCTAAGTTTGATGTGTTAAGCATGTGTAGAAAAATTTTTGAATGAATTAACTAGTTATTCAACCCAAGCCCCATTAATCATTACCTTTCTATCTGGTGACATAGAAAGAGCGCTAGTCCAACTATCAGCGTCTAACAAAATAAAATCTGCTGGACTACCGACTTGAAAGCTTCCATCCCACTCAAGATCCATTATT
>DBNM01000127.1:0-423 GCA_002299135.1 Candidatus Neomicrothrix sp. UBA672 | reverse complement strand
GGGATAGAAGCTGCGATTAAAGATAACGGATCAAAATCCCCAATTGGATTCCAAGGATCTTGCACATTGTCCCCACCAATACCAACTGTGACCCCTGCCTTTTGAAGCTGATTAATTGGTGCTAAAGGCCTTTTAACTGGTGTCGCCATGTAATGCCTGGAAAGCAACCAAAAGTTAGTAAGCGGCAATGCAACCACTTTTACGTTGTAATGAGCCAATCTTTCTGCAAAGAAACACAAGTTTTTATGAGAGAGCAAGCTCATGCTACTTAGGTGGCTACAAGTTATTGGCACATCCATGCTTATGCGATCAAGTACATAAAGCAATTCTCGCAAACCTCCTCCAGGATCCAAGTGGGACTCATCGATATGGAAGTCAATCCCACACCCCAAATCATTTGCCAAAGAGAAGACATTAAGCAAC
>DBNM01000105.1:10384-10613 GCA_002299135.1 Candidatus Neomicrothrix sp. UBA672 | reverse complement strand
AATACAGAAAAAATGACGAGGTTTTATCATATCTTCCCTTATGTCATGTGGCTGAGCGTGTCATCTCTGTTGCCAATGGGGTTTATCACGGCTATGTAGTTAACTTTGGCGAAGACACCAATTCTTTTATGGAAGATTTGCGCGAAGTGCAACCGACTTTTTTTCTGGGAGTCCCCCGTATATGGGAAAAAATGCTGGCTGCTATTCAGATTCGATCAAATGATGCAAC
>DBNM01000105.1:8675-10276 GCA_002299135.1 Candidatus Neomicrothrix sp. UBA672 | reverse complement strand
AATACAGAAAAAATGACGAGGTTTTATCATATCTTCCCTTATGTCATGTGGCTGAGCGTGTCATCTCTGTTGCCAATGGCGTTTATCACGGCTATGTAGTTAACTTTGGCGAAGACACCAATTCTTTTATGGAAGATTTGCGCGAAGTACAACCGACTTTTTTTCTGGGAGTCCCCCGTATATGGGAAAAAATGCTGGCTGCTATTCAGATTCGATCAAATGATGCAACATGGTTAAAACGATCTTTGTTTAATTTTTGGATGAAACAAGGTGGGTTGCTTCTACAAAGACGTTTGAACAAAAAAGGCACTTTTATTGATTCAATATGGTTTGGAATCGGCTGGTTGTTCGTTTTTAGGTCATTGAAAAAAAGATTGGGAATGATGAGAGTACGCGAAGCCCTATCTGGTGCGGCACCGATAGCGCCACAAGTACTTCAATTTTTCATGTCAATTGGTATACCCGTTCGTGAAGGATACGGAATGACTGAAAATACAGCTGTTGCAACTATTGTTCCGGCTGATGAGTTGCATTTAGGTTCTGTTGGTAAATCACTACCTCACTCTGAAGTTCGAATAGCTGAAGATGGAGAAATACTTACGCGCTCAGATGGAACCTTTAGAGGGTATTTTAGAAATCCGGAAGCAACCAAAGAAACGATTATAGATGGTTGGTTACATACAGGAGATATAGGTCATATAGATGGAGACGGACATCTGTGGATTACAGATCGTAAAAAAGACATAATCATCACAGCAGGTGGGAAAAATCTGTCACCATCTGAAATAGAAAATCGTATAAAAATTTCCCCTTACATTAGGGAGGCTATGGTTGTCGGAGATAAGCGTAAATATCTAACGGCGTTAATTGGAATTGAAAGTGACACGGTAGGCGATTGGGCTACACGTCAAGGGATTCCCTACACCACTTATGAAGATCTCTCATCTAAAGATGAAGTAAACGAATTAGTTTCCACGATTATTAATGACGCAAACAAAGATTTAGCTCAGGTGGAAACAGTTAAGTATTTTAAATTAATACCAATAGAACTTGACCATGAAGACGGTCAACTCACAGCTACACAAAAAGTAAAGCGAACGGCTATTACCGAACAGTTTGCCGAATTGATCGAGAGTATGTATTAATGGATCAACTTTTACAAGGCATATTCGATGGGATAGCTCTCGGGGCCAGATACTCCTTAATAGTTCTTGGTTTTGTGGTCATCTATCGAGCAACTGGAATAATTAATTTCGCCCAAGGGGGGTTTCTTCTGATAGGTGCATTTTTGACCTACAATTTCAGCCAAACCTGGGGATGGAATTTTTATCTTTCTTTGCTTCTTTCAATGATTGTTACCGCAATGATCGCAGTTCTAATTCAGTTACTACTTTTGCACCGTTCATTAAAAGAAATATCTGCCGGTGTCTTTTGTTTAATTTTCTGGTCAATATTTTTTTATAACGGCAACAGCCACTTGACTTCCTTGATAGTTGGAATTTTTGTTGGAGTGTGTATTTATTTCTTAGTAAAAAAATTCGAAATCCGTTTTGGAGCAAGTCAATCAAATGAGTTGCCAATCTTTGGGTCAATCATCGTCA
>DBNM01000105.1:0-8542 GCA_002299135.1 Candidatus Neomicrothrix sp. UBA672 | reverse complement strand
CTTTGGACAATTGCTTTAACTGCAATTGCGCTTTTAGGTTTTTTCTTAGTTAATCGATATACAAAAATCGGTATAGCAATGAGAGCTGCCCATTTTGACCACGAAGCAGCCTTTGCTCAAGGCATTTCTTTGAAGGTCGTCTTCGCTACTGCTTTTGGAATCGCTGGTGCAGTTGCTGCTTTAGCGGGAACTGCAACTGGTGTGGGAATAGCACAGTTAACACCGAATATGGACTTGATAGTATTTCTTGCTTTTCCAGCAATGATATTAGGAGGCTTTGATTCTCCGGGAGGTGCTGTTGTAGGGGGAATCATCGTTGGAATTATTCAAAATTTGACAAAGGTATATCAGCCTGAATGGGATCTGGATTGGTTAGGAGTCGGATTTGACAGAGTAATGGTCTTTATTGTGATGCTTATCATTTTAATGATCCGACCGTACGGACTTTTNNCCAATCTTTGGGTCAATCATCGTCACCATAGGCATACTTTTTGTAATCAAACAAGTAGTTCCATCTATCTGGGGTTTTGCTGAAAAAAATATGGGAGACCCATGGGGTTTTAAGATAATCAAAGTAGGTGATTTAGTTTTCACACACGCAAAGCTTTGGACAATTGCTTTAACTGCAATTGCACTTTTAGGTTTTTTCTTAGTTAATAGATACACAAAAATCGGTATAGCAATGAGAGCTGCCCATTTCGACCACGAAGCAGCTTTTGCTCAAGGCATTTCTTTGAAGGTTGTCTTCGCTACTGCTTTCGGAATCGCTGGTGCAGTGGCTGCTTTAGCCGGAACTGCAACTGGTGTGGGAATAGCACAGTTAACACCGAATATGGACCTGATAGTGTTTCTTGCTTTTCCAGCAATGATATTGGGAGGTTTTGATTCCCCGGGAGGTGCCGTAGTGGGAGGAATCATTGTTGGAATTATTCAAAATTTGACAAAGGTATATCAGCCTGAATGGGATCTGGATTGGTTAGGCGTCGGATTCGACAGAGTAATGGTCTTTATTGTGATGCTTATAATTTTAATGATCCGACCGTACGGACTTTTCGGCACTAAAGAAGTACACAGAGTGTGAGTTGAAATGGCTAATCCTTCAAAAGAACTAAAAGTTCGCTATCAGCAAGATCTAATGATTTGGCGGACTCCTTTATTAAGAGCTGGTTTATTAACTCTGTTATTTCTTTACGTTTTAAGCCCGATAATTTGGGAGAGTTTTATCGTAACGAAATTTCTTGACGATATAGGGCTAACCATGACAACGCTCAATTATGCTGGCGTGTTTGCAATTGGTGCTATTGGTTTAAATTTGCTGACGGGATACACAGGGCAAGTTTCACTAGGTCATTCAGTTTTTGTTGGAGCTGGAGCCTATTTCGCTGCATATGCAGGATCGGCATGGGATTTACCTTTCATAGTTTGGTTGCCGGGTTCACTTTTAGTTGGTTTTCTAATCGGTTTTATAGTAGGACCTCTAGCGCTACGACTTCGTGGAAACTATTTAGTTGTTGTGACTCTGGGTTTGGTTTTCTTAGGAGACCATATTTTTCGAAATTGGAAGTCGGTTACTGGCGGAAGTACAGGAGTTTCGGTTACAGGAACTTCATTAAAAATTGGTCCTGTTGACTTTAGAAACTTTGAAGTTTTCGGTCATGAATTTGAGAAAAACCAATCATTTTTCTGGCTCATTTGGGGTTTTGTCGCACTTGTTGCACTTCTTGTCAAGAACATAGTGAGAACAAGACCAGGAAGGGCATTACAGGCAGTAAGAGATCGTGATATCGCAGCTGAAATAATTGGAGTAGATCTTTTGCATTACAAGACTATGGCATTTGCAATTTCCAGTTCAATTGCTGCTCTTGCTGGAGCACTTTTCGGAGTATTGCAGTCATTTATAAGTCCTATAGATTTCGGCTTGCTAGTGGCAATTCAATACATAGCAATAATTATTTTGGGAGGAATGGGAACGATTCACGGGTCAATCATCGGTGCTCTTGTTTTAGGAAGTCTTCCCAGACTCGTTGAAAATATTTCTAGAGATTATGATCTTCCCGGCGTTAGTGGAGACCAAGGAGGAATTGGAGGCATGCTCTCCATCTCTTCTCTAAATCACATTATTTATGGCGCACTTATTGCTGCATTTTTGCTACTTGAACCTAGAGGAATTGCAGGAATATGGATGCGTGTAAAAACTTATTTTAAAACTTGGCCTTTTTCTTATTAACATAAATTTTCCGTATGGTTATTCGAATTCAACGCGTGAGAGAATTTAATAACAACATAGATTTTATTTAGCAGGGAGAATTATGGGCAGTATTAGATATGGGGCTCGGTCGCAAGAAGCGATCCGTAACAGAGAGCTTGAAGCAACAGGTCGAGAGACATGGTCAGATTCTTTAGAAGCTGTTTATGAAACTGATCCCGATGTTATTGCTGCTGTTCTACCACCACCTTTAGAACCGGGACCAGAACCATTAGTAAGGCTTAATATTTCTACAGTTACCATGCCCGGTAATTTGGTATTTGGGGCTGGATGGTTCGGAGTTCAAGCTTGCCATGGGGAAGTTTTAGGTGAATACCCATTATTAATGCCGATGACGACTGAACAGGCAACAGTTGGAGGCCGTGAAACATTTGGAGAACCCAAAAAGATTGCAGAGATTCAGGCAAAAAGAGAAGGTGATGATATTCACAGCACAATAAAACGCTTAGGTTTTACAGTCGCAGAGATAAAAGGGAAGATTACAGGTGAAAGGGATTTAATATCAAACGAAAGAATCGATTTTTATTTCAAATTACTTCCATCACCTGAAGGGCCCACAAAACTTGACGGGGACCCTTTTATAGTCCATTCAAAAAAATCCTCACGTGAACGAAAAGCAGAAATTGTAGAAGGTGAAGTTATTTTGGGTGATTCACCATTAGATCCGGTAGCAGATTTACCAGTAAGAAAGTTGCATTCGATTAATCTTTCTCAGCGTGCAACAGTTGTCAATGCTCATACTGTGGGGACTGTTCCGGCTGAAAATTTGATACCTTTTGTTCACCAACGTTACGACGATCTTTCGGTTCTAGGTGTAAAAGATACTGATGATTAAGGAGGGCAAATGTCCATCGAAGTGAGTACAGGTGAAGAGCCATACTTAATTGTTTCCTCTGATACGCATGCTGGGCTTCAGTGTGAGAATTATCGTCCCTACCTTGAGTCATCTTTGCATGATGAGTTCGACAAATATGTAGAAGAGAGACATGAACATCGACGGATCACTGAAGAGGTTAACGCTGAGTTTTTAGAGAAATGGGAGGGAGAAAACAAGGAAGGTCTTAAAGGGGCATATGACTCCTCAGTTCGAAATGGTGTTATGGATTCCGATGGCATTTCAGGTGAAATAATTTTTGCTGATGGTGATGCTGTTACAGGACAAGAATCACCACCTTTTGGTGCTGGTTTGGCTGCTGGTCAGATTACTGATCCAAAACTTGCTTTTGGGGGAGCAAGAGCGCATAACCGTTGGTTAGAAGAATTTTGTGGGGATGACCCTGTTAGACGTGCTGGGATTGCTTTAGTTCCAATAACCCACGACGTAGATGAGGCTGTAAAGGAAATCGAATTACTTGCTGAAAAACCAGGCATTTATGGTGTGATGGTCCCAACTATGTGGCATGGTTTTCCTCCTTATGGGTCTGATCATTACGACAAAGTATGGGCAGCGTGTAGTGAAACTGGTCTTGTGGTTCACACTCACTCTGGTGAAGCAGATTTTCCAAGTTATGGAGAAAACATAGCTATGTATATCAGTGAGGTGCCTTTTTGGACGCATAGAATTCTGTGGCAACTTTTGTTTTCAGGTAAATTTGATCGTTTTCCTGGATTGAAATATGCAGTAGTTGAATGTGGTTCATTTTGGATCGGAGATATTTTGTGGAAAGCCGATATTAATTTCGGTGGTACAAGCAAAATAAAAAAAATGGGTTCAAGAATGAAGGGATTAATATCGCGACTTCCTTCAGAATATTTTGGTTCGAATGTTTTCATAGGTGCTTCTACTATGTCGCGAGAGGAAATCAGACGTAGACATGTAAATGGAATCAATGCCTTAATGTGGGGTACTGATTATCCACATCCTGAAGGATCCTGGCCAAATACAGTTGAGCGACTTGAGAATGATTTCAGAGATGTTTCAATCGAGGACACTCGTCGTTTGCTCGGAATTAACGCTGTTGAATGTTACGGACTTGATTTTGAAGGATTGAATGCTGTTGCAAGTCGTGTTGGCCCAACTCCGAAACAACTTAATCAAGATCTTGATTTAAGAACTTCTGAAAATGCACTACGTGAAGCCCGCTGGTGGCTTGATGAATATGGTTGTGAATTACAGTACTGAGGATTCGTATGGATGAACATCATGTAATCATTTCTGCTGATAGCCATTGTGGTGCAGATTTACGTCAATATAAAGATTATTTGGAAACTAAATTTCACAATGATTTCGATGAGTGGGCAGATGTAATTGAAGCCGATCAAGTCAGAATGGATGAACTATATTCAGGCTTAGAAAAATCACCTCGAAATGTCGGAATCGGCGGAGATCCGGAACTTGATGCTGATCGTAATTTTTCAAGCTCTCGTCGCTTAAAGGAACAAGAAGATGATGGTGTTGTAGCGACGGTACTGTTTCCCAATACAACACCACCTTTTGCACCCCCTGCAGCTAGTCCTTTTGAAGCGCCACCTTATAGTGATGATTTCGAAAAAAGATGGGCGGGTTTAAGAGCCCATAATCGGTGGTTAGCGGACTTTGTTTCTGAAGCACCAGAAAGACGTGCAGGTGTGGCACAGATTTTTCTTGGGGATGTTGAAGGTTCAGTAGAAGAAATCAAATGGGCATTTGACAATGGTTTAAGAGGGGGGATTTTGGTTCCTGGGGCTCCTCCCGATTCACCGTTTGAACCCTTATATTCGCCAAGCTATGAACCTATATGGTCTGCTGCAGCAGATTTTGAAATGCCTTTGAACCATCATGCCGGAGGAGCAACGCCGGATTTCGGATCTTATTTTCCTGCTTCATTAGCTGTTTTTATGATTGAAGTCACATGGTGGAGTCAAAGAGCGCTTTGGCATTTGATGTTTAGTGGAGTTTTTGAACAACATCCAAACTTACAGTTCGTTAACACCGAAACTGGGACTGCATGGTTGCCGGACACATTAGAAAAACTTGATTCGTTCTATGAACGAATGAAATATGGAAAATATGGTTCGGAAACTATTTTTGGAGGGATGGCGGTTGAACAACTATCACTGAAACCTAGTGAGTATTGGCAAAGGCAATGTCATATTGGAGCAAGTTTTCTGCGGCCGACAGAGGCTCATTTATGTAAGGAAATTGGCATCGATAAAATTATGTGGGGATCAGATTATCCACATACGGAAGGTTCGTATCCATACACGCGTGACCATCTTCGTTTAACTTTTGCCGATTTTTCGGCAGAAGATGCAACTAAGATTTTGACTGAGAATGCTGCTCGCTTGTACAAGTTTAATGTTGATGCATTACGGCCTTTAGCCAAAAAAGTTTGCCCGACGAAAGCTGAGGTGGCAACGCCAATCAATTATGCAGAAATAGCTGAAGACGCAAAAGGTTGTCCAGGTATGAACCCTTTGAATCAGGTGCAACAAGTATGACTTTGAAACCTTTAGAGCTAACAAATGAAATAGCTGTTGTTACAGGTGGGGCAAATGGAATAGGAAAAGGAATTGTAAAAGCTCTTCTTGAACAAGAAATGAAAGTAGTTATAGCTGATATTGAAAAATCCGTGCTTGATAAAACAGTGGAGGAGCTTTCAAGTTTTGGTGAAGTATCTGGTTTTGTAACTGATGTAAGTGATCCTGTTTCAGTCGAATCGTTAGCAGATCATGTGTTTTCAACTTTCGGTAAGTGCACCTTGTTATTTAACAACGCAGGTGTCGGTTCTGGAGGTGGTGGCAAAGCGTGGGAACACGAACCAAATGATTGGAAATGGTGTTTTGGAGTAAATGTTTTCGGAATGTCAAATGGAGTAATGGCTTTTGTTCCTCGAATGCTCGAATCAGGTAAACCGGGCCATGTAATTAATACCTCTTCAGGTGACGGTGGTTTTGCGCCAGTTCCAATGGCTTCGATTTATGCATCAAGTAAAGCCGCTGTAAGTTGTTTTACCGAAGCTTTACAACATCAACTAGTTCTGGAAGAAAAAGATATAGGGGCCTCTGTTTTCTATCCCTCAGGTGGTCTTATGAATACAGGTCTTTTTAACTCACAGAGAAATCGACCAAGTGAACTGGAAAGAGTTAAAAACCCTGCTAAACGTAAACCGATGACTTTTGAAGAATTAAAAAATACACTCGAAAAGTCTGGTCGTGAAGTCAAAGTGGCAGATCTTGATGACCTAGGCAGATTTGTAGTTCAGAGTGTTATGAGACGTCAATACATTATTGCCAAAGATCTAGATGAAACTGTTGAACTACTCCACCGTAGGGCTGACGCTATAGAACGTTTTGAAGTCCCACCCCATCATGAAATGGGACTTTGAGGCCTGTAAAAATTGGCGGAAGGTGTGGGATTCGAACCCACGGTGACCCGGAGGCCACAACGGCTTTCGAGGCCGCCCCATTCGTCCACTCTGGCAACCTTCCTTAACACATTGATGGTACTTGCGCTTACAGATTCACCAAGTTTATTAGCGATTAACACTAAAGAAATTACTTAGAAGTTCTGAACATTCCAATGGTCTAACTTCACCGACAATTTCTATTTGATGATTTAGACGAGGATCGACTCCTAAATTATAAAGAGACCCTAAAGAACCAGCTTCTATATTTGGTGCCCCCCAAACAACTTTTTTTATACGCGATGCCCAAATTGCTCCCGCGCACATAGGACATGGTTCAAGTGTGACAACCAGAGTAGCTGTTTCTAGTCTCCAATTTTTTCCATGCTCTGCGGCATCTCGTATAGCCAGAATTTCTGCGTGTGCAGTTGGATCATTTGTTGTTTCTCTTTCGTTATGTCGACGAGCAACAATTTGGCCATCAATTTCAATTACTGCGCCTATAGGTACCTCTCCAGCGTTTTTCGCAGTTATTGCTTCTTGAATAGCAAGTTCCATTAATTCATCGTTTGTCATATGCGCACGATAACCTCTTTTATAATTTTACGACAAAGGTTCTTTTAATAAAAAAATTTTAATGGGCAAAAAGTCGGCGATAACCTTTAGTTAGGTTCTTTTTGAATCTTGGAAGGTTGCGAGAGTGGACGATTCGGTCACCTTGGAAAGGTGATGTGGCCTCCGGGTCACCATGGGTTCGAATCCCATACCTTCCTCCAGTGCGAAAAATACCAAATCAGGTTTATATGATTTTTTCTGTGTATCTTTATCTCATATCTTATGAAGGCACAGTCTGCCACTAGGCTTCGTTTCGATGGAATTCACATCTCTGTATCGCCGGTATAGGCCCCGTTGTTTTGCGGACCTGAAAGGCCAAGATCACGTAGTTGCTGCTTTACAAAATGCAATAAGACTAAACCGTGTTTTCCATGCATATCTATTAAGCGGACCTCGGGGAACAGGTAAGACAACGGCAGCGCGAATTCTTGCGAAAGCACTAAATTGTGAACAGGTTCAAGACGGTGAACCTTGTTGTGAATGTGAGTCATGTTTATCCATTGATAAAGGATCCTCTTTTGATTTGCATGAATTGGATGCAGCCTCGAATAACAAGGTTGATGACATTCGTGACTTGTTGTCAAAGGTTGCTTTGGGTACCCCAGGTCGAACCAAGGTATATCTATTAGATGAGGTTCACATGCTTACTTCTGGGGCAGAAAATGCATTGTTGAAAACATTAGAGGAGCCACCGGATCACGTTATTTTTGTGATGGCAACAACTGAGCCACATAAAGTCGTAGAAACGATACGAAGTCGATCGCAACATTTAGAACTTAATTTGCTACCAACTGAACAACTTCGAGAATTACTTGAAGAAATTTCAAAAGATGCTGCTTTGGAAGTTGGTGAAGAAGGTTTAAATCAAGCGATTCGTGAAGCTAAAGGTTCAGCACGCGATGCTCTATCAGCACTAGACAAAATAGTTGCCGGCGGGTCAAGGTTTTTTGAAAATTCTGTCGATGATTTATTAGATGGAATAGCCACAAGAGATTCTAAAAAAACGCTTACGGCAGTTAATGCAGTGATTGCAACAGGCAAAGAACCGAGACTCATTGGAGAAAATTTGTTGTCTTCGTTAAGAGAAGCTTTTTTATTCTCGATGGGAGTGCCATTAGAAGGTTTAACTGAAGAAGAAAAAGCGAAGATAAAGAATTTTACTGAGAAAGTTACTCCTGCCTTGATCACACGATCTTTGGAAATATTAGGACTCTCTCTTGTTGATATGAGAAGATCACCAGATCCGCGTGTTGATCTTGAAGTTGCACTGGTGAAAATTTCATCTAGTCAATCTTCTTCAGATTCTTCTGCAATTGATTTATTGGAATCTAGAGTC
>DBNM01000169.1:6824-9081 GCA_002299135.1 Candidatus Neomicrothrix sp. UBA672 | reverse complement strand
CCGCATTCTTATTAGATGAATCAGATGTAAGAATTTGTTGATTTTCTAAATCAGAATTACAAGAACTAATTGCAGCAACAATGCAAACAAGCAGCACCATTTTTACAGTAATCATTCTAAGTATTTTTGTTTTTTCCGATATCAGATTTCAATAACGATTTTATTTCTGTTCGTGTTGTTAGCCATGCTCCTCCTAAGAGCACTGCAACTCCAAACAACTCCCAAAAAGAAAGCTTTTCATCTAGAACAAACACCCCTAATAGAGCTGCCATTACTGGTATCAGGTAAGTGACTATAGATGCACGTACAGCTCCGACGCTTCCAACCAAAGTAGTTGCTGCTGCATAAGCAATACCTGTACCTCCTAAACCAACAGCTAAATTGGCCCCGAATGCTTTCATCGACCATGTTGACTCTGTGATTCCATAAATTCCAAAAGGCATTGTGAGAATAGAAGCAACTATTAATACTTTTGATAGAACAGCTAGCGATCCATATTTTCTTTGAAGAGGTCCCGCAACGTTGACTCCCACCCCATAGGAAGTAACCGCTAAAACTACAAATAGAACCCCAAGAGCATTAGTTCCACCTCCGCTGACAGTGGGTAAACCTATGAAGAGTATTCCTACTATTCCAACAAGAATTCCTAGAATTTGGATTCGTTTAATTAAAACTCCGAATCCTAGGACGCCAATTACCAAAGTCATTATTGGCATAGCGCTGTTAAGCATCCCCGTTATTGAAGAATCAATCCACTGTTGAGCTAATGGGAACATAGTGAATGGGAAAGCCACCCATGTTATTGCAAGTAATACAACTGACCAACGGTCTACTGATTCAACGGGTCGTCTTGCTGATGGAAACCAGATAAGTGCAAACAAGCCCAAAGTAGGTCGTAACCATGTTATTAGACCTGGGTGTTCACTCTCCAACGCAACATCCATGAAGAGAAATGAGGAACCCCAAATGCCTGCAGCTGTTAACAACAAAAACCAATCGCGTTTTTCGAAATTTTTTTCCTCGCTAATTGGCTCAGGAGTAATTTCTCTACCTTTTTCCACATATGAAAGATACCGACTATAAGCTCAGAATTTAGATCAACACTATGAAAAAAATTTTTCTTATTATCTCTGTGTTTTGCGTGGTTGTTTCATGCTCGAAAGCAAAAGAAACTGTCGCACAGGCAGAAGAAACTGTCACACAGCAACCACCCACAACAACCCAACCACCCGTGACAACTACTGTTCTAATGCCTTCTGGTCCTGAACAATTTCTAGAAAGAGGCCCTTGGGCCGTAGGGGTGCGCACCATTCAGTTGGAAGACAGGCCGGTTGAAGTTTGGTACCCCGTCGAACCAAATACTGTTAAAGACCAACTTTCTGAAACCTTTGACAGTATTAATGTCATATCTGAAGTTCTCCAACCTTTCATTCCAGGCGATTTAGGTGGTGAAGTTGACACAGGTTCTTACAGAAACGCTCCTCCAGCAAGCAAGGGAGGTCCTTTCCCAATTGCTGCTTATAGCCATGGAAGCCCTGGCTACCGTCAGGCAGCTACTTTCCTAACGAGCCATCTTGCTAGCCATGGTGTTATCACAATTGCCGTGGAACATCTTGGTCGAAGTCTCACTACCTTACTGACTCCATTAGCAGGAGCTGATACGCCGGAAGATGACGTTGCCGATCTTTTTGAAGCTTTGGAAATTATTGGTAAAGACTCTGAATTAGGCCCTATAACTGATGACTCTAAAATGGTGATAATTGGACATTCTGCGGGCACGAGAACTGCGGCTCTTGCGACTGCGGATGATCGGGTCGCTGGTGTCGCTCTTCTTGCGGGTGGTTTTCAGGATCTTGCAGTTGACCGGCCTACTTTGCTGGTTGTGTTTGAAAATGACTCAATAGTTGAGCCATCAATCTCGTGGGAATTACACGAATCACTCGATAATTCTGTTTTCATTAATATTGCTAAAACTGGACACGCTACAGCGATAGATGTATGTCCTTTGATTCAAGAACGAGGTGGCCTTACTGAGTTGCGTGATGCTCTCGGCGATTCCACGGTTCGGGCCGGTGAAGATGGTTGCTTACCTGATGATGCAGACGCAAGTGCTGTTCATGATCTTTTACGTGTCTATCTGACTGGCTTCACCTATGAGGTTCTCAATCTTCCGACAGGGGCCTTTAAGATGACAGCCGAGGTTGCTGACCTAGTCTCAGATGTCGAGCTTCGAGGATTCAATGACCCACCAACTGAA
>DBNM01000169.1:0-6500 GCA_002299135.1 Candidatus Neomicrothrix sp. UBA672 | reverse complement strand
CCACCAACTGAATCGTCAGAAACCCCCGTTAGATCTCTAATTCAAATGGAGGAAATAGACATTGGTGAACTGGGCGTTGGTTTCCGTGTTATCTATGAGTCGGAATCAATACTAGGTGAACCCATTGAAGTGAGCGGTCTGATATTGGCACCGGATCTCAATTCTGAAGAGTCACGTCCTGTTCTTTCTATAGCACATGGGACAGTTGGTCTTGCTGATCAGTGTGCTCCATCGAGACAGGAACCTGTAGCGAATCTTGAATTAATAAGACCATTTATTGAAGCAGGTTGGGTTGTAGTTGCATCCGATTTTGAAGGTTTAGGATCTGATGGCATCCATCACTACATTGTCGGTGAAAGCGAAGCTCGCGGAGTCTTTGACATTGTAAGAGCCGCTAAAAATATTGAGGGAATAAATGCTGATGGTCCGCTTGTAGTTTGGGGTCACTCTCAAGGTGGGCATGCAGCCTTGCATGCTAGCCAACGCTGGTTGGATCTGGCTCCGGAACTTAATCTGGTGGGTGTTGCCGCGGGTGCACCTCCTTCGCAGTTTCCTTTGCTTAGATCGTTTCTGCAAAGTGGTCCTTTTCAGGGATACCTAGTAATGGTCGGTGCTTCTTTTGGTTCCGCCTATCCGGAACTAGACTATGAGAGCCTTATTAAATCTGAATATTTGCCACTCTTAGAAGAATTGGAAAAAGGTTGCACAGGACACGTTTTTGAAATTTTCAATCCAATTCCTTATGAAGAGCTTGTAACCGTCGATGATGTTTTCTCTCTTCCGGATTGGAATGCCCGCCTTACTGAAAATGATACAAATCAGCGGAATGTCCAAGTTCCTACCGTGATCCTTCATGGAACAGACGATGAGCAGATACCTTTTATTGCAAGTCAACTTCTTTTAGATCAACTTTGTGCTTTTTCTCTCTCCGCTCCTGTCGAGCTGAGAGAATACCCGGGAACCAACCATGGGACTTCAGTTACTGCGTATTGGGATGATTTAATAAATTGGTCTAATGAAAGAATTAGCGGCGCTCCTGCTAATAATCAATGTGAGTAGTTTGCCTCAGTTTTTTGAGGTTTTGGGAATAGATACTTGATTAGCCAGACGGCTAAACCTAATCCAAAGATTTGCATCAGGATAAACATCGGTGCTGAAGATGGTTCTATTCCTGCGAAAGTATCAGAAAGCATCCTAGCTACTGATACAGCAGGGTTGGCGAAGCTTGTCGATGAAGTGAAATAGTAAGCACCTCCTATATACGCCCCAACCACATAGGGAATGTGATTTGATCTCTTAGTGTGCAGCAAGCTGAATACGATAAGCAGAAGACCTAATGTAGCGATTACTTCTGCAAGCCATAAATTTGCACCTGACCTTGTCTTTTCTGACAACTGAAACCAATCCAAGTCAAACATAATGTTCGCCAGTACTGTTCCTGCACAACCTCCAATGAGCTGAAAGACAATTACAGGTATGACTTCATTTCTTTGGCGATAACCAAGAAGCCATGCAGCAACAGTAACTGCTGGGTTGAAATCTGCTGAAATAGTTCCAAAAATTGAAATGATTGCTATTAGAACGCCTGTGGTCGCAGCTGCATTTTGCAACAGTTGAAGCCCACTATCCGATGGGCTCAGCCTCTCAGCCATTATTCCAGACCCTATAACACCAATTAAAAGAAACATAGTTCCAATGAATTCAGACAAAAGTACACGTGATCGGTTTAACAACATGATTACAACTTACTGATATTTATTGGAATACAACTTGGGGTGACTTCATCTTTCTGAATGCAACAAACCATAAACCAGTGAATCGACGAGAGCCTGCCATGATGCTTCAATAATGTTTGTTGATACTCCAATAGTTGTCCAAGTCTCTTCGCCATCCGTGGTATCAAGAAGAACTCTTGTTACCGCTCCAGTGCCTCTCTCAGATTCAAGAACTCGAACCTTATAATCAGTTAAGTTGAAAGAATCTATACGCGGAAGTTTATCCCTCAAGGCCTTTCTTAAAGCCGAATCAAGTGCATTTACTGGACCGTTGCCTTCTCCCTGAGCTGTTATTTTTTCTTCACCGACAGTGACTGCAACTGTTGCATGGGTGTCTACTTCTACAGCAACATCATTCCAAGCCTGTGTACCACTTCCTTTGTCATGTCCTACGCTGACTGAAAAAGAATCGACTTCAAAATGCTCTTGCGTCCAACCTGCCGCTGATCTGATCAGTAGTTCTAAAGAAGCATCTGCTGCTTCAAAATGATAACCCTCATACTCAAGTTCTTTCAGTGTCTCTACTACTTCACCAATTATCCCAGCTTCTAAATCAATTCCGATTTCTTTTGCTTTCAGTTCGATAGTCGACCGACCTGACATTTCAGAAACTAGAAACCTTGTTCCATTGCCCACTGATTCAGGATCTATATGTTCATATGCATCTCTTTGTCGCGCTATAGCACTGGTATGGAGTCCTGCTTTATGAGCGAATGCCTTTGTCCCAACGTAAGGCTGTTGTGGATCAGAAGCAAAATTGACCAGCTCTGCAACGTGTCGTGAGACTGAAGTAAGATTTTCTAAATGTTCCTTCGAAATAGTTTCGATTCCGAGTTTGAGACTCAGGTTTGCTATGACTGGGATTAGGTCACAATTGCCTACCCTTTCGCCATAACCATTTATCGTTCCCTGGACTTGTGACGCTCCGCCGATAACACCAGCTATAGCATTTGCAACCCCGCATCCTGTGTCATTATGCAAATGCACACCGATTTCACAATCAATTTTGTCTCTAACTTCTTTCACAATTTCTTCTACTTCGTGAGGAAGTGAACCGCCGTTTGTATCACAAAGGACAACACAATCAGCCCCACCTCGAGCAGCTCCTTCTAAAACTTCCAAAGAAAAGTCTGGACTGTCTTTATAACCATCAAAAAAGTGCTCTGCGTCGAAAAAAACTTTTGATTTTTGAGCTTTTAGAAACCTGACAGACTCTTCAACCATTGCTATTCCTTCTTCAAGGCTTGTCCTCAAGGCTTCAGTAACGTGATACGCCGAAGCTTTCCCCACTATGCAGACAACTTCTGTGTTCGCGTCAATTAAATTTTTAAGAGTTACATCGTCTTCTACCTCGCCATTAACTCTTCTTGTCGAACCAAATGCCACGAGTTGAGAGGTTTTTAGAGTTAGCTCTTTCGAAGCTCTTGCGAAAAACTCTTCGTCCTTCGGATTAGCTCCTGGCCAACCTCCTTCAATGTAATGAACCCCTAAACGATCTAGCTGACTAGCTATTCTCAACTTGTCATCGACAGTTAAAGAGATACCTTCTAGTTGAGCTCCATCACGCAGAGTTGTGTCATATATTTCAACTTTCTTTACAGAAGTTGATGTCTCAAGTGACATATTCATTCCAGTCTGAATACTCAGACCTTTTACCTCTGACAGCTTCAAAGAATCTCTCTTGGATTGCCCTGGTTACGGGTCCAGGGTCTCCTATTTCTCTGTCATCAACAGATCTTATGGGCACCACTTCTGCTGCTGTGCCGGAAAGAAAAGCTTCTTCAGCCGTATACAAATCGCTTCGCAGAATATTCCCTTCTCGATATTCGATTCCTAGGTCCAATGCGATCTGCCTAACCGAATCCTGAGTAATTCCTTCCAAGGCTCCCGCGCTCGTAGGTGGAGTCACGATTACTCCATTTCTTACAAGAAAAAGATTCTCTCCAGTGCACTCAGAAACATGTCCTTGTGGAGACAGCAAAATCGCCTCATCGTAACCAGCTCTTACAGCCTGAACTTTAGCCATCTGTGAATTTATGTAATGCCCGCAACCTTTTGCAGCTGGTGGCATGGCATTGGGGTCATGTCTTTGCCACGATGAAATCATCATCCTTACTCCACTATTAATTCCTTCGTCACCTAAATAGGCGCCCCATGGCCATGCCGCTATTGCAACGTCAACTGAACATGGCAGAGGGTTAAGTCCCATCTCTCCATAAGAAAGGTAAGCGAGCGGCCTTATATAGCACGAAGGCAGATTATTGACTTTCACTGTTTCTTTAACCGCATCTACGAGTTCGTCCACTGAATAAGGAATGTCTATACAGAGAATTTTGGCTGACCTAAAAAGGCGTTCAATATGAGGAGTTAGTCGAAAAACTGCCGGACCATTATCGGTTTCGTATGCGCGGATACCCTCAAAAACTCCATTTCCATAATGTAGAGTGTGAGTGAGTACATGGACATTTGCTGAATCCCAGTCAACAAGTTCACCATTCATCCAAATCTTGTCAGCTTTTTCAATCGGCATTTCTTCTCCTGTCCTCTACTCCTAGTCGGAACTAAAAAACCGCCCACCTTGGTGGACGGCATCAGGCACACAAATGTGCGCCTTCTAGATAATAATTACAAACTGTGTCTTAGCCATCAAATAAGTCTATCAGCGCCATGCGTGCAGATTCCAAACATTTTGTTCAAGCAATCTATAATAAGGTTTTTTGTTTTGCCTATTTCTCCATACAGTTACGCTTAACTCATGGGAAAAATACAACAATTATCACCAGAAGCCCATAAACGCCTGCTCGGAGAGCACGAGGATCTGACCACAAGAGGGCGAATAGATATAGCAAAAAAAATTGAGACAGCGCGTGAACTCGGGGATCTGTCAGAAAATGGGGATTATCAGGCAGCGAAAGAGGAACAAGGAAAGATGGAGACTCGTATTGCTCAACTGGCCTCAATCCTAGAAAATGCTGAAATAGTCTCCATGGATGAAGGTGGAGATGGGAAAGTTTCTTTAGGGGTAATTGTTTCACTTCTATACCAGGGCGACTCCGAGCCTGAAAAAATGCTAGTTGGTTCAATTGAAGAGCAAAGGGAAGACGTCGAAGTTCTATCCCCTGATTCACCTCTAGGTGAAGCTCTTATAGGTGCTTCAGTAGGAGACGCTGTTACTTTTGAGGCACCCAATGGAGACTTGACCGTAAAAGTCGTTGCAATAGAAAAATAGATTTGGGAAAAATCCTTTGAAAACAATTGCGATTGCTGGAGCCTCTGGAACCATAGGTAGAGCGCTAGAAGAATTTTTAATTCAAAAAGGTAACTCCGTTAAGCGATTAGTGAGACGTGATGAGTTTGATAACTCGGAAATCTTCTGGGATCCTAAAGAGAATTATCTAGATCCAAAACGCCTTGTCGGAATCGATGCGATCGTAAATTTGGGTGGTGTAGGGATAGGTGACAAAAGATGGTCGCAGAAAAGAATGGATCAAATACTTCACAGTCGGATTATGGGCACAAAACTAATTTGTGGAACTCTTTCCGAATTGAAATCCGATAACGGTCCGAATGTTTTAATTAATGCATCAGCTATCGGTTATTACGGGAACTCAGGAACCAGTCATGCAACAGAAGAAACTGAACAAGGAGAGGGTTTCCTAGCTCATGTTTGTTCGAAGTGGGAAGAATCAACACGAGAAGCCGAAAAGGCAGGGATTCGTGTCGCTCATGCAAGAACTGGAGTAGTTCTAAGCTCTTCTGGGGGTCTACTAAAAAAGCTTTTGCCTCTATTCAAACTTGGTTTAGGTGGTCAAATAGGCTCAGGTAAACAAATGATGAGCTGGATCTCTCTAAGGGATGAAATCTCTGCAATTAGTTGGATGATAGAAAAAGAAGTAGAAGGAGCTGTTAATTTAGTTTCACCAGAACCTGTATCCAATCTCGAATTCACTAAGACTCTCGGTGCACTTCTCAAAAGACCCACAATTCTAAAAGTGCCAACCTCAGCATTAAATCTTCTTTATGGGCGGCAGTTAGTCGAGGAACTTATGCTCTCCAGCCAATTTGTTTTCCCAAAAAAGCTTCTGGATGCTAATTTCTCTTTTTCGGATCATTCCTTAAAAGAGGCCTTGTCTTATCAGATCAAATCTAAAAACTAACCCTCTGAGAATCTCTGACATCCTTGACCTGCCCACATTTGTAAAATTATTCCCTGGTCATTCGTATTGCTAGTTAACCCATTTATAAGCATTCCTAAACCAAATGGGTCTATTTGAAACTTTCCAGCTGGATCATTTGTTCCAGGAAACGCTTCTTCAATTACCACTTGCCCTTCAGGAAGTTTCTTTAATTCTGTGACGCTTGAACCCAAACCGAATCTGTCAAGAGTCCACAAACCCGTTTTGCTGGCACCTTCACCTGAAACGAACCACTGTGAAAAAATTGAACCCATGTCGTATGATTCAAAAACCACTTCCAGGTCGTCAAATTTGAATACCTGCAGATCATTTGGACCGCAAATCTCTTCATTGGGTTCACCGAGAATACTTATTAAAGAGCTCATAACTGCTTCTTGAGGTGAGTCGAATGACAAAAGAAGTTGATTAGCTGTTCCTGCTAATAGAAGCAACCCATTCTCATTTAAAGTCACCACCCCCAACTCAATGATTTCGACTTCAATTACTTCTTCATCGTCAACAACAGGAACACTCGTAACAGGAACACTCG
>DBNM01000132.1:2732-2878 GCA_002299135.1 Candidatus Neomicrothrix sp. UBA672 | reverse complement strand
ATGTGGTATGGCTCAGCAACAACTCCAATTGAGTTGTTTGGACCTACCAGATACCAGTGGGACTCTGATTATTTCAAGACTGAAATCAATCGCAGAGTTGAAGCATCTATGAATGATGGTGCAACTAAGGCAGAGGCTTATGCAGC
>DBNM01000132.1:1365-2593 GCA_002299135.1 Candidatus Neomicrothrix sp. UBA672 | reverse complement strand
GTTCTAGCAAGTGCATTAGCAGCAGTACTCTTTGTATCCTTTGTTGTTTCTGGAACCATGTGGTATGGCTCAGCAACAACTCCAATTGAGTTGTTTGGACCTACCAGATACCAATGGGACTCAGATTATTTCAAGACTGAAATCAATCGTAGAGTTGAAGCATCTATGAATGATGGTGCAACTAAGGCAGAGGCTTATGCAGCCATCCCTGAGAAGCTTGCTTTCTATGATTATGTAGGAAATAGTCCTGCGAAAGGAGGCCTATTTAGAGCAGGTGCTCTAGTTAATGGAGATGGAGTACCAACTGGTTGGCAAGGGCATGTTTCCTTTACTGACAAAGAAGGTAATGATCTTGAAGTAAGAAGAATGCCTAACTTCTTTGAGAATTTCCCAGTTGTTCTTGAAGACAAGGAAGGTAATGTACGAGCTGACATTCCTTTCAGACGTGCAGAAGCCAAATACTCGTTTGAGCAAATGGGTGTTACTGCAACTATCTATGGTGGTGAACTAAGCGGACAAACATTCTCTGACCCAGTTGTAGTTAAGCGTTTAGCTCGTAAAGCTCAACTTGGAGAATCATTCAAGTTTGACCGCGATCGCTACAAGTCTGACGGTGTGTTTAGAAGCGGGCCAAGAGCATGGTTCACGTATGCTCACGCATGCTTTGGATTGCTCTACTTATTTGGCCATTGGTGGCATGCTGCCAGGACTCTGTACCGTGATACCTTTACTGGTGTTGATCCAGACATTGGAGATCAGGTTCAGTTTGGTGTCTTCAAAAAACTTGGAGACGAAACCACTCGTCGCGTCCCTGGACGTGCTTAATCGCAAGGAATCTTTAGCCACTATCTAAAATCCCTATGGAAGCTTTCTCCTACGTCCTAATTCTCACTTTGGCAGTAGTGACATTATTCTTCGCTGTCGCATTTCGCGATCCTCCGAAGTTTGATAAAAAATAAATGCCTCAAAAAAGCCCCACCTAAAAAGTGGGGCTTTTTTATGTCTTTAGAATCAAAAAATTGTGAGCTAAAACTAACCAAAAAAAAAGATTCTTTGATTTAATTAACCTTAGGGCTTCTCATTAGACAAATAGAGGTTTAAAGTTAATTTAAATCTCATCTAATAAGGGCAGCATGCAATGCCCCTCTTGCCAAAACACAGATAGCAGAGTGCTGGAATCTCGATCAGCAGATGCTGGTAAATGTGTCAGAAGACGCAGAGAATGCCT
>DBNM01000132.1:0-1024 GCA_002299135.1 Candidatus Neomicrothrix sp. UBA672 | reverse complement strand
TTTACTACCTATGAGCGGGTAGAAACTGTTCCTATTACTGTTATTAAAAGAAATCGTGCAAAAGAAACTTTTTGTAGGAGCAAGCTAATTAATGGCATAACCAGAGCTTGTGAAAAAACCTCTATAAACAACCAGAAGGTTGAAATGATTGTTGACGAAATTGAGAACCAACTACAACAGCGCAACCAAAAAGAAATTAGCAGCTCAGACTTAGGAGAAATGATTTTGCTTCATTTAAAAGGTATGAATGAAGTTGCATATATACGTTTTGCTTCGGTTTATCGGCAATTTAATGGCATCAATGATTTTATTGACACTTTAGAAAGTTTTAAACCTTCTGAGAAGTTTGCGACAATTGTCTAATAGCTGAGGTGTAGAGTGGAGAATCAGTTCCTTTAGATTTGCAGGTCTAAAGTACTTAATCTCGCATTGCCTCGTAGGCATACTGCTATACAAACATGTCTGACAACTCCTCTACGCCAGTTCCAGAGTTAGAAATAGAACAAGAGGGCAATAATCCCAAAGATCCAGTCGAGCCTGATCACAATACTGATTTAATAGCTGAAGAAGCTATTGCAGAAGACGCATTGATTCCAGAGGATGTTCCCACTGCAGATGATTCAGATAGCAGAGTCAAGAAATATGATTTTGATGGGGCTGGTTTTTCTATAGATGAATTTGACTCTCTCTTAGCAAAATATGATTACAACTTTAAACCTGGAGATATTGTAAATGGAACGGTCTTTGCCTTAGAAACAAAAGGGGCAATGATTGATATTGGGGCAAAGACGGCAGCTTTTATGCCCATGCAAGAGGTCTCCATTAATAGAGTAGAAGGCCTTAGTGATGTGCTACAGCCATCCGAGATAAGGCAGTTTTTTATAATGAGTGAAGAGAATGAAGATGGGCAATTATCACTTTCAATACGAAGAATTGAATACCAACGAGCATGGGAAAGAGTAAGGCAGCTACAAAAAGAAGATGCCACTATCTATTCAGAAGTTTTTGCAACTAATCGAGGAGG
>DBNM01000140.1 GCA_002299135.1 Candidatus Neomicrothrix sp. UBA672 | reverse complement strand
CTCCAAGTAATGCAACTCTTTTTACAAAGGTCTTTAAAAGCGTAGGTAGCCTCAAATACGTGACTGAAATCTACAATCCTCAAGAAATAGAGTCGCGTTGGCAACAGAGATGGATCGACGACGGTACTTACGAAGTGGATAACGACGACCCGCGTCCTTCGTACTATGTGCTGTCTATGTATCCATATCCGAGCGGTCCCGCCCACATGGGCCACGTCCGGAATTACACCATGGGTGATTTACTTGTCAGATATCGGACGATGAGAGGCGATGGGGTATTATCACCTATTGGTTTTGATTCCTTCGGTCTCCCAGCAGAGAATGCTGCCATAAAAACAGGAACCCACCCTCGAATCCATACAGAAGAGAATATTGAAAAATTATCTGCTTCTCTTCGAAGGATAGGAGCAGCTTATGACTTGAGAAGATCATTTAGTAGTCACGACAGTGACTACATGAAATGGACACAGTGGATTTTTCTTCAACTTTACAAAGCGGATCTTGCTTATCGTGACAGAGCATCGGTTAATTGGTGTCCGGGTTGTCAAACTGTTTTAGCAAATGAACAGGTACTCACTGACGGTACTTGTGAGAGATCAGGTGACCTTGTTGAAAATAGAGAAATGGAACAGTGGTTTTATCGAATAACCGAATATGCACAACAGTTGCTTGATGATATGGACACTGTTGAGTGGCCAGAAAAGGTCAAACTGATGCAACAAAACTGGATCGGCCGTTCCGAAGGGGCGCAGTTTGGTCTGCCTATAGCTGGAACTGATGGCAAAAAGCGAGAAGACGTTCCTCCTCTAGATGTTTACACAACACGCCCAGACACTGGATTTGGAATGACCTTTGCCGTGATGTCTCCGGAGCATCCAAGAGTCGATGAATTGACAACCGAGGAAAACAGATCATCGGTAGATGCCTTCCGAAAAGAAGTCGCTAACCGCTCCGAAATGGACCGACTCTCTTCAGAAGGAAACATTGAAAAAAGAGGAGTTCCAACCGGATCTTCTGTAATAAATCCATTTACGAACTCACCTGTCCCACTGTTTTTAGCTGACTACGTTCTCATGACCTATGGAACCGGAGCGATCATGGCAGTTCCGGGAGAAGATCAACGAGACTGGGATTTCGCTGTTGCACATGGATGCGAAATTATTAGAACCGTTGAGCCACCAAAAGATTTTGTCGGAGAGGCTTACACGGGTGATGGCGAATCTATAAATAGCGATTTCCTTAATGGAATGAGAATAAAAGAAGCAAAAGGCACGGCTATTCAGTGGCTTGAGGGTCAAAATATAGGATCTCACCGAATCAACTACCGACTTAGAGACTGGTTAGTTTCAAGGCAGCGGTATTGGGGGTGTCCGATTCCGATTATTTTCTGTGATGAATGCGGAGAACAACCAGTTCCAGACAAAGACTTGCCTGTCGATTTGCCTGATGACGTGAAGTTCATGCCAACAGGAAGATCGCCTCTAACGACACACGAAGATTTCCTCAAAGTTGAATGTCCAAAATGCGGTAGAAACGCTAAGCGTGAGACCGACACAATGGATACTTTCGTTGATTCATCCTGGTACTTTTTAAGATTCACAGACCCATGGAATAAAGAAAAAGCCTTCGGTGAAGAAGCTATAGATCACTGGTTGCCCGTTGATCAGTACATAGGTGGAGTCGAACACGCAATTCTTCACCTCATGTATGCAAGATTTTTCACTAAAGCGCTTTCAGATTTAGGGGTAGCTCCAAAAGATTTAAGAGAACCATTTAAAAGGCTTTTCACTCAAGGAATGATCCGACTCGGGGGATCAAAAATGTCTAAGTCTAAAGGAAATCTGGTAGCTCCAGAAGCAATTCTCGATGATCAAGGAGCAGATGCTTTGCGTCTAGCACATCTTCAGGTAAAACCCCCTCAAGAAGATGTCGATTGGGAAGATTTTGGTATTGATGGTTGTGCAAAATTTTTAAACCGTGTTTGGCGAATAGCGCATCCAAATAACACAATAACGGAACAACTCAGAGAAGATGATGTGAACGAAGAAGACGAAGAAATTGTTCGTCAAACTAATCGTTTAATAGAGAGAATCACCGGGGATTACGACCGTTGGTCTTATAACACAGCGGTTGCGGCTTTTATGGAGTTCACAAATACTTTGTACCGTTGGATTCAAAGTGAAAATGGGGGACACGTAGAAGTCCTTGAATCAGCTGTAGACACGCTTTTACTCGTCATGGCACCTGCTACTCCGCATTTCTGTGCTGAACTTTGGGAGATTCGAAACTCAACCCATATACATCAAGAGCCTTGGCCGCAAGCAGATAAATCTAAAATTCAATCTGACACAGTGACGCTTGTAGTGCAGGTAAATGGAAAACTTAAAGATCGTATTGAAATAGCATCCGATTCAACGGAAGAGGAAATTCAAGACTTGGCTTTAGCGTCGGAACGCATAAAAGAATTATTAAAGGACCAAGAGCCTAAACGTATAATTGTCAGACCTCCTGCTCTGATCAATATCGTGGTCTGAGTGAACTTTTAATTCAGTTTTCTTCTTGCGAGCGGAGAAAACTCTGCAACTCTTCAGCGAGATCATCACCAGAAGGCAGGTTAGCATCAGAGCTATTTAGCTGATCATAAGCAATTTCTAATTTTTCTATCATCGCCAGGTGTTCTTCGTTGCTACCAATTAGTTGATCTAAATGACCTCTGGTATTCAAAGCTTTCCGGTCTAATTGTAAATCTTGACTATAAATACCAGAGATTCTTCGCAGACCTTCTAATAACTCAACTGCAGCAGGCGGGTACGGTCCAGTTGAGAGATAGTGGGGGACTTGAGCCCAAAGACCTATAGATGGAATCCCAGTAAGAGCAGCCTCATTCTCAATCACAGCTTGAAGTCCGGCAGGAACTTTCACAGAAGCTGTAACAAAATCCAATTTTTCAGCCATTTCAGAAGAACTTGCAGTGCAAGAAAGTCTCGTAGGTCTTGTATGAGGTACAGCAGCCGGATACGCACCGAGCCCCACAACCAAAGAGACATCAAGGTCATGGCAAATATT
>DBNM01000151.1:5295-13812 GCA_002299135.1 Candidatus Neomicrothrix sp. UBA672 | reverse complement strand
GGAGGAACATCTGCAGAATTCAATCTGAAAGTGGCTAAATATGCCTCTGCCCGTTATTTGGACCACCTGCCGACAGAAGGAAGCGAAAGCGGCCATGGATTTCGTGACCTTGAATGGGAAACAAAAATTTTAGACTTGACTAGAGAATTTGGTATTGGTGCCCAATTCGGAGGTAAATACTTTTGCCACGATGTGAGAGTTATTCGGCTCCCTCGCCATGCAGCTTCCAATCCTGTAGGTGTGGCAGTTTCATGTTCTGCAGACAGACAAGCTTTGGGAAAAATAACTTCTGAAGGCATCTTTTTGGAAAAACTCGAAGATGATCCCGCTCGTTTTCTGCCAGAAACACTTGAAGGCGAACTTTCTGGTGACGTCATTTCTGTCGATTTGAACAGGCCTATGAACGAAATAAGGTCTGAATTAAGCAAGCACCCGGTTAAGACTCGTCTAGCTTTGACTGGAACTTTGGTGGTAGCAAGAGATGTAGCTCATGCCGAAATTGCTAAACGCATTGACTCCGGCGAACCTATGCCTGACTACCTTATTAATCATCCTGTCTACTACGCAGGTCCTGCGAAAACTCCAGAAGGTTATGCTTCGGGTTCCTTTGGCCCAACCACTGCGGGACGGATGGATGTCTATGTGGAAAAATTCCAATCCGCAGGAGCCAGCTTGATAATGCTTGCAAAAGGTAACCGTTCAAAACAAGTCTCTGATTCCTGTTCTCTACATGGCGGTTTTTATCTTGGCTCTATAGGTGGGCCGGCAGCCCGCTTAACAACTGAGTCAATTCGCAAAGTAGAAGTTATTGACTACCCAGAACTAGGCATGGAAGCAGTATGGAAAATAGAAGTTGAAAACTTTCCTGCTTTTATTGTTATGGATGATAAAGGCGGTGACTTCTTTTCAGAAGTTTCTACACCAGTAAATCTCAGCTAGGCAGACTCGAGTACCAAGAACTCAATGCTGCACCAATCTCATCGGGTGAGTCTTCCTGGATGAAATGGTTACCTGCAACAGTGACTTCTGTTTGGTTTTGCCATGTGCGACAATAATCTCTTTGTTTACCTCGCAATATCGCTCCTGGTTCCGCATTAATGAATAACTTTGGAAATACTGAATCTTCCATAAATTTTGCATAAGAAGTAGCGATTTCTGTTACATCTTCTGGAAATCCTTCAATTGGAATTTCACGCGGCCATGTAAGCGTGGGTCTGCGAGATTCACCGGGTTCAGAAAAAGGTCGACGATACTCATTCATCTCTTCTTCTTCTAAGTCTCTTAATATGGCTGCCGGTAATACACCTTCAACAAATAAGTTTTTTTCAAGAGCCATATCCTCTCCAGATTCTGAACGGAAACCTTGAAAAATTCCACGAGCATTTTCTGGCCAGTCATCCCATGACTCAAATGGCTTTACAATTGCCTCCATATAACAAACCCCCTTAACCGAATCGGGATTTTGCATAGCCCAATCAAAACCTAAAGCAGAACCCCAATCATGGATGACAAAAGTCGCATCTGACTCAACTCCGATTTGTTTCAATAACTCGAACAAATATTTGCGATGTTCCACATACTTGTAAGAATCGGGACCTGAGTTATCAAGTTTGTCTGAGTCTCCCTGACCTATTAAATCAGGTGCTACACATCTTCCCATTTGAGATACATGAGGGATTATATTCCGCCATAAATATGACGAAGTGGGGTTCCCGTGTAAGAAAACAATCGGATCTCCTTCACCAACATCTAAATAAGACATCTTTTTACCAAAAATATCTGCCGTTTTCTTCTCAGCATTAGTCATATTTACTCCTAAAAATCGTCCCTCTTGAACGTAATCGCAGAATTGCTTTAATAAAAATCAGTTTGGTAAAGGAACTACAATTGGCCCATCTTTATCATCTATTACCTTCACTCGTGCGCCGTAATGAGAAGAAACTAATGCTTCTGTGAGAACTTCTTCTGCGGAACCCTCAGCAACAATTTTTCCTTCTACAAGCATCGCCAGATGTTCGCTGTATCTACCAGCAAGAGTCAAATCGTGCATAGTAGAAAGAACAGTCAAGTTTCTTTCTATTCTTAGTTGATTTATAAGTTCTAAGGTTTCTTGTTGATGTCCCATATCTAATGCTGTTGTAGGTTCGTCCAGTAAAAGCACTGGAGAACTCTGAGCTAATGCCCGTGCAACTACAACCCTCTGTTTCTCTCCACCAGATAAAGTGCCTACGAATCTGTCTGATAGATGTGAAGCATCCAATGACTCAAGTGCTAGAAGAGCAGTTTCAATATCGTTTTGACTTTCAGACTCGAAAAAGCCTAGATGGGAAACCCTTCCTAAAAGCACATAATCCATAACTCTCATTCCCATAGGGATTACCGGCTTTTGTGATACGACAGCAACAAATTTGGCTAGTTCCCTATGTCTCAAATCTTGAACGTTTTTGTCAACTACCTTTATATTTCCTGAAAATTCTATAATTCCACCGGTGGCTCTTATCAGAGTGCTTTTACCTGCCCCATTAGGACCAACAATCGTTGTCCAACCACCAACCTCTACTTCAAGATCAATTCCTTTTAAGACTTCGTGCCCTCCAAGGATTACGGAAACGTTTCTGCAGTCAATCGCCTTCATGAGTTTTTCCAAGCCGTTCTTAGAACTAGAACGAAAAAAGGTGCACCAAGAAAAGCTGTAACAACTCCGATGGGTATTTCAGCAGGCTGGAGAATTAACCGCGCAACCAAATCAGCTACCACTAGAAACGCCCCGCCGAAAAGAATTGTTAATGGAATTATCACCCTGTAACTGCTTCCAAAAATCAAACGGATCGTATGTGGAACAATTATTCCCACGAATCCGATAAGTCCACTCACCGCAACTGAAGCAGCTGTTCCAAGTGAAGCAGCGATTACTGTAATTAAACGCATCCGTCTGACATTGAGACCTAAAGAACCAGCTTCTTCATCACCTACAGTTAACGCATCTAAACGTCTTCGGGTTAAAAAAATCACTGTAATGCAAATAAGAGTGTAAGGAGCTAAAAGAGCCACTTCATCCCAACCAGCTGTTCTGAGCTGACCTAAAACGAAGAAATAAACTTGGCGAATGGTTTCTGACTCTCTTTGCTGAACAAAAGTTTGAACCGCCGTAAAGAAGCTTGCTACTGCAACTCCGGCTAAAACAAGGCTCGTAACTTGATCCAACCTGCCACGACCACTACCTACTGTGTAGGTTAAAGCTACTGCAATCAAAGCTCCAGCAAATGCAGCTAATGGAACTGGGTCTAAAAAACCCAAACCGTCGCCTATATCAAAAACTATTGCCAGTGTGGCTCCAAATCCCGCACCTGCAGCAACACCAAGAAGGTATGGGTCTGCCAGGGGATTACGAAAAACCCCTTGATAGGCGCCACCTGCTGTTGCAAGCATCGAGCCCACAAGAAGACCTAAAACTACCCTAGGGAGACGGATCTCAAACAGAATTGCTTGCTGTCTTGAACTTAGTCCTGAATCAAAATCAATTAAAGGCAATTTATTCAAGAGTTCTTGAATCACTTCCTTCACTCCAAGATCTGCAGGACCAAAGACCAAACCCGCGAAAGCTGTGATCAATACTGCTACCACAGCCAGACACAATTGTGACTTGTTTAGAGAAACAGGTTTCACTCCACAATCGTTTTCATTGGCAGAGGTAGGCAACTTAATTCACTAACCTGAAAGTTTTTCAATTGCAGAACGAACAGATCTCAGAAAATCGACCACTCGTGGCCCCCAACGTCCTGAAGTATCTGTATCAACAGGAATGACTTGACTTTTCTGTACAGCTGTCAAGGATCCCCAGCCCGGTCTAGCAGCAACAGTTTCTGCAGATTCACCCCAACTAGCGTTACCTAAGAAAATCAGATCGGGGTCTGCATCAATGATGAACTCTGCAGACAACTGTGGCCATCCGAAACCACCTTCGATTGCTGGGTCAGCAATATTTGATAAACCAAGAAGTGAATAAAGTTTGCCTAAAAATGTCTTCGAAGTCGGTGAATAAAAGGTGTTATCAATCTCATGGTAATAAGTAAGGCCTTCCCCTACCTTTTTGGAAGCTATTTCATCCAGATCTGATTTGATGCTCTCAATCAATTCGCTGGCTTCAGACTGACGCCCAGTTAAAACACCTAACTCGTTTATTTGTACATATGTATCTTCCATAGACGAAGCTGCCGGTTGAAGTAGGGTCACAACTTCTAATGCTTCAAGACCTGCAACTAAGTCGCCTGGGTCGTAAGACGCAACTACCAGATCAGGTTGATATTCAGCAATCGACTCAATATTGGGTGTGTACCCAGACAGTGAAGTCATGGGCGCAGTCTCAGGGAAATTTGACTGATCATCTACGGCAACAACTTGGTTACCAGCTTCTAATGCGAAAAGTATTTCAGTAGCTGTAGGGGAAAGTGAAATTATTCTCTCCGCTGTTTCGACACTGGAAGAGCCACCCGAAATCGGGACTTGGCCGCTAGAACTTCCAGAACTACAAGAAAGACTTACAAGGGCAAGAGTCCCCAGAACTAATAACAGATTGCTTTTTAACTTCATTCTTCCTCCTCCCCTTAAAGTGACGGCGGGAGAAGAAAAATTTCTTTCCTTAACCGTTCCTCCTCGGGAACTTATGGTTATTTGTATTGTGCTATTTTTCCTACTCTCAGGTCTGACTTACCTCAATGAGGAACACAGTTGCGGGACAGTGACGGATTCCAACCGTCTTCTTTTTGTAGGAAACACCAGAATAGCGTGAAAAATAGCTTTCTTAAAGTTTTCTAGTAATTCAATGCATCCAAAGCTGCAGAAGTGAACTCGGGTTTACTTATTAATAGCCCGGGCACTACCGGTCTTTCTTTGTTGTAAATTAAAAAAGAACCATCTACTCCACTGACATCTAGTCCAGCAGATGCAGCTACCGCAGCAGGAGCACATACATCCCATTCGTACAGGCCTGAGGGGTGAACATAAATGTCGGCAGTTCCACCTACAACAGCCATAGCCTTGACTCCCGCTGAACCAACTGAACGAACCACTCCTCCTATAGATGCTGCGACTGCTTCTGCTTCCCCCCATTGAGAGCGACTAGTAATAACAACGGGAGGATTATTGACAGAATCTTGCTTTGTCGGACTTTGAAGTGTCCCGTAAAGAGTTCCTATAGCCGGCAAATTAACTGCACCAGCTAAAGGTTGCCCTCCTGATACTAAAGCAACATGTACAGCCCATTCAATGCTTCCCGCACGTCCGAAGTCTTGTGTTCCATCAAGGGGGTCAACAATCCAGACTCTTTCAGCTTCTAAACGAGCTTTATCATCTCGCCCCTCTTCTGATAACAAAAAATCTTCGGGACACAACTCGCTAAGGCGTTTACTTATGTGCAAATGTGCTTCGCGGTCTGCTATCACTTGTAGTTGATAGCCCGAAACTCCTTTATCCAAGCCTTTTTCTCGAAGCTCTAAAAGCAACTCTCCAGCTTCTCTTGCTAAAAGACCTGCTATTTCATGGTCGTTCATAACTGACTGACCCTAGTCGTAAAAAAGAGAGAAACACGTCTTTAGGGTTTTAAGCGCTACCTTTGTTAGAAGTCATTTAGAAAATTTTATTGAGGGGTTCAAGAATGGCATTTGGACGAATTACAGGCTGGGCTATAGATCTTCCTGAAAGAATCCTTACAAATGATGAACTGTCAGAAATGGTTGATACTTCAGACGAGTGGATCAGGGAACGAAGCGGAATTTCAACTCGACATATTGATGGAAAAGTAAGTGAAATGTCTACTAATGCAGGTAAAGCAGCATTAGAAAAAGCCGGAGTCAAACCTGAGGAAATAGACCTATTTATCCTTGCAACCACAACCGCTGACAAGGTAGTGCCTGCAACTTCTTCCATTGTGCAAAATAATCTTGGTTTATCGTGTGGCGCTTTCGATCTAAATGCTGCTTGCTCTGGTTTTGTTTATGGACTAGTTACTGCAATGCAGTTTGCTGATAGCGGAATGGAAAAAATTCTACTTATTGGAAGTGATTCTCTTAGCACATTCACAGATTGGGAAGATAGAACAACATGTGTTCTTTTCGGTGATGGTGCTGGAGCAGTTGTAATCGAAAGAACTTCAGATCAACCATGTTTTCTCGGGTGGGACCTAATGGCTGATGGGTCTGCCGCTGACCTTCTCTATTGCGAACATGGTGGAAAAATCATTATGCATGGACAAGAGGTTTTCCGACGTGCTGTTATAGCTATGGAAAATGCTGCCAACACTGCTTTGGAGAAAGCTGGAGTGACAAGTGATCAGATTTCGCTTGTTGTCCCTCACCAGGCGAATGTCCGCATTATAGATGTCGCAATGAAACGTCTTGGGATCGCAAAGGAGAAAGCAGCGTTGGTAATGGATACAACTGGAAATACTTCTGCTGCTTCCATTCCTTTAGCTCTTATAGACTCAATAGACTCCGGTCGAGTTAAACAAGACGACTTACTGCTTCTAGTTGGATTCGGGGCAGGGATGACCTCGGCCGCAGCAGTTGTCAGATGGAATTCTGCTGGTAATTAGCTCTACTGCTACTTCTATTGCTTTATAAGATGTAGTCTCACTCATGTGCTGACCGCTTCCGGATTGACTAAATCTTTTGGGCCTAGAACACTTTTCACAAATGTTTCCCTTCAACTTGGACCTAGCCGTCGCATTGCACTGATTGGTAGTAATGGAACTGGGAAAACGACCTTGTTGGAGATACTGACAGGGCTCCAAGAAGCTGACGCAGGAGAGATACATAAACCACAAGAAATGAAAATTGGTTACCTTCCGCAAGAACTTGAAGCGAGCAAAGGTAAAAATGTCCTAGAAGAAGTTCTCTCAGGAGCGGAAGACACTAGCCAGTTAGCAACACAGTTAAAAAGATTGAGCTTAGAACTCGAAAAAACAAACGGTGAAAAAAAATCAGAACTTATTTCCGAATTTGGAGACGCACAGTCACGATTTGAGCAAATTGGCGGTTACGCGATTGAAGCTGAGGCGCACCGTCTTCTGTCCGGACTGGGTTTTAAAACTGATGATCATAACCGTGATATAGGTGAGCTTTCTGGAGGTTGGCAAATGCGAGTCGCTCTGGCCCGACTCTTATTGTCAAAACCGGATCTTTTGATTCTTGATGAACCAACAAACCATTTGGACATTGACAGTGTTGCATGGTTGGAAACTTATTTAGGGAAATGGAATAACGGGTTACTGTTCGTAAGTCATGATCGTGACTTTATAGATGGAATAGCTAATCGGATAATTGAGATCTCTGGAGGTCGCGCAACTGAATACACCGGGAGTTTCGGAGACTTTGTTGTAGCCAGAGAAGAACGTATCGAATATCAAAAATCTTTGGCTTCCCAACAGGCGAAAGAAATAGCTGGTACGGAAAAATTTATTGAACGCTTTCGATATAAAGCCTCAAAAGCAAAACAAGTGCAAAGCCGTGTGAAAGCGTTAGAGAAACTCGAAAAAATAGATATCAAAACTCAAGAAAATGCTAAAACCAAGTTTAATTTCCCTGAACCGCGTCGCTCTTCTCGAATCGTTGTTGAATTTGAAGAAGTGCAAGCTGGCTATGAAAATCAGATGATATTAGAGGATCTTTCATTCGCAGTCGAAAGAGGTAGGAATGTCGCTGTAATCGGACCCAATGGTGCTGGCAAAACTACTCTGGTCAGGCTGATCACAGGAGAGCTTCAGCAGACCCACGGAAAGATTTTTCGTGGAAAAAATGTTGATATGTCTTGGTTTGATCAGTTGCAGGCAGAAATACTTGATCCTAAGAAAACTGTCTTAGGGGAACTACGAACTGTTCCGCAAGTCGAAGAGTCCGGTAGGAACCTCCGGACATACCTTGCCTCTTTCGGTTTTAGAGGTGACTCGGTTGACTCACTTGTTTCAGATCTGTCAGGTGGGGAGCAGACACGTTTAGCTCTCGCTAAAGCTCTTTGTATGCCTGTAAATTTACTGATTCTTGATGAACCAACTAACCATCTTGACTTACCTAGTTGTGATGTACTTGAAGATGCCATTAGTGCTTATCCGGGGACTGTAATACTAATTACGCACGATCGGCATCTCATAAGGTCTGTTGCAGATGACCTACTTGAAGTGCGCGAATCGAAAGCCATATTGCACACCGGTGTACCTGATCGAATAATCAATCCATCATTTAATGAAACAAAAACAAATATCTCAATTCAGAAATTTAAAACAGGTAAAAAAGAATCAAAGAAAACTGACGGAGGGATTCGTGAATTGAAGCGTGAACTCACAAGAGTGGAGAAAAAATGGGAAAAAGCAGAAACCTCTGTGTTGGAAGCAAAAGAAAAGCTTAACGACCCTGATCTATTCAAAAATCCAAAGGAAGCTGAGTCTTTAGTAACAGAATACGAGACTGCTAAGGATAATGCTTCTGAACTAATGCGTCTGTGGGAGACTCTTGAAGAAGAACTGAG
>DBNM01000151.1:2710-4939 GCA_002299135.1 Candidatus Neomicrothrix sp. UBA672 | reverse complement strand
ATAAACGATAAACGATAAAACAATTAATCTCTTTTGGTTCGAGTTTTAACCTAAACAATCAATGATGTAGATACGGTCTTGAGTGTGAAAATACTGGTCACTAATGATGATGGGATCGATTCAGTAGGGCTACACGTCTTAGCACGTTCCTTGGTTGATCTTGGAGAGGTAACAATTGCAGCCCCTGACCAAGAGTATTCAGGTGCTGGAGCAGCTATAGGGGCACTTCATATTTCCAGACCAGAAGTTCATCAAGTCAATATTGACAAAATTGAAAAATCTTGGGCTATTAGTGGACCACCTGCTCTTTGCGTTATGTATGCGACACGGGGGGTTTTAGAAGATGCCTTTGACCTTGTGGTTTCCGGCATTAATCCCGGCAGCAATGTTGGAAATTCTATATACCACTCTGGAACTATCGGTGCCGCTTTCACTGCTAGAAACGCTGGAATAACAGGTATCGCTGTAAGCCAAGCTGTTACAGGCTGGGGAATTGAAGGGCAAGGGATCGAAGAAGTTCTCAAAAATCAGGTTTGGGAAACTGCTGCTGAAGTTGCCAGAACAGCTGTAAGTGCAATTATCTCTAATCCGCCAAAAGAACCATCGGTTTTAAACATCAACGTCCCAAATAAACCATTGGAAGAATTACGAGGGTGGCGTTACACAGAAGTGGCGAAACGTTCAACTCGTTCAATGACTGAAGCTAAATTGGAACCGAAGCCTGGACACGAAAACTCGTACAGAGTTGAAATGTCTTGGGGCGATCCTGTAACTCAACCAATCGAAACTGATGTCGGTGCTGTTATGAATGACTATGCAAGTTTGACCTGGATCAATTCGTTTGAGGCAGCTTCACTCAATGACACAAAAATGGTTGACCAGTCACTAGATAGTCTCTTCGATTAGAAAGGACGTTTCCCCGCCGTGAAAGTGTTAAGAACACCCGAAAAACAATTTGAAGATCTGGTCGATTGGCCTTATGAACCTCACTATTCTGAATTGCCAGATGGGGATGGAGGTCAATTACGAATACACCATGCTGAATCAGGTCCTTCTGACGCCCCTACAGTTCTTTTACTCCATGGTGAACCAACTTGGGGTTTCCTCTACAGAAACATAATGTCAGGTCTAGCTGATGCTGGGATCAGATCGCTAGTTCCAGATCAAGTTGGTTTTGGAAGGTCAGACAAACCTTCGAGCCAAGTTGATTACACGTATGAAAGGCACGTTATGTGGATGCAAAACTGGTTAGACGCAAACGCTCCTGAAGAAATTTTCTTTTTTGGCCAAGACTGGGGTGGGCTAATTGGGCTACGTCTAGTAGCTGCAAACCCAAAGAGATTTTCTGGTCTAGTTCTTTCAAACACCGGATTGCCTGATGGAAGCGGCTCACCCACAGAGGCTTTTATGGCGTGGCAAAAATTTTCACAAACAGCAGAAAATTTTCCAATAGGGAACATTATCAATGGAGGTTGTTTAACTGACTTAACCCCAGAAGTTATTGATGCATATAATGCTCCTTTCCCCGATGATTCTTTCAAAGAGGGAGCGAGAATCTGGCCATCTCTTGTGCCTACTTCTCCGGAAGACCCTTCTGTGCCTTCTAACCAACAAGCATGGGAAGCACTAAAAAACTTTACTAGTCCGGTAATTTGTGCTTTCAGCGATCAAGATCCTGTTAGCCGTGGAGGCGAAAAAACTTTTATATCACGTGTACCAGGTGCCGCGAACCAGCCTCATACGACAGTTGAGAATGCAGGTCATTTCATTCAGGAAGACCAACCAGACCAAGTTGTTAGAATCTTGGTGGATTTGATTACTAGGGAAACTACTAAATAGTTATCAATCCACCATTTGGTGAAATCCACTGACCTGTAACAAAAGAACTGTCATCGCACGCTAAATACAGGATTGTTGAAGCAATCTCTTCTGCTTGTCCTATGCGACCAAGAGGACTCATCATTATTAAGGGAGCCAACAACGCCTCGTCTAAATCCTCAATCATAGGTGTTTCAACTACTCCCGGTGCCACTGCATTGATACGAATCCCCGATCCCCCTAGTTCTCGAGATGAAGCTCTGGTGAAACCTAAAATTGCCCCTTTTGCTGACGCATAATGCACCGGTCCCCATCCTGCTAAACCAGCAATGCTGGAAAGATTGACTATAGAACTACCTGCACTCATTAATGGCAGAGCGGCTTGTGTGCAAATGAAAGTTCCACCCATAT
>DBNM01000151.1:0-2326 GCA_002299135.1 Candidatus Neomicrothrix sp. UBA672 | reverse complement strand
CCACCTGCTACTCCAGCGTTGTTTACCAGAACATCGAGCCTTTTACATCTCTTTTCAATTTCCGAAAAAACACTTTTCATATCCTGCTCATTGGAAACATCGCCACTCATTGCAAAATGTCCAACACCAGCAAGACTTGCGGAAACTTCTTCTGCAGACTCTTTGTTGAAATCTTGAACCACGACCTGAGCGCCTTCATCAGCGAACTTTTCAGCTGTGGCTTTGCCTATGCCAGAACCTGCTCCAGTGATCAGTGCAACCTTTTTTTCTAATTTGCCCATTTAAATCCCTACTTGCCGGCTATACCTAGTTGATACACTTTCTACTGCATTGGTTTCAACTGATGCTTCCCACCATAGATGGATATAAGAGGTTTTGCAGATGAACATTGTTGTAATACACCAAAGCCGTTCAGGTAATACAAAAAAAGCTGCAGAACTGATAGGTGGAGCAGTTGCTTCGTCAGAAAACAAGGTAAGTGTTAGATCAACTGAAAATCTTGATTTTAAAGAGCTAGCGAATGCTGATCTCATTTTTGTAGGAACATGGGTGGATGGTTTAATCCTTTTTGGTCACCGTCCCGGTGATATAGGAAAACTTAACCTTATTCCTCCTCTTTGGGGTAAAAACGTAGTCGCTTTTATGACTCATGCTGCGAACCCTGGAAAGGCAGCATCAAAGTTTGCAAGCTTTTTGGAAGCTAAAGGTGCAAAAGTCATATCCTCACGTTCCATCAATAGACGCAAACTTGAATCAGAAATTCGCCCTTTCGCAGAAGAAGTACTAGCTGAGCTGAATTAGGACTACTTGGTATTTACATTTAGCGACTTTGACGACTTGAAATTATCGGTCACAAAAATTATTAAAGCTGACCAAATGATAATAAATCCAACTAATTGCATCATGTCGAATGGTTCATCGTAAGCCAATACTCCGAGAAGGAACTGGGCAGTAGGAGCTAAAAACTGCAATAGTCCAATAACACTCAATGGAACTTCTTTGACAGCATTTGCGAACAATAAAAGTGGCACTGCTGTGAAACACCCACTGGCAATTAAAAGAATTACTTCGAGAGAACTTGTTTCGTCTGAGGTTTGACTTCCGTTAAACGTACAAATCAACAAGTAAGTAAGTGCTGGCAAAAGCATTACAAGCATCTCAGATGTCAAACCGTTAATTGGAGTCTGTTCCGTTAATTTTTTAGAAAGACCATACAGGCCAAAAGTACCTGCAAGCACTAAAGATACCCATGGCAATGAACCAACAGAAATCGTTAACCATATAACTCCAATTGCAGCCAAAGACACCGCTAACCACTGCCTTCGACGAAGTGACTCCCCTAAGAAAACAACTCCCAAGAAGACGCTTACTAAAGGATTGATGAAGTAACCCAAACTTCCTTCAATTACTCGGTCTACATTCATAGCCCACACCCAAACAAGCCAGTTTGTACCAATCAATAAGGCTGAAATAATCCCAATTACCCTTGATCGCTTACTTGAGTTTTGTTCCCTGAAACGTGGCCATGAATGTCTTAACGTTTGCACTAACGCCATCACTACGAAAGTCCAAAACATGCGATGAGCCAATGAGTACATTGCTGGAATTTCTGACAAGCCCTTCCAAAAAATCGGAGAAATACCCCAAACCGTATACGCACCTACAGCTTGTATCAGACCTTTGTTCATCTATCCGATTCCTGTTAATTGTCTAGTTGGACGACTTACCACCATCGCTAATGTTCCTATTACTAATGCAATTCCTAACAGCTGCACTAAACCAGGTTTTTCCTCTAGTAACCACCATGCATAAAGGGGAACAATTGCAACAGCTAAAAGATTTATAAGTCCCATTAAAACAAGCGAGACATGACCATGCGCAAAATTCTGCAAGAGATGACCGGTTCCTGGGATTAAGGAAATTATCAGAACAGGAAACCATTCCTTGCCGCTAGGTGGTGACAATCCTTCACCGATCGTTAGAGCAGCGATGGAGACAGGAATCAAAGCAAAAACAGTTAACCACAACTGATAAGGGACAGAATCAATTTCTGTTCTTGCTTTTTTACTCACAACGAAGTACAAACAGAATAAAAGCATCCCAAAAAAGGCTAAAACATCACCTGAAATGCTGGTGACGCCCTCTTCTCTACCTGTTTGGATAGTCAATGCTGCACCCACAAGACTTAAAAATGACCAGTAGTAAATCGAACGAGAAGGTCTTTCATTGAAAAACCGAGCAGCGATAAATAAGAAAATTATCGGTTGAAGAGAACCAATAACCATTGCATTCAAAACACTGGTCTCGCGTATAGAAGAGAAAAATA
>DBNM01000019.1:2006-2689 GCA_002299135.1 Candidatus Neomicrothrix sp. UBA672 | reverse complement strand
GCATTAGGAATAGATTCATGACCATCAACAGCGAAACCAATAACATACTCGCCTGCAACTGCCTCATTTCTGCCTATCAGTTTTCCATTTTCCCATTCTGAGGAAAACCAACCTTCCGTCGTGCCGGCGCAGGTACCTGTTTCTGGGTCAAGGGGCCTCTGTCCAGAAACCGGCCATGGAACAATAGGGACTTCAAACTCTTCTGGATCTCCGTCAATTATTATTGCAAATTCTGATATATCTTCTGAACAAGCATCTACTAGTGGCACCTCAATTATTTCTAGACCATCGGCTACTTCTGGGTTCATGAGCTCATAGTCTGAAATTCCTCTTTGCATAAAATTAAACCTATTTGTACCAATCTTGCTCATTTACTTCTTCCCAGTCGGAGGGACCATAAACAGTTCCCGGCAGTGGAGTCATCAATTGTGTATCTCCACTTACCACGTAGGAGCTAAGAAGGTTAAGATTTTCTACAAGACGTCCATCCTCTTCACCAGAGTCATCAAGGCCTCTAGTCGTATCAAGATTTTTCCTCATCCGTGTCCAATCTTCTACAGTGGTTGCCCAAACCATCACCACTTCATGGGTGTTTGTTGTTACTTCCCATAAACCAGTTGGAGAAACTTTATAATCTTCCATCACTGGAACTCTCTTATCAACGACTTCGTTGAGGAAACTTA
>DBNM01000019.1:0-1587 GCA_002299135.1 Candidatus Neomicrothrix sp. UBA672 | reverse complement strand
GGAGAGCCTTGAACGCCTGCGCAGACCCGGTCGTAACCGCCTGTTCTCCATTGAGAAGCTTCGTCCCACCAATCTCCATAAAAGGCGTTTCTTCGCTTCAAATTTAGACGATCAAGATTCCGTTCCCAGCCTTCCCAGCCATCTGCTCCACAGTCCCAGATATTTACCACTTGAGGCCATCTTCCTCCACCGAATCCAAGAACAAAAAATGAGCCTTGGAGGGATGTCATGTCAGGCATGAAATTTGTAGGTTCTTTCGAAACATGTTCCATGTAGTCGTATTGACCTTGTCCGACTATGTCTATCGTTTCGTGCACAAATACGGGCCGAGTCATGCCTTATCTTCGCTCAATTGCCTTTTGCTTGACCACTCGAATGAATCCGCTTCTAATCGATGCGCTATTTTCATGTGACACTTCATGTAAATCGAGATAACTTTCTTTATATGAAAGAACTTATTTATGCACGTTTATATCTGCCAGCTATCCAAAAGTATGGAGAGAATACAGGAATTGTTGATGGCTCCTATCAAAGTGACTGGAACACCCATCATGACCGTGTTCTCCGCTTATGTGACAGTCTTTCCTCTGAACTTAATGTAAACAAGAGTGACAGGTTTGCCGTCATGGCATTAAACAGCCATCAATTTTTAGAACTATGGCATTCAGCATTTTTAGGTGCAGGAATTATAAACCCTTTAAACCTTCGCTTAGCTCCTAAAGAATTGGCTTACATTCTGAAAGATTCGGGAACTGAAGTTATTTTCACTGATCAGTTTTTCGCCCCATTAATTACTGCCGCTCGTGGAGAACTAGGTAGCGAAGACCCGATTAGACAAGTGGTTTTGATTGGCGAAGGCGATGTTCCACATGATTTGAAATACGAAGAGTTGCTTGAATCTTCTTCGCCTTCCTTACCGGAAGAACCTGAAGAAGACGATCCTGTTGTCCTTATGTACACAGGTGGAACCACAGGTCTTCCGAAAGGTGTACTCATAACTCAAAGAGCTCAAGTTTTGAATCTTTACCATGGACTTATAGGTCTAGGAGGTTTTGAGGTTTCTACGTATTTGATGCAAACACCAATGTTTCATGCTGCTTCGATGACCGGTGTTCTTGCTCCTCCTTATTCAGGAGGGAATGTTGTTTTCATTCCGATGTTTGACCCAGAGGGAGCAATGGCTCTAATAGAAGCCCATCAAGTTGAGCAGACACTCATGGTTCCAACGATGATCGGGATGTGCCTGGCCGCGGAAAGCTACGACCCTTCGCGTCTGAAGTCTCTTAAACAACTTATTTACGGAGCTTCTCCTATGCCTAGACAAATTTTGGAGAAACTCTTTGCTGATCTTCCTGATCTCGAATTAGTTCAGGGTTATGGAATGACTGAAAGCTCTTCAACCTTGACCATTTTGGGTGCTGATGATCACTTTTTGGAAAGTGAAAAACTTTCCAGCGTCGGTAAACCAGTTATAGGAACAGTCGTATCAATTCAAGATGAGGAAGGCAATGAGTTGCCTCAAGGGGAAATTGGTGAAGTTTGCGCCCGGGGCGGCAATTTTATGACTGAATATTGGAACAAACCTGA
>DBNM01000124.1:3931-6878 GCA_002299135.1 Candidatus Neomicrothrix sp. UBA672 | reverse complement strand
TCGAGTCTGCCTATTGAGCTCTCATCAGCTCTCACTTCAATTAGCCAATTAGACTCCTCCAAAACTTCCTTCATTACAAAGCCCTCGCGATGTGCCATTGCTCTAATATCGCCCCGTTCAAAAGGTACTTTTAACGTGATGATCTTTTCTGATTTCCTAAGCAAGGAGGCTAATTTATTTAATAGCTCATCAACTCCTTCTCCTGTTGAGGCAGAAACCGCTACATAGCTTTCATCTCGTTTGAAAAGCTTTTTATCTACGCCATCCGATTTGTCAATTTTGTTGAAAACCATCAACTCTGGAACTTCAGAAGCTCCTATGGCTTCCAATACCTGCCTAACCGCCTCTATGCAGCCTTCTGGGTCAGGGTCTGAGGCATCGATTACATGGAGTAACAAATCCGCGTCAATTACCACATCCAAAGTAGCTTTGAATGCTTCAACCAGTTGATGGGGCAAATTACGTACGAAACCAACTGTGTCTGTCAAGTAAACTGCCTCTCCACCAGGCAACTGCATCCTCCGAGTTGTGGTATCAAGGGTTGCGAACAAGCGATCCTCGGCTACTACCCCTGCATCTGTAAGCCTGTTAAGAAGCGTAGATTTTCCGGCATTTGTGTAACCAACGATTGCTACCGACCTGTTGCTAGTCTTGGATCTAGCTTTTGACTGGGTTGAACGATGAAGGCGTAACTTATTTAAATCTTGTTCAAGTCGTCGGATTCGGCGCATAAGTCTTCTTCGGTCAACCTCCAACTGTGTCTCTCCCGGGCCTCTACTCCCGATTCCTCCAGCTTGTTGGCTGAAAGTCCGACCTGACTTTCTAAGTCTCGGTAATCGATACCGAAGCTGTGCAAGCTCCACTTGGGCTTTACCTTCGAGACTATTCGCGTTCTGAGCAAAAATGTCAAGGATTACTGCAGTTCGATCAAGGGCTGAACGTTTAAGTATTCCCTCTAAATTCCTCTGCTGTGCAGGTGTTAATTCATTATCGAAAACTACCGTGTCGGCATCATATTCTTCCGAAACGGAACGGATTTCATGTGCTTTACCATTGCCCACAAAAGTAGCTTTATCTGGTGTTTGCCTGTTCTGAACTATCACAGCAACAGCATCAGCCCCTGCTGTATCAACTAGCCTTTCAAGTTCTTCAAGGGATGATTCTGTAATTTCTTTATCAATTCCTTCTAAGGAAACACCTGCCAATACAATGCGTTCACGAAATGAACGGTCTATCAGACCACGCTCTTCACCTCCGAACTCACCGAATCCACCTCTGTGAGTTTCTTCTCTTTCAGATTGATCTCCGCTATAGGGTTTACCCATTGTCCACCGTATGTCTATCCATAAATACAGCTGGGCCTGAAAGCGTTATCGATTGGTCTATAGAAACCCTTCCACTGCCTCCTGGCATGTGAACATTAACTACAGATCCAGTCTGACCCCATTCTGAAGTCACAAAAACTCCAGCACATGCCCCTGTCCCACAAGCTTCGGTGGTTCCTACTCCGCGCTCCCAGTGTCTCATCCGGATATTTGAAGGGTCATCTACTTTAATCAGATGCACATTGATTCCTATGGGAGACGCCTTCTCATTTTCTCTAACCGCAAATCCCTCTATTTCAAAATCATCAAAGTTTTCTACTTCTACAATCAAATGCGGATTCCCTATATCTACTTTTGCCGCTCTGATTACTTGTGATTCCTCAAATCGATCGGATTTTAATAGCTCAATCAGGGATGCTTCTCCAATTTCAGCAGCAATCGTGAACTCATTCTCAATTACTCCTGTTTCTTCGATCTTTATAAATCTCGATCCGACATCTGTTTCAACATTAAATTCAAGATCCGAGATTACAGAGTTCATAAACAAGGCTTGGGCAAAGCACCTGAGACCATTACCGCTAAGTTCAGCACGTCCACCATCCTTATTAAAAAGATGAAAGCGGCTGACATTATGCGGGTTTTCTAAGAGTGGAGTCCCAATAATTAAACCGTCAGCACCAATTCCGTTAATAGGATCGCAATATTTTCGAGCAATCCCAGAAGGATCATCTGGCAGATCTTCCAAAAGAGCGATCAAAAAAACATTTCCAAGACCCTGATGTCTAGTTAATTCCATTTAAATAGTCTCACAGATAATCAGAAACTTTTACGACTTCATTAAAAGTATTTTGACCAATCGCATCAAATGTCTTAATAACTTCTTCTAATAGCTCAAGGGAATCATTTTTCATGTCCATCCAGTGAATTCTTGGATCCCTTCTAAACCACTTCTCTTGCCGTCTTGCGAAACGCCGTGTCGATGAAATAGCTGAATCAATCGCTTCTTCAAGAGTGTTTTCACCATCTATATAAGAAATAACTTGTTTATAGCCAAGAGCTTGAGAAGCAGTTTTAGAAAGCTTTCTCCCATCAGAGACCAAGTTTTCAACCTCTTCGACAAATCCATCTTCAATTTGCCTTTTATATCTCTCGGCAATACGAAGATCATTTAGATCTCTTGGCATTCTTATACCGATTTGAGTAAAAGGTGAAGGAGGATACACGTCGAGACCAGGTCCGAAAGAAGAAAATGGACGCCCGGTACCTAATGTAACTTCGAGTGCTCTGACAATACGCCTACGATTCCCAGGTTCGATTTTTGCAGATGCGAGTGGATCCAGATCGTTAAGTTTTCCATATAAAAAAGAAGTTTCAGATATCAATTCTATTTCATCACGAATACTTAAGAATCTGGGAGGGATTTCCAATCTGTCAACCACTGCACGAACATGCAGTCCAGTTCCTCCCACCAAAACCGCCCTATTTCCTCGGTCTGAGATTTCCTTTAAAGCTTTTTCGACAGCTGATTGGAAAAGTGGAAGTGCAAATTCATCCGACGGGTCAACAATATTAATTACGTGATGTGGTATTTCCTCTTGTTCTTGAACAGTGGGGGTTGCAGT
>DBNM01000124.1:2670-3522 GCA_002299135.1 Candidatus Neomicrothrix sp. UBA672 | reverse complement strand
AAGGAAGATTTTCCTGACGCTGTAGTCCCTACTATGACCAGATTTCCATTAAGAGAAGTTTCGTCATTTTTTCTAAGCACTTTGCTCTGCCATCACGGGAATGCGTTTGCGATGCTTGGGAGCAGCAACTATCTCTACTAATTCACCAAGAAGGTAATGAGAAGGGGCATCCGTGACTTCAACGAGAGCATAAGCTCCGATACGGAGAGAATCATGGGATTTCAAATGAAGAATTTTATTCTGCCGTGTTCTAGCTTTTATTAAATCTGTTCCTTTTTTCGATCGACCTTCAACTAGAACTTCTTCTATTCTGCCCACACGCTCTTTATGTTTCAATAAAGAAGATCTTTTAACAACGTCTCTTAAAGTCTCATATCGTCGCACAGCTACATCATGATCAATAAACTTCGAGTCCATCTCCGCTGCCTTTGTTCCGGGTCGTGAGGAAAAAATATAGGTATATGCGGCATCGAATTGTGCCTCAGCTGCCACCTCAAGAGTGTCCTCGAAATCCTTTTCGGTTTCACCGGGAAAACCGACGATCAGATCCGTGGTTACTGACAAGTCCTCAATCCCACTGCGTGCTTGTTGCACTTTTCTCAAAAAGCGTTCACTGGTATAACCACGGTGCATTGCTGACAAAATCGAATCACTTCCAGACTGCAATGGGAGATGTAAATGCTCACAAACACTTTTCGTTTCCGACATTGCTGCAACTATCTCTAAAGTCAAATCTTTTGGATGGGGGCTTATAAAGCGAACCCTTTCAATTCCTTCAATTGAGCCGACACTTCTCAGCAAGTCTGCAAAAAGTGGCTTAATTTTTCGCCTGTTGGCCTCCAGCCAAAGATC
>DBNM01000124.1:0-2248 GCA_002299135.1 Candidatus Neomicrothrix sp. UBA672 | reverse complement strand
AGGGTTATTTCAGTTACTCCCTGCTCAGCAAAATTTCTTGCTTCATCCAAAAGTTGCCCGAACGGTCTGCTTATTTCCGGTCCGCGAACCGAGGGAACTATGCAGTAAGTGCAGGTATTGTCACAGCCAATCTGAATCGTTACCCACGCTCGATGATCCACCTCCCTTCTAACAGGAAGTGCGGAAGGAAAGGCTTGGTTATCCTCTTCAACTAGCTCTTCCAGGATTTCAATTACAGGCCCTTGACTTTGTGATTTCTTTAGTAGCTTTACGGCATTTTGAACATTATGAGTTCCAAACACAACGTCAACATGTTTCGCTCGTTCCTGAATCAATTCCCTGTCTTTTTGAGCTAAGCAGCCTCCAACTGCTATCTGAAGATCTGGTCTTTCAGATTTTAAAGTCTTTAAATTGCCCAAAGCGCCATAAAGGCGATTATCAGCATTTTCTCTTATACAACAGGTGTTGAGAACAATGACATCTGCTTCCTCTTCTGAGACAGCAGGAACTAATCCATCCGCTTCTAGCAGACCGGATATGCGTTCACTATCATGTTCGTTCATCTGGCACCCGTAGGTGCGCACCGCGTACTTTCGGCGCTCCATGCATTCAGGCTAGGTCAAGTTGGTGAGACTTACTAAAAGTCACCCATTTTTAGTTGTATTTACAATTAAAAAACCTGTTTTATTCCTCTAACTCGATTGGAAGATCATCAGTTTCTGTAAATTCATCAACCAGCTCTGCTTCTTCTTTAGCGGCTTCCACTGGCTCATCAGTATCAGGCATTGCCTCACGCCAAACCCTGTCAGTAATTTCCATCATTACCTCAGGGTTTTCTGTAAGGAAACGTTTCGCATTTTCCCTTCCTTGACCCAGCTGCTCACCCTCATAGGTGTACCAAGCGCCTGACTTCTTGACTATGTCAAGATCAGCCCCAAGGTCAATGACTGAACCTTCTCGGCTTATTCCTGCGCCATACATGATGTCAAACTCCGCTTGGCGGAAAGGTGGGGCGCATTTATTCTTGACTACTTTTACTCTGGTTCGATTACCCACAATTTCGTCGCCATCCTTAATGGCTTCAATTCGTCTTATGTCAAGTCGAACCGATGAGTAAAATTTCAGTGCACGGCCGCCAGGGGTCGTTTCCGGAGAGCCAAACATCACACCAATTTTTTCACGCAATTGGTTAATAAAAATACAAATTGTCTTTGATTTATTTAAATTAGATGTTAATTTTCTAAGCGCTTGTGACATGAGTCGAGCCTGTAAACCGACATGTGTATCACCCATATCGCCCTCTATTTCAGCTCTGGGTGTCAACGCCGCTACAGAGTCAATAACTACTACATCAAGAGCACCTGACCGTATAAGCATGTCTGCAATTTCAAGCGCCTGCTCACCTGTGTCAGGTTGTGAAATTAATAGTTCATCCACATCAACGCCGATCGCCTTCGCATAAACAGGATCCATTGCATGTTCTGCATCGATATAGGCGCATATGCCTCCGTTCCTTTGAGCTTCGGCTACAACATGGGTAGCTAATGTTGTTTTTCCAGAGCCTTCTGGACCAAATATTTCCGCTATTCGGCCTCTGGGCATTCCACCTATTCCAAGAGCCAGATCGAGAGCCAACGCTCCCGTAGGGACACTCTCCATGGACATGGAGCCTTTATCGCCCATTTTCATGACCGCTCCCTGTCCAAATTGTTTCTCAATCTGCCCTAAAGTGCTGTCAAGAGCCTTTATTCTGTCATCATTATTAGCTGCTCGTGCATCGAAATTTTCCTTAGCTTCCTGAGTCTTTGTTCCCTTTGCCGCCTTACCCATCTTTTTCTCCATTCATTTCTATAAATTGCTTCTTCAAAAGGATTCTCAAACTTCGTGAGATTCCTTAATGTGCTTAATTAACAATAAGAAACCGGTGTGACAGTACTTATAACGGTTACTAATCAGTGTTAATAACATAAGCGTAATTGCGAACATGTGTTCGTTGCAAGCATTTAACAAATTTTTTTATTAAATCCCCTATTTCCTGCTAACTTCCTCATATGAGCTCAAACCCTTCTCACAACGAAAACTCTCATACCGATACTGAACTTCTGAAAGAACGCTTATCGGATATGGCATTCCATTGCACTCAAGAGTCTGGCACCGAACCGGCTTTTACTGGTATTTATACGGATGAAAAAACTCAAGGGACCTACAGATGTATTGTCTGCGATGTTGATCTTTTTCATAGCGCGGA
>DBNM01000175.1 GCA_002299135.1 Candidatus Neomicrothrix sp. UBA672 | reverse complement strand
TACAAGACAACTTTTGTGAGTCTTACCATCTGCCCACAGTTCATCCCCAACTAGCTGATTCGCATGAAGAAAACTACGCATATACACAATTCGACACATCAACTGAAGGTCACAACCGGATGATCATGATGGGAGCCACACCTTCAAGAGGTTTACGTGGGGAAAATCCTAACCTCCCAACCCCTTTAGCTGAGAGAATGGAATATTGGGAATTAGATCCAGCAGATTTTATAGACCGTGTATTTGATATAAGACTGGCTTTACAGAAAAAAATGAGAGAACTTGGAGGCACAAGAGGACATTCTCATTATGCAAACCTGCGCGACGCACAGTTAACCGACTCGCATCATTACAACCTATTCCCCAATTGTTCGCTCACTTTTTCAGCAGATGGAGTTTTATTGCAACGTATGCGTCCAGATCCATCAGATCCTCAAAAATGTCTTTTCGATCACTGGTATTACACAAAAAATACTGAACTCGCAGATTCAGCGACAAATATTGAACTGACAGACAACAGTAATCCGCAAGAAGTTATTCAATATGGCGAACAATCAATGGGTCTAATACCTGATCAAGACATAGCTATATCTATCATGCAGCAACTTGGACTGCGGTCAAGAGGGTATAGAGGAGGGTATCTATCCGGGCAAGAAAGCAGGATAAGGCGTTTTCACGATGTTATAGATAGTTACATAGAAGAGTAATTTTAGAAGGCTTAAAGAGAGGAAAAAAATGGAAGAAAAATGGTTCACTGATCATCCCCCAAGCGAACGCTGGCCACATTACACGAGGGCAAATGCGGGCGAAGTTCTTCCCACCCCGGCAAGCCCATTTGGTCAAAGCTACGGATTTGACAACTGCATAATGAAAGGCTGGCAATTAGGCTCAACTCAAACAGGCTTCTATGAACTTAATGAATATAGAGACAGCCCACCAGAGATGTGTGGATTTTTTGGAGGTTACTTCTATATAAATCTTTCTTGTATTCGCATGCAAGCAGTTAGAAATCCAGCCATAACAGTTGAGCAACTGGATCTTGCGATTTTTGGAGACCAACCAGACTCTCCAAAATACGAACCTCACCCAGAAGACGAAAAGCCCCATCTACAGGACTTAGCTGATGCTCACATGCAGTTCGTTCTTACAGCTTCTGAATGGCCAGAACTTAATGAAGAGAGAAGACTTGCAGATAAGGAACGCAAAGAAAGACCTAATTTGGGGTCACTTAGCGATGAGGAGTTGATCAAAAGGCTACGAGATCTTCAACCACTTATTGAAAATCTTTCACGGAATCAGATGGTTTCAGCGGGCTCATCTGGAATCGCACCTGGAATGCTGGCAGCTGTAGGCGAAGCAATAGGAGATCCAAGCATTCCTGTTCGTCTCTTATCAAGTCTTGGTGAAATAGATTCCGCTGCTCCATCATTTGCCATATGGGACATGTCACGCTTGGTGAGAGATTCCCAAAGTATTTCTGAAATTTTTGATTCGCATTCTGACTCCTTGTTAGATGAACTGAATAAATCTGATTCTGAAGAAGTGGCTAGATTCCTTGACGCTTTTAACGAATTCGTATACGAGTACGGCTCACGTGGAGCAAATGAGTGGGAGTTGAGTAGTGAAACTTGGGAAACTGATCCATCTATAGCGTTAAAGGCCATAGATCAAGTTAGATCTCAAAATGATGACCGGTCCCCAGTAATAGCCTCAGAACGTCTTGGCAGAGAAAGAGAAAACCTCATAGAAGAAGTAAGGGAAAAGTTGAATGAGATGGGCAGTGATGAACTGACTGGAACCTTTGAAGGAGCAATAACTGCAGCTAATATGATGATTTTTCGGGAGCGTTCCAAGACCACTCTAGTAAAGCCTTTGCACGAAAGTCGTATGACTATTCGTGAATTGGGAAGACGCTATGCAGAGACGGGAATACTTGATTCAGCTGAGCAAATATTCATGCTTCTGGATGAAGAACTAGAAACTTTCATAGAAAACCCGGATTCGTTTAAGGAAATGCTTGCGAAACGTCACGAGGACTGGAAAGCATTATGGGATTTGGAACCACCATTTTTTATTAGAGATGGGGTTGTTCCAGGTCTTTCGCAGTGGGACAGAAAGTCTTTAGGGAATAAGACGTCAGCGCTGAGCGTTGGAGATGTTCTGACGGGGGTTCCAGGATCTCCTGGGAGCACTCAGGGAAAAGCACGAATAGTCCTCGATCCGTCTAATCCGCCTGACTTGTCGCCTGGGGACATTATGGTTGCGCCGATAACAGATCCAGCATGGACTCCACTTTTTTTAGCTGTGGAGGCCGTAATAGTAAATGTGGGAGCCCAAATCAGTCACGCCGTAATAGTAAGCAGAGAGTTGGGAATACCTTGTGTGGTCTCGGTAAATGAGGCAACTGCACTCATACCTGATGGCGCTACTCTAGAAATAGATGGCACTTCAGGCGAAGTGACAATCCTGGAATTGCCTTGAACTCTCCTGAAACTGTGATGGCGCTGGCTAGGCCTTGGGTATGTCCGCCACTACGCAATGTTCCGATTCTGGGAGATCAATACACTTCGCGAGAATTCTTTGACCGTGAATGGTCTTCCATGTGGACAAAAGTTTGGCTTCTAATGGGTCGTTCTTCTGAATTGGGTGAAGCTGGTTCCTATCAAATGGAAGAGGTTGGACCTGAATCATTTATCATGATTAGACAGAATGACGGTTCGGTCAAGGCTTTCTACAATGTCTGTCAACACCGTGGTTCACGCCTTCTCTTCAATAACGAGGGAATCTCTAACCAAATAGTTTGCCCTTATCACGGTTGGGAATGGGATAAAGACGGTTCATTGAGTCAAGTCCAAGACCCTGAAGACTTTATTGACGGAAACCCTTGTGATGATATGACCTTGGTGGAAGTAAATTGTGAACTTTTCGCTGGTTTTATTTGGATAAATATGGATCCTGAATGCATAGGTTTGAAGGAGTATCTCGGCCCAGTTTGGGAAGAATTTGAAGCTTATGAAAGCCACGATTGGATTCGAGGATCGTCATCCACAGTTGATGTCAATTGCAATTGGAAGGTACCACAAGATAATTCGTGTGAGTCTTATCATCTACCCTCAGTTCATCCTCAGGGATTGAAATGGATTGAACACAGCTATAAGTATTGTCATTTTGATTGGTGCGAAGAAGGACATAATCGAATGTCTATACCAATGGTCACGCCATCTCATTCACTTACTGGAGAAGAGTTGGAAGTGGATGATCAACTGAGAGAGATGTTGGAACCATGGGGTTTAAAAGCAGAAGATTTTAAAGGAAGAGAATTTGAAACTCGACAAAAAGTCCAGTCCGCCAAAAGAGAAACTGGAAGTGAGCGTGGCTACCAATTTGATCAACTTTTTGACGATCAGCTAACAGATGCTTATCACTACAACATATTTCCTAATGTCACAATTAGCTTTGCCGGATCTGAATATATAGGGCTTCAAAGAATGCGACCTCACCGTCGTGATCCGGAACGGCATTACTACGACAATTTTATGTATTTGTCGCAAGGGGCTGCTGCACGTCTGGATGTCACTGAGCCAGAAGAACGAAGATTTTTCAGATATGGAACAGAGCTAATGAATCGACAAATTGCTGATCAGGATCTGGCAATTAGCACTGGACAGCAACTAGGACTTGCTTCACGCGGGTATCGGGGAGTGAGGCTCGCTGGACAAGAAGGCCGTGTCCAGAGGTTTCATGATGTTTTAGATGAATATCTAGACGGCTCTAGGCCTTAATTTTAGTTCCTGATAGAGAAGATTCAGAGATTCGCAGCAATCGAATTGCCGATTTCATTTGTGCCTATGACTTTAGGGTCTAATTTATTGCACGCTTCAACAATTTTTGATGCCGCATCTTGCTCTCCGAGAAAATCGAGCATCATAGCTCCCGAAAGTATTGCGGCTACAGGATTAGCTACACCCTGTCCGGCAATATCAGGTGCTGAACCATGAACTGGCTCGAACATTGATGGGCCAGTTTTTGTTGGATTAAGGTTCGCTGATGATGCTGTCCCAATTCCTCCCGAAACTGCTCCTCCTAAGTCAGTCAAGATGTCACCAAATAAATTGTCGGTAACGATCACATCATATTGTTGAGGTGATTGGACCATATAGATACAAGCGGCATCACAATGGTTATAGGCGGTTTCAACTTCTGGGTATTCTTCAGATACTTCACTGAATGTTCTGTCCCAAAGATCACCTGCATAGGAAAGAACGTTTGTTTTGTGAACCATTGTGAGGTGACGTCTTCGTCCCATTGCTAATTCAAAAGCGAACCTGACAGCTCTTTCCACACCATGCCTTGTATTGACTGACCCTTGAGTAGCAATTTCATAAGGTGTGCCAAGTCTATG
>DBNM01000134.1 GCA_002299135.1 Candidatus Neomicrothrix sp. UBA672 | reverse complement strand
TCAAACGAATTCCTTCAATGCCGAACATAGGAATAAATGCGGGCCCTATGCTCGCAGCGCTTGGGATACTTGCCGCTGTTATCAACGCGAGAGAAACAGGCCAAGGAAGACAAATTGAAGTAGCTCAGTCAGATGCAGCTGCGTATATGGATTGGTACAGGATTGAGACGTACAGGGCCTATATGAGGCCAGAAGATGAAGTTACAGGAAACCCGTCTGATGATTATGAAAGAAGAGCACCAGGCCTGGCTGGCATGTGGGAAGGTGTGAGGTATCAAATTTACGAAACCGTGGATGGACATGTTTTGTTTATGGCTTCAGAAAAAGCATTCTGGCAAAATTTTTGTGAAGGCATAAACAGAATGGACTTATTCGAACGTTGGCCCGGTTCTCAATACGCTGACCACGCCCGTAACAATGTTGAACTTCAAGAACAGCTAAGAGAAATCTTTAAAACACGAGCCAGTGTCGACTGGTTGAGTTTTGGGCAGAAAAAAAATGTTCCCATAGCACCGGTTAACGATCATGAAACAGTCACTGAGGATCCACAGTTTTTACAGAGGATGCCTTTCATTCCTCAAGATGAGATCGGGGCAGATCAGTTGCCCTTGCCTGTTTATATCGACGGAGAACTTCCTCCTGATCCGACTAAAGCTCCAACGGTTGGGGAGCACACTGATGAAATCCTGGCTGAACTTGGATTGGATCAGCAGACTATTGATGATCTTCGTGAAAAAGGAGCAATTGGTGCCCACCAACAGTCCGATTGAGATAAGTCATGATGCTTAGCTCGCTTAGTAGATCTGTGGAGGGTCATGTTGTGTTAATCACAGGAGCGGGTTCAGGTATAGGGCGTGCTACGGCTCATTTGTTTGCCGATCACGGTTCATGTGTAGCTGTAACCGATATTGATCCAGAACGCGTCGAGAGTGTTGTTGAAGAAATCAGCCAGAGCGGCGGGAAAGCCAGAGGATGGGAACTTGATGTCACTGATGGAACAAAAATAAAAAACGTTACGGAAGATGTATCTCGCTGGGGTTCCGAAAACAACGAAGTTATCGATGTTCTTGTCAACAATGCCGGTGTCTCGATGCCAGTGGCTATCGACGATCCTTTGATGGAGGAGCAGTGGCAGACTGGAATTGATATCCTTCTCAGCTCACATATGCGCCTTATAAGAGAGTCTTTGCCATATTTGAACAATTCTTCTGCTCCGCGAATTATCAATGTTTCCTCAACTGAAGGAGTTGGAGGTTCAGCAGCGGCATCAATTTACACCGCAGCTAAACATGGAGTTGTTGGACTCACACGAGCTTTGGCAGTGGAGCTAGGAGAAAGCGGTATAACAGTTAATGCTGTGGGACCGGGGCCTATAAGAACTGGTATGACAGATGAGATACCAGAGGAAGCTAAACAAAAATTTGCACGCCGAAGAGTCCCAGTTCGAAGATACGCAGAACCTGAAGAGGTTGCGCATGCAATATTGAGCCTTGCTTTACCCGCATCAAGTTACATAACTGGACATTTACTTATGGTTGATGGCGGTATGACTATCAAAAATAACTGAAGTAATACTTTTCAGCCTTGAAATAGACTCAAACTTTCATAAAGGACCGAAGGAGTTTCACTGCCTTTCACGTGTATGGCTACTTCAGTGGATATCAAAGTTCCGGCTTTATGTTCTTTAGCCTCTTTCATGCGTGTTCGCGCATGAACAGTGGAGCCGGCTGGAACAGGTGCGAGAAAACGAAGACGGTCTCCTCCGTAGTTGATTACATTTTGAAAACCTTTTAAACGTGCTCCTGAAGAGCCTTCGAGCATCAGACTTAGAACTGGGACCAAGCTGAGTGTGAAGAATCCATGCGCAATAGTTGTGCCGAATGGTCCAGCTTTTGCTTTTTCTTCATCGATATGGATCCATTGGTGATCTCCAGTTAGGTCAGCAAAAGCATTTATCTTTTCCTGACTTAGTTCAAATTCTGGACCCCAGTCACTCCATTCTTCGCTCACGTTGGCGTTCAAGGTGTCTATGTCGTCAAAAGCAATTTCTTCCATTTTAATTTCCTTTTGGTTTATGTTTTCTCATCAGTGGCTTCTATTATGTCTCAACCAGCCACGGTAAGTGTAAGGATACCGTAGGCAGCCTATTGGAGGGAATGTGGACAGACATTATAAAGAGGCATGGGAAGAATTAACAGCAAAGGGAGCCCCATTCTCTTGGTCCAATATTGAAATCAGGAATAATATGACCAGAGTCTACGATTCCGCTCCTGCAAATCTTGTTGACATTTGGAGTATGTCAGCTGCCCACGGAGAGAAAGATTATCTGATTTATGGTGATGAGAGAATCTCTTATGAAGAAGCTCACCTAAAAGTAAATAGCTTCGCCTCGTACCTCCATAATCTGGGCATTAAACATGGTGACAGAGTTGCAATACTGATGCGAAATTACCCTGAATGGGTTTTAACCTATTGGGCGATTGCCTCATTGGGAGCTGTAGCAGTGGGGATGAATGCATGGTGGACAGGTCCAGAGATTGAATTTGCTGTAGACGATTGTGACCCCAGGGTGATTGTCTGTGATCAGGAAAGAATGGAAAGAATCATTCCACATTTAAGTCTTCTTAGAGGAGAAGGTGATGTTCATCTCGTAGCAGTTAGAACAGGAGTTGACTTACCTGAAGACTCTATTCGCTGGGAGGATGCAATCTCTATTGGTAAAGAACTTCCAAATGTTTCGGGAGTGCCTATTGAGCCTGATGATGATGTATGTGTTTTTTATACATCTGGAACAACTGGTCATCCAAAGGGAGCAGTTCTAACTCATAGAGGAGCTGTTTCGAATCTTTTAAATTTGGCATTTTGGTCAACAATGGCAAAATTAGCTGAGCAAAAAGCAGTTGAAGCAGGTGAACCACCAACAGGTTCTGACAAGAAAGTTGGTGAAAGTAATCCGGGTTCTGTATTAGCAGTTCCTCTTTTTCATGTGACAGGGTGCAACTGTTGTATGCATCCTGTAACTGCAGTAGGTGGGAAGCTTGTTCTGATGCATAAATGGAATCCTGAACAAGCCTTAGAGGTGATCGAAAGAGAAAGACCTACAACATTTACAGGTGTGCCGACGATGGCGCGAGAGCTTGTAAATAGTCCAGATTTCTCAAAAAGAGACACAAGTAGCCTTGACAGCCTTGGAGGAGGTGGAGCTGCGGTTCAACCTGATTTAGTTCAGAAAATTGAAGAAAGACTTGAAGGTAGGCCAAGCACAGGTTACGGATTGACCGAAGTAAATGGTGTAATCACAGTTAACGCAGCGCATTTTTTTCTAGCTAAACCAGAATCAGCAGGTTCACCTTGCCCTGTGATGGAATCCCGAATAGTTGATGGGAACGGGGAAGATCTACCTATCGGTGAAGAGGGTGAGCTTTGGGTGAAGGGAGGAAATGTCTTTCGTGGTTATCTGAATAGACCAGAAGCTAATAAAGAGGTTCTTACTGAAGGCTGGTTTCACACAGGAGACATTGCCTATTTCGATGAAGATGGTTTTCTCTTTCTTGTTGATAGAGCTAAGGATATGGTTCTCAGAGGTGGAGAGAATGTTTACTCAGCTGAGGTTGAAGCAGCTATTTATAAGCACCCTTCCATCGCTGAAGCAGCGGTTTTTGCAGTTCCTGATGAACGTCTAGGGGAAACTGTTGGGGTTGCAATTTATTTACTTCCTGAAACTACGTGTTCAATTCAAGAGCTTAAAGATCACGTTAGTTCCCTGATAGCTCCTTTTAAAGTTCCTGAACACATCTGGTTTGTAGATGAAGCGCTGCCTAGAAATGCAAATGGTAAGTTCTTAAAACGTGAACTGAAAGAAAGATTTGTTGGTTCATAGAACTA
>DBNM01000138.1:3055-6479 GCA_002299135.1 Candidatus Neomicrothrix sp. UBA672 | reverse complement strand
AGAAAACCAATTCCAGCTGTAGTTATTTTGATCAAGTCAGCTGTTAAATCGAGTTTTTCTGAACTGAAGCCTGGAGTCAATAATTTTGCTATTGGTCGAGCTATTAGTATTCCGACAAGAGTCAGTGCACCTGTAAAGGCAATTAGAAGACCTGCAACAGCACCAGCAGTATGGCCTGCCTCTTTCTCTTTACCTTCAGAAAGCAGTTTGCTATATACAGGTATAAATGAGCTTGACAATGACCCTTCTCCTAAAAGATTTTGTAGAAGATTAGGTATCCGTAAAGCTGCAGTGAATGCATCCGCTGCAGGGCCAAGACCAAGAACAGAACGAAGTAAAGACTCTCTCAACAAGCCCGCCAAACGTGAGAGTAGTATTCCAGTACCAATTTTTTTAGCTCCACTATTTCCGTAAATAGCAGAAGATTCTTTAGAGGGTTCCAATTCTCTTTACCTCTTTTCTAATAGAAGGTTAGTCGCGGCTCGGTTTGAGCGTGATTAGGCAAAGTATTTTCTAATAATAACTATTTGTTAGTAGTTATTATTTTCCTTGAGGATGAGGCTTTCTTGAAAGATACGCTCATTCAAGTGGATTACAGATTTGAAGATGTAGCTGGTGTTCGTTCAGGTTTAAGCGATGTTAGTTATTTAGCAGATGATGGGATTGCTGGAATTGTTTATTTAGCTGACCGCCTTGCAAAACCTGTCCTAATCGAAGGTCCAGCTGGGACAGGTAAAACTCAACTAGCTAAAAGCGTTGCAGAAATGAGTGGAGCACGTTTGATTCGCCTGCAATGCTACGAAGGGCTTGATGAGTCAAAAGCTCTTTATGAATGGAACTATAAAAAACAACTTTTACGTATTCAAGCTGAGAACGAAACTCGGGACTGGAATGAAATAGAAGACGATCTTTTTTCAGAAGATTTTCTACTAAGCCGTCCGCTTCTAGAAGCAATTCGGGCTGAGGAACCTGTGGTGCTTTTAATAGATGAGGTCGATCGTGTGGAAATTGAAACTGAGGCTTTATTGCTGGAAATACTTTCCGAGTATCAAGTATCGATACCAGAATTGGGAACTGTTGTAGGCAATCAAGTGCCTTTAGTTTTTTTAACTTCAAACGGCACACGTGAACTCTCTGAAGCGCTAAAAAGACGGTGCTTGTACCTCTATATCGATTATCCAGATTTAGAAAGAGAACGGGAGATAATTAACGCAAAGATTCCCGGAATGGATGAAAATCTAGCTGATCAAATAGCTCGAATAGTACGTTCAATAAGGCAACTCGATTTGAAGAAACACCCTTCTGTGTCGGAAACTCTCGACTGGGCAAAAACACTTCTTTTGCTAGGAATTGAGAAAATTGATGCAGATGTCGCAACGGAGACTGCAAATGTTTTATTGAAGTACAGATCAGATATAGAAAAAGCGACTAAAGAATTTGCTGACAATCCGGATTCGATAGAAGAAGCAGAAGAAGAGGGTGCAGCTTAAGCTGCGAATGACGGTTAGTAATGTCATCAACTAGAGAGTTGAATGAATCAACGCACGCAGAAGGTCAGGAATCACCACTTCTGGAATTATTAAATGGATTCATAGTTGAACTCCGTCTAGCAGGACTGCCGGTTAGTTTGACAGAGAGCCTCGATGCAATGGAGGCGGTTAGTCACATACCTATCGAAGATCGTGATGCATTCAAGTACGCATTAGGGGCGACTCTCGTAAAGAACTATTCACATTGGAAATCTTTTGAGGTTGTTTTTGAAGTTTATTTTTCTATTCGTGGCTCTGAATACGAGATACAAGAAAATGAATTAGAAAACTTAACAGGTGATGAAGTAGGCGAAACTGAATATCAACAAGGAGAAGCACCATCTGGAGGGGGAGCTATGTCGGGTCTTTCTCCAGAAGAACTGCAAGAAATGCTTTTCCGTGCATTGTTGAATGGTGACCAAGCCATGTTGAGACTTCTGGCACGTCAATCTGTAATTAGATATGCAGGAATGGAACCTGGAAGGCCGGTGGGTGGCACCTATTATCTCTATCGAACTTTAAGAAATCTTGATCTTGATTCGATGTTGGATCGATTAATGGATCAAAGCAGAGAACAAGCTTTAAGTGACTTGACTCAACTTGAAGAACGACTTGAACAAGATGAGTATAAAAATCGAATAGAGGAACTTAAGAAACAGATCGAATCAGAGATAAGGCGAAGTTTGGTAGCAGATCGTGGTGTTGAAGCTATGGCGCGGACTTTGAGAAAACCACTTCCAGAAGATGTAGATTTCATGCACGCTTCCAGGGAAGAAATGGCTAATTTGAGACGTTCCCTGTACCCACTGACAAGAAAACTTGCTGCACGTTTGGCAAGAAGAAGAAAGTATGGAAGACGAGGACCTTTAGACTTTCGTAAAACTATCAGGCATTCCTTAAGCTATGGAGGGGTCCCAGCAGAACCGAAATTTAAATATCCGCGTCCCTCTAAACCAGAAATTATGGTAGTTGCAGATATTTCTGGCTCTGTTGCGGCGTTCGCTAGATTCACCCTTCATTTGCTTTATGCAATTTCGAGTCAATTTTCAAAAGTACGTTCTTTCGTTTTTATAGATGGGCTTGATGAAGTGACACGGTTTTTGGAAGGTGTCGAAGATATAGGAGAGGCTGTTCATCGGGTAAATACAGAAGCAGATGTGGTATGGGTTGACGGTCATTCCGATTATGGCCATGCTTTTGGCGTTTTTTGGGAAAAATATGGTAAAGATATTGGACCTAAAACAACTGTTCTTATCCTGGGGGATGCACGCAATAATTATCACGCGTCGCAATCTTGGATCTTGAAAGAGGCGCATCATAAAGCAAGGAAACTTTATTGGTTGAATCCCGAACCAAGAGCTTATTGGGATACAGGTGACTCAATTTTAGGTGAGTACGCAACCTATTGTGATGGTGCTTATGAAGTCAGGAATCTCCGACAATTGGAAGCCTTCATAGAAAAGCTTGTTTAGAGAAAAATTAAAGTTGACTGTTGTGCAATAACTCAGCAATTCGAAAAGCAATGTCAATGCTTTGAGATCCATTTAGCCTAGGGTCACACATTGTTTCGTATCGTTTTGAAAGGTCATCAGCGTCTAGTTGGGCACCTCCACCTAAACATTCGGTAACATCATCACCGGTTAGCTCTAGATGAACACCTCCTGGGTATGTTCCGACTTTATTATGCGCCTCAAAGAAAGCAGTAATTTCTTTAAGGATGTCATCGAAGTGTCTAGTTTTGTGTCCGTTTTCGGTGGAAAAGGTATTCCCATGCATCGGATCACAAACCCAAACAACAGGATGTCCAGCTTCTTGCACAGTTTCAAGAATAAGGGGTAGTTTTTCTGAAACAGTTTCAGACCCCATTCTTGAAATTAAAGTAAGTCTGCCAGGAA
>DBNM01000138.1:0-2626 GCA_002299135.1 Candidatus Neomicrothrix sp. UBA672 | reverse complement strand
ACTCCCCGCAAGAACTCTACATGGGCTCCGTCCAGTTCTCTGGTTCGTTCTCCTATCCAGAGCATATGTGCCGAACAGTCATACCATTCTCCTGTTAATGAATCCTGTCTGGTGAGAGCTTCTTCATAACCAAGAATAAGAGCCTCATGACTGGTATGGAAGTCCACTTCGCTCAACTCAGACAACTTATCTCCGTCAATTCCGCAAGCTTGCATGAATGATACAGCACGGTCTATCTCATCTGCGAGCATTTCGTATCGTTGACCGGCAGGACTTGCTGCAACAAATTCACGATTCCACTGGTGGACTCTTGAGAGGGCAGCAAAACCTCCTTTGGTAAATGCTCTTAAAAGGTTAAGTGTCGCAGCAGCTCGGTTGTAGGCAGTCAATAGGCGTTTAGGATTGGCCGCGCGTGAATCTTCATTGAAATTTATATCGTTCACCATATGACCTCGGAAAGAGGGTAGTTCGAGTCCGTCTACGGTTTCAGTGTCGCTAGATCTAGGTTTGGCAAACTGTCCAGCAATGCGTCCGACTTTTACAACGGGTACGCCTGTGTAATAAGTAAGGATGACTGCCATTTGTAAGATGACGCGGAGCCTGTCCCTGATTGAGTCAGCAGAGGTGTCGAAAGACTCTGCACAGTCACCTGCTTGTAGCAGAAATGCTTTCCCTTGAGAGACTGCCGCTAGTTGCTCAGTTAGATTCCTCGCTTCGCCTGCGAATACTAAAGGTGGTAATGCAGAAAGTTCGTCCAATACTTTTTGGAATGAATTATTATCAGGCCATATCGGTTGCTGACTAGCTTCAAAGCTTTTCCAGGTATCTGGTTTCCATTCCAGAGTCTTGCTTTTCTTCAAACTTTTACTCATATATAGAGTTTACGAAAGAAACGAAGAATAAAAAAACGAATTATTTAATTACGTTTTTAAGCTACGCTTATGCTTTCGCCGGCTCGGTCTCGAACAGTATTTACAGCTCTTTTTACCAAACGGCGAGCTGCTTCTGCCGTAACGCCAAGTTCTTCTCCAACTTCTCTGTAGCTTCGTTTTCTTCCGTCAACAAGCCCGAATCGTTGTTCAACCGCATATCGAGCTCTTTTGTCTAGCACGTCTAGAAGTCGAGTCGCCATTTCACTTTCAGAACGATCCATTACTTCCTGCTCAGGTCCCGGATTGGCGTCTGGGAGTAAATCTACCAATTCGTTGCTGTCATCATCCCCGATAGTTCGATCGAGAGAGGTGGGAGTAGTCAGACGGTGTAGTCTGGCGTGTTCTTCATCTAGTTCATCTCCATTACCAGATACAGCTCTGAGTGCGGCACGCAGGCTAGCGGAGCGATCACCGGGAAGTCTCACAAGACTTGCTTTCTGATCTAGCGCTCTCCCGATAGCTTGCCTGATCCAGAAAGTTGCATAAGTGGAAAATTTAAAACCTTTTCTCCAGTCGAATTTATCCACGGCGTGCTCAAGCCCTAAGTTGCCTTCTTGTATCAGATCGAGAAGTTCCATGCCTGGAGGCAACGGATAACGTCTTGCCACACTAACTACAAGCCGAAGGTTTGATCTGATGAATCTGTCTTTTGCCTGTTCTGCAGCTCGAATTGCTCTGACAATATCACGACCTGTTTCTCCCGCCTCTTTACGAGCACGAGCTTCGGTTCCTGCCTCTATTGTTTGGGAAAGTTGCCTTTCTTCTTGTGCATTAAGAAGTGGAACCATTCCGATTTCGTTTAAATATTGTCCTACTGAATCACTCATTTTTTCTCTTTTTTTTAATCGCGCTTTAGTCGCGCCTCTGTTTCTTTTCCGGAATCATTTTTCCTACTAAGAAAATTTGCTGGGAAGACTTTTAAACACTGCAACTTTTGGTCTCTGTGAACGCCCTCACTACTATTTTGACACATTTTGTGACTTCGTGGAAGAGTCGGCGTTTATGACTTTCGTCATAGGTGTATATTTTCCTTTGTTTAAGGGGCTTATGGATAATTAAAATATTTTATTTTTTACTTTAAATCCCCTAAAACAGCGAAATTTTTTTACCAAGTATTACTATTTAGGTGTGCCTAAAGAGTTCCGACGTCGAATTGGCGTGTTCGGTGGAACATTCGACCCCCCACATGCAGGTCACACCTCAGCTGCTTTGTCGGCAATGAGAAAACTTGAACTCGATTTTGTGCTGATGGTAGTAGCAAATGACCCTTGGCAGAAAACGGATCAAAATTTTAATTTGCCAGATTTTGATCCTCCTACTGTTTCAACACCCGGAGACAGATTTGAAATGCTTAAAAGAGCCCTCAATGAACATGAGGATCTGACGGCTGACGATATGGAGATCGTAAGAGGTGGGAGAACATATACCATCGATACGGTGTCTGAATTGAATAACAGGTTTCCGGAAAGTGAATTTTTTCTATTAATAGGTTCTGATGTGGCAAAAGATTTTGATTCATGGCGGGAACCACAAGAAATCTGCAGGAAGGTGAATGTAGTGGTTCTAACACGTCCAGGAACAGACCTGGATGAGATAGACGAAGATTGGAATTTCTCTTTTCTAAACATTCCAGCCATAGATGTATCCGCTGAGGAGATTCGTTTAAGAGTCTCCAATGGTAAATCCTTAGAGGG
>DBNM01000016.1 GCA_002299135.1 Candidatus Neomicrothrix sp. UBA672 | reverse complement strand
CTTCTGATAGGTGCCCCCGTTATTCGAATGAGGGGCGATTATTTCGCACTCGTCACTTTAGGATTCGGTGAAATTATAAGACTTCTTTTCCTATCTGACTGGCTGAAGCCTTATTTAGGTGGATCACAAGGTATTACCAACATCCCTGCAATAGACCTGGGACCTTGGGAAGTCAGAGGAGCGGATCCCAGATCCGTTTTCTACATGGTTCTCGCTTTTTGCGTTCTCGCTATATACGTCTCATGGAGACTCCAAGGATCCCGTTTAGGTCGAGCGTGGATGGCCATAAGAGAAGATGAGAGCGTTGCTGAAGTAATGGGAATAAATACGGTTAATTCCAAATTGATGGCTTTCGTGGTCGGAGCTGTTTTGGCTTCATTCAGTGGGGCTGTTTTGGCGGCCAAAGTCGGATCTGTTTTCCCTAAGAGCTTCGAGATTCTCGTATCAATCATAATTCTTGTAGTTGTGATAGTGGGAGGCATGGGCAGCATTACCGGAGTAATGGTTGGTTCATTGGTGCTGATAGGAATACTTGGAGGGCCGCGACAGCCAGGGCTTCTTCAAGAGTTTCAGAATTATAAATTGTTAATCTATGGAGCATTACTTGTATTTATGATGCTCAAACGTCCTGAGGGTCTTGTACCTACCGCACGTCGAACTAGAGAATTGCATCAAGAGGAATATCTCCAAGATGCTTGGTTGGGAGATGATGAGGCTGAGGAGAGTAAAGAAGTTGGAGAGAAACTATGAGTTTGCTCGAAATTAACAACCTTCAGGTTACTTTCGGGGGTCTAGATGCACTTTCAAATCTCGATTTCTCAATTGAAGAAGGTGAAATCGTCAGTGTAATTGGACCGAATGGTGCTGGAAAAACAACATTTTTTAACACCATTTCAGGAATGATTCCTCCAACTAGTGGAGAAATCATTTTTAATGGTGAGTCGGTTCTGGGTCTTGATCCAAATCAAATAACAGAGATGGGAATAGCACGAACATTTCAGAATGTGAGACTATTCCCGAATATGACGGTTTTGGAGAATGTGATGGTTTCACAACACTGTCGAACTTCACAACTTGTAATGGGAGCTTTGTTTCAAACGAAGGCATTTAAACAAGAAGAGAAAGAAATACGAGAACGTTCTGAAGAAATTTTGAGCTTTTTCGGGACACGCCTCATTGGATACCGTTTAGATCAGCCAGCTTTTGCATTGTCATATGCGAATCGACGCAGGCTTGAAATTGCACGCGCAATGGCGACTCAGCCGCGTTTATTGCTATTAGATGAGCCAGTTGCGGGTATGAATCCGATAGAAACGGCAGAGTTGACAGGACTGATCAGCAGACTGCGCGATGAATGGGGATTCACAATTGTAATCATCGAACATGACATGAAAGTCGTTAGAGACGTTTCTGATCGTGTGGTGGTTCTAGATCATGGTGTACCCATCGCTCAGGGAGCATACGACGAGGTTTCAACCAATCCTGATGTTATTGAAGCGTATTTGGGTAGACCAGTAGAGGCTAAATCATGACAGATACTGCTTTACTGGAATTTCGTTCGGTCAACACCCATTATGGGGCTGTTCATATACTTAAAGACGTTGATCTGGCTATATACCCAGGTGAGATGGTTTGCTTATTAGGTGGCAATGCGAGTGGAAAATCAACTACTCTAAAAACTTTGTTAGGTATGGTTACCCCTACCTCTGGTGAAGTTCTTCTTGATGGTGAAGTGGTTAATGACAAACCAACGAGTTACAGAGTAACTAATGGTGTGACTATGGTTCCTGAAAATCGTCGGCTTTTTAAACGTTTAACAGTCAAAGAGAATCTTGAACTTGGTGCCTATTTGCGAGATGACAGAGAAGGAATCGATGAGGATCTTGAAAATATTTATGAACTTTTTCCTCGTGTCGAAGAAAGACTTTCTCAAAAGGCAGGAACTCTTTCAGGAGGTGAACAACAGATGGTGGCAATCGGACGTGCGTTAATGTCACGTCCAAGAGTTCTTCTTATGGATGAGCCGTCAATGGGGCTAGCTCCTGCGCTTGTACAACAGAATTTCGAACTTATTCAACAAATCCATGAAGAGGGAATGGCTATTTTCATGGTGGAACAAAATGCAAACATGGCTCTCTCTATTGCTGATAGGGGTTGGGTTTTACAGACAGGCAGAGTCGTGCTCGATGACACTGCTGAAGCTTTGTTAGCTAATCCTGAACTGCGTTCTTCTTACCTTGGAGAGAGTTAGATAACAGCTTTTTCCAAAAAAGGCTCGTTCCTGAGAACTCGATCGTAATTAAGGTCGGTTAAGTTGAGAGATCGGTATTCACCGTAAATTATCAATTCACTCAACCCTCTTCCCACGCCAGGGCTTTGTTGGAATCCGTGTCCACTAAAACCATTACAAAAAAAGAAATTTGGAAGCGTTTCAGAAGCACCGATTATCGCATTTTGATCCAAAGTATTGTAAGCATAGTGACCAGCCCATGAACTTATTACTTTGACCTTTTCAAAAACTGGAATGCGGTGGGCAAGTATGGGCCAGATATTTTCCTCCCATTCTTCCCCTCTTACTTTGAAATCATCAGGATCAACCTCTAAATCAATTGCAGGGGGTGCACCTGCAATAAAATGAGGAGGGTCGGTTCTGACATGAACCCCTGAAGGGTCGATCGTTAGTGGAAGAGTTTGCCCTTCTAGGATTTCACGGCAGTCGAAAACAAAAGCCGCTCTTATTCTTGGTTCGACTGGAAGTTCCAGCCCCACCATTTCCGCTATCCACTTTGCGCGGGGACCAGCGCAATTTACTACATGCGAACATGAAAGAACTTCACCTGAATCCAATTCCACTTCCTTCACAAGACCTTTGCTTTTGTCAATATTTATTGATACAACACGGTTATTTAAATATTCAACTCCGTTGTGTCTGGCTCGTAGTTTCAAACCTTGCATTAATGAAAATGCATCTAGCGTTCCTTCGTGTCTAATTCCTAAACTCCCACCCTCAAGGTCGTCGGTCTCCATGTAAGGAAATCTTTTCTTAATTTCACTTGGAGAAAGCAACGCGACTTCTGCTCCACATTCTTTTTGGGTCTCATGGTTATCTATCAAATTTTCCATTCCATCTTCAGTAGCTAGAAACAGATAACCAGTTTCATGAAAAGGAAGTTCTGGTGCCTCTCCATTTACTTCAACATGGTTATAAAAATTCGAAAAAAATTCGGTAGCAAACATCGAAAGCTTAATATTTACAGGTTGTGAAAATTGGTGCCGAATGCTTGCCTCGGAAAGCGCAGTGGAAGATTGTGCATATGTTGGATCTGGTTCGATTACTACTATGTTTCCGTCATAGTCGGTATTTTCAGACAACCAATAAGCAGTAGAACTACCCATGACAGCGCCTCCGATGATTAAAGTATCGAAATGTTTCATGAGGCACCCTTGGTCATAAATCTTGATTTAAGTTTCCCTTAAATATTGCCCGCCATTTTTAGGAAACATAACCCTGCGTTAGATCATTTTCAATTGAATCTGGATTCCGTTCTTCCGGATTGCCGAAACCTCCTCCACCCGGTAGTTCCAAAATCAACTTCCTTCCTTCTGGAACAGGTTGTTTTCCTTTTGCATCAAAGGGTGTTCCGTCGTCGAGATACACCCTTCCAGGGGATCCGTTTTCTCCTCCGTTACGTCCTCGTGCAGGGTTTTCGACTCGGTCAAACATGCAGCTAAAGAAAAATTTATAACCCTCAGCAGGGGCTAACTCAATTATTTGACCTAATCCACCGCGATGACGCCCATTTCCTCCTGAATTAGGTCGCAACTCTTTTCGCCATATAACTATTGGTCCGACTTGTTCGGTTGCTTCGGATGACATTGTTCTAACACCACTAGGAAAAGCCGTGCTACTTAACCCATCTAAATTTGGTCTGGCTCCTGTGCCACCGCTATTGAACATTAGTATTTCCCTTGGTGGTAAATCTGGATTTAAGCCAGCAGATCTCGCACTTACATGAAAGTTCCATAGAGCTCCTGCACCTTCCGCCGGAATGACCTGGGGGAGGGCTTCTGATATGGCTCCTAAGCAAAGGTCAGTTACGAAATGTCCAGTCACATGTCTAACTGCAACAGGATCAGGATGCTTGGCGTTTAGTATGCATTGTTCTGGCGCACTAACAGTGAAAGCTGCTAGTGACGCATAGTTACTTGGCATTTCAGGAGCTAGTGCTACAAGCATGGCATACGAATAATAAGCATGAGCGTAAACTAATGGTACGTTAACTCCATGTTCGCAGGTGGGTGAACTTCCTCCGAAGTCAGCATGTGCACCTTTTTTATCGACTGTAATGGTCACTTTTAGGGTGACAGTCTCGTTGTACCCATCAACTTGCATTTCATTTTTGTATTCTCCTGGCTTCAATTTCGAAAGATGTTCCATCGTGGCATTATGTGTCTTCTCGAAGATAAATTCGGCTAGATCTTCTAAGTCATTTAAATGGAATTCGTCAAGCATTCCGTGTAGACGTCTAATACCTGTTTCATTAGATGTTGAAAGGGAATGAAGGTCACCAATTACTTGTGAAGACTCACGAACGTTATGGCGGACTATATTTATCAGATCTTCATTTAATTCACCGCGCTCCAGCAATTTCATAATAGGAACGAAAAGCCCTTCTTCGTAAACTTCAGTTGCGTCGGGTCCGAAACCTCTGCCGCCGACGTCAACCACGTGAGCTGTGCAACCGAAATAACCTATTAGATTTGTATCTCTGAACACAGGAGTAACCACTGTGAAGTCATGCAAATGACCTGTACCTTTCCACGGATCATTGGTTATGTAAACGTCGCCTTCATAGATTCTGTGAGGTCCAATATCCTCTATGAAGTTAACTACAGCTGCTGCCATAGTGTTTACATGTCCCGGAGTTCCTGTTATTGCTTGTGCAATCATTCTTCCCTTAGTGTCATAGACACCTGCTGAGAGATCTCCTGCTTCTCTAACGCTTGTACTGAAGGCTGTACGAACAAGAGCCAAAGCTTGCTCTTCGACTATTGATATAAGCCGATTCCACATAACTTGATTTTTTAAACTTTTCATTCGGCAGTCTCAGTTTTTTTAGTTACCAGTAGACAGTTATCTTGCTGCACAGATGACTTCTTTTCACTCGAAATCCAAGTTGTTGTTTGATTCTCAACAATTATTGCAGGACCCATAACACAATCACCTGGGTTTAAATTTTCACGCTCGAAGATAGAAGCATCTACTTCAGAATCCTTAACTGGGTCATAGATAATACGTTTACGATCACTTGTAACAATATTTTCAGAGGTGACACTAACAGTTTTTTCAATTTCTGGTCTTGGAGAGGTGACCTTTACGGACCATCCGACTACTTCAATTTGCAGACCTTCTATGGCTCTACCGAAATGTTCCTCATAAGTTTTCTCAAACTTGTTGTTTAGTAATTCGATGCCGAGGTGGTCAAATATCGTATTTTCTAGAGGGACAGCAATTTCCCATCCTTGCCCTGCGTACCTTATAAAAGCGCAACGTTCCACAATGAGACTCTCGACAGAGAAATTCTCATTTGATGCTTCCATTACAAATTCTGTAGCTTCTGAAGTCAGGTCATTTAGAAGTTGGTTTACACTTTCATGATCAAAATTTTCTATGGAAACGTAGAAACTTTTCAAAGCTTCATAAGAAAATGGTGTTCGAAGAAAACCTATGGCAGAACCTACACCTGCTCCGGGAGGTATAAGTAATCTTTCTATTTCCAACTTGTCGCATAAGCGAGAGGCATGAAGAGGTGCTCCACCACCGAATGCAATCATTGAGTACTGGGATACGTCTCTACCATTTTCTACTGCATGAACCCGAGCCGCATTAGCCATATTTTCATCGACAACCTCGATGATTCCGATTGCTGCATTTTCAACATTTATTCCAAGCGGCTCTGCTACATCAGCTAACAAAGCCTTTCTGGACTCCTCGGGGAGGAGATTAATGTCATCAGCACCGAAAGTCTCCGGTGAGATTCGACCAAGCAATATGTTTGCATCCGTTACTGTTGCTAAAGAACCACCTAATCCATATGCAGCTGGGCCTGGTTCAGAACCTGCACTTAGAGGGCCGACTCTTATCTGTTTAAGGGCATCAATATTTGCAATTGATCCACCGCCAGCTCCTATTTCAATCATTTCTATCACGGGTATTGATATAGGCATCCCGCTTCCTTTAGTGAAGCGATGGGTTCTCGCTACTTCAAAAGTCTTTGCAGATCGTGGAGATTGTTCATCTATGAGACATATTTTTGCGGTTGTGCCTCCCATGTCGTAAGAGAGAGCAGCATCTATTCCATGACGAGCAGCAATTTCAGAAGCGAAAATAGCGCCCCCTGCAGGGCCTGACTCTATGAGTCTTACAGGAAATTTTATTGCACTTTCTATACTGATCAATCCACCGCCCGAATGAATTAGGTGAATATCGCATTTTGCTCCGGCATCAGCTAATTTTGTTTTGAGCCTTTCAAGATAAGAGGCAATCATTGGTTGGACATAGGCGTTTGCACATACTGTGTTGAATCTTTCAAATTCCCTCATTTGAGGCGAAACTTCGGATGAAATTGAAACTTTCATATTTGGAAGCTGATCTAAAAGCATTTTCTGAAAGAGAGATTCATGTCTGCCATTCATGTATGAATGTATAAAACCTATTGCAACAGCTTCGTATCTATTCTCTTCAGAAGACAGGAGGTTGATTAGGTTTTTAGCTTCCGTTTCGTCAAAAGGTAAAAGTACGGAACCATCGGCAGAGATACGCTCCGAAAGGACATATCTGTCTTTTCTCTCAATTAGAGGTGTGGGTAGTTCAAGATTTAGGTCGTATTGTTCGAATCTGCTCTCTGTTCTCATCTCAACCGTGTCGCGAAAACCTTTTGTAGTTACAAAAGCTGTTCTTGCTCCAGTTCTAGAGATCAAAGCATTCGTGGCAAGAGTCGTCCCATGTATGAAAGAGTCAAGTTCGGAGAGATCAGTTCCTGAATCGGCAATAACTGCATTTATGCCTTGGAGTATTCCTATTTCGGGTGATTCATAAGTGGTGAGAACTTTAGTTGAAAAAATCCCCCCTTCCGTTTCAAGCACTACGTCGGTAAACGTTCCTCCTACATCAGCTCCAATTCGCATTTTATTCTTGAGCATTACGGCTACTAGTCTCCTTCGAGAATGTCCTTTAAAGGTGGGAATGTGGAGGGAGGGACTATATCCACTGTTGCAGATCTCTGTTGTGAAAGCATTCCGCCATCCACTTTAATTACATCACCAGTGATGTATTTGGCATCCTCAGAGGCAAGGAAAAGTGCTGGGCCTGCCATGTCATCAGGATCGCCAGGGCGGCCAAGAGGGATATTTTCACCCCGAAGAGTTCTTGCTTCTTCATCCATTCCTTCGGTGTCGATTGACCCGGGCATCAGCGCACATACTCTTATGCCATAAGGTCCGAGATCAAGAGCCATCGCCCTGGTAAGAGCTTCTATGCCTCCCTTTGAAGCGTCATAGGCTGTGAAGGATCTGTGCGCACGAGTCGCACCACCTGAAGACATGTTGATAATCACACCGTGCTTTTTGGAAGCCATGATCCTTGCTGCCTGTTGAGAGCAAAGAAAATGTCCAGTTAAATTAACGTCAATGATGCGTCTCCACCAAGCCTCATCTGCTTCAAAAAAGTGAAGCATCGGGCTTACGATTCCTGCATTGTTTACGAGTACGTCAACAGTTCCAAAAGATTCTAATGCCGAGTCGAAAATTCTTTTCACATGACTGCTATCAGCTACGTCAGCGGCAACTCCAATAGAATCACCTCCGTTGTTATTGATGCCTTCGACTACTTCGTTAACTCGATCTTCGTCAATGTCATTCACGACTACTTTGGCACCCTCATTCGAGAAGCGCTCCGCTATCGCACGCCCGATTCCTTTTCCAGCACCAGTTACTACGACTACTTGATCTTTGTGATTCTGACTCATTAGTTACCCTCAAACAAATTTGTTCTGTTAAGGATATCGAAGATACAAAGATACTCAGCCACTTGAATGGAAAGCTAAATGTGTATGTCTTCGAACGTAGTTTCCGGTTGCGTAGGTGGAGGAACTTTCATCTACATGGAAATCAGGAAAATTCCTCAAAATTCCCTCAAGTGCAATAGAGGATTGTAGGCGAGCGACAGATGCACCTAGACAAAGATGTGCGCCCGACCCGAAACCCAACGTTCGTTTTATTTTTCGCCTAATATTCAGTTTTTCAGAGTCTTTACCGAATTCACGTTCGTCTCGATTGCCGGATCCATAACCAAGAAGGACACGAGACCCGGAAGGTATTTTTTCACCGTGTGACTCGAAGTTTTCTAGAAGAACTCGACTTAGCCCTTGAACGGGAGAGGTCATTCTCAACAATTCCTCAATTGCCGTAGGCAAAAGTCCTAAATTTTCCAGTAAAAGTTTTCGTTGATCTGGGTTCTCGGTCAGCAACACTGCTGAACCACCCAATAAGCCAGTTGTCGTGTCGTTTCCGCCGGTGATCATTGTGAAAGCTAATCCGAGAATCCACATGATGGAAACCTTCTCTTCACCCATTTCAAGAAGTTCTGAAATCAAGTCATTCCCAGGTTTCGTCTTCCTCCATTCGATCAATTCAGTGAAATAGCTTGTAAGTTCAACAATGGCATCGAGTCCTTCGCTATCTTCATTTTGGATTGCACCTGCAACGATTTTTTCTGTCCAAGTGTCAAAAATTATTCGATCTGATGCTGGCACACCTAAGTATTTCGAAACCACGAAGCTAGGGAGGGGTTTAAAAAGTTCAGAAATAATGTCACAGTTTTCTAGTTCCTTTATTCTGTTTATTGCGGTCTCGACAAAAGAATTAATGTCCTGTCTCATGTCTTCAGCATTCCTGGGAGTGAAACCTTTGCTGATCAGTCTCCTGAATTGGGTGTGTTCAGGCGGATCCAGAAAAACTATAGGAGTTGCATCTCCCATCTCTAAATACTTTGGGTCCTGATCAATTGTTAGACCATGCCGAGAGGAGAATATATTTGGACTTCTTGCAGCATTAAAAACGTCTTCGAATCGAGATAAGAACCAGTAAGATCCTTCTTCTACAAAATGTGCCGGAGAGTTATCTCGCAGATCTGAGTACATGGTGTAAGGATCACGCCACGACTCACCGGATCTAGGCACATAGGCACTTTTTCCCATGTGTAAGGATACTTTTTAGTAAAAAGTTTTCCTTGACACCACTAAGGACAAGTTTGAGGGCAGAATCAATTCGTATGAGAAATTTGATTTACACGGGTATTTCCAATGAGTGATTATGACGT
>DBNM01000172.1 GCA_002299135.1 Candidatus Neomicrothrix sp. UBA672 | reverse complement strand
GTACTCGCAGGTTTAGAGATAATCGAGTCTCTTTCTGAAAACAAAATTGAGACACAACATCCAGTAGCAGTTGCTTTTTTTACCGATGAAGAAGGTTCTAGATTCGCACCGGACATGCTAGGCAGTCTCGTTTATGTAGGGGGAATGACACTTGAGGAGGCCTTAGACATAAAAGGCGTTGATGGAGCCAAAGTAGGAGATGAATTAGACCGCATTGGTTACAGAGGGACCTCTCCATGCCCCGGTCCTTCACCCAGAGCCTTTGTTGAATTGCATATTGAACAAGGCCCTGTTTTGGAAGTAGAAGGTGTAACAATAGGAGCGGTAACAGGAGTGCAAGGAATTTCATGGACTGAGCTCACAGTTACTGGTGAATCTAACCATGCGGGAACCACTCCAATGGCGCTTCGACATGATTCAGGCTTCGCAGCAGCTGCGATTTCTACTTATGTTCGTGACTTGTCTTTAGAAATGGGGGGAACCCAAGTAGCCACGGTTGGCAGACTGGAGCTTCACCCTAATTTGGTTAACGTGGTGGCAGGTTCAGCTATTTTGACCGTAGATTTAAGAAACACGGTTGAGGCTCGCTTATTAGAATCTGAAAATAAGCTTGCTGATTTTCTATTAGAGCTAGCTTCCAACGAAGGTTTAGAAATTGAAAAAAGACAATTAGCTAGATTTGAACCTGTCGAATTCAATCAAGAAGTTGTCGACACAGTAGAAAATATAGCTTCCCGACTGGGACATTCAGTAATGAAACTCCCGTCTGGTGCAGGACATGATGCTCAGATGATGGCAAGAGTTTGTCCAACTGGGATGGTATTTGTGCCAAGCCACAAAGGAATAAGTCACAACCCACAGGAACACACAGATTCGGATGACCTTATTGCAGGATGTAACGTTTTATTCCAGACGATTCTTGATTTAGATATGAAAGATTTCGGAGGCTGAGAAAGTAAATGACACGCATTTTAAAAGTAGGTGCAGCTCAGCTTGGACCTATACAGAGAGAGAACAATAGAAAGGAAGTAGTTGAGAGACTCATTGCGCTTTTAAATAAAGGAGCGGTGGAGTCTTGTGACCTTGTGGTTTTCCCAGAATTGGCTCTTACAACCTTTTTCCCGAGATGGTGGTCGGAAGACATAGCTGAATTTGATCATTTTTTCGAAACCGAAATGCCAAATCAGGAAGTTCAGCCATTATTTGATGAAGCAGAAAAATTAGGAGTCGGTTTTCATTTAGGTTACGCAGAGATGACTCCTGATGGTCATCGTTATAACACCGCAATTCTTGTTTCCAAAAATGGTGACATGTTAGGTAAATATCGAAAAGTTCATCTTCCCGGCCATGAAGAGAATGAGCCTTGGAGAACTTTTCAGCATTTAGAACGCTACTATTTCGAACCTGGCAATGAACTAAAGGTGTTCGGAGCTTTTGATGGAGTTTTGGGTATGGCTATCTGTAATGATAGAAGATGGTCGGAAACATACAGGGTGCTGGGATTGCAAGGTTGTGAGCTAGCACTTATTGGGTATAACACCCCAGTGCATTACCCACCTGATCCAAGCCAGGATGTTTTAGCTGGTTTTCATAATCATCTGGTAATGCAATCAGGTGCATATCAGAATGGGATGTGGGTAGTTGGAGTAGCTAAAGCTGGCAATGAAGAAGGTTGCGATCTTTTGGGAGAGAGTTCGATAATAGCTCCATCTGGTGAAATCATTGCTCAATGTTCAACGGTAGAAGATGAATTGGTATCAGCAGTTGTTGATTTGGACATGTGCGCAAATTATAAGGAAACTCTTTTCGATTTTGACCGTTACAGGAGACCAGAGGTATACAAGTCAATTACTTCGCAAGTAGGCGTTGAAATACCTGAAGGAATTGAAGTTCGAAAACAAGACGATGGAAACCCGAAGGATAGTTAATATGACGACTTTCGAACTAAACGGTGCAAAGGTTGAGACTGAAATGTCACATCCGCATCTTTTAGCGGCAATTCGGGATGAGTTTGGACTTATTTCACCAAAAGATGGATGCGCTCCATCTGGTCAGTGCGGGTGTTGCACCGTTTTAATCGATGGAAAAGCACGAATCGCTTGTCAGACGTCAATGGAAAAAATAGAAAATACAAAAGTTTTAACATTAGAAGGCTTTGATCCGAAAGAACGTGAACTTTTTTCACAGACCTTTGCAGCACACGGCGCTCTTCAATGTGGATTTTGCATTCCGGGTATTTTGGTTAGAGCTAAGGCACTAATCGACCGTAAAGGAGACTCGCTAACTCGCGAAGAGTCATCTAGACATTTAGGGGCTCATCTTTGTAGGTGCACAGGTTATACCAAAATTTTAGATGCAGTCGAAGCTTTAGCTTCAGGTGAAGCGCCCGTAAAAATCCAAACAGGGGGCGTCGGGACTTCAGGAAGTCGTTATGAAGCAGAGGCTCTGAGTTTAGGAGACAGGCCATTTATTGACGATATAAAGCCTAGTGGTTTACTCCATGGGGCTGTCAGGTTGTCTGATCATGCAAGAGCAGAAGTTGTAAGAATAAATATAGAAGTTGCGGAGAAGTTAGAAGGAGTCGAGAAGGTAATCACAGCCTCTGACGTTCCAGGAGAGTTGCGAGTTGGTCTAATACATCAGGATTGGCCAATATTTATTCCCGAAGGGGGAAAAACCTCTTACATGGGTGATGTTTTGGCTTTAGTGGTTGCAAAAGACAGAGAGACAGCGCGTAAAGCAGCTGAATTAATTGAGGTTGAATACAGAGTTTTAAAACCATTTAGTGATCCCGTCGAAGCAGTTAGCTCTAATGAAGATGCAGTCTGGGGTTTAGATGGCAATGTTTTGTCAGAGTCAAGTTATGAACGTGGCGATACCAAAAAAGCTTTTCAGGGATCAAAACATACAGTTGAAGAAACATTTCAGACCCAGCGAGTTGAGCAGGCTTTTCTTGAGCCTGAATCAACGCTTGTGGTGCCTAATGATGAAGGACTGTATGTGTATTCAGGCGGTCAAGGGGTTTGGGATGACCGAAACCAGATCGCAAAAGTGCTTGGAGTTGACACCAGTACGGTAACAGTTGAGCTTGTTTCTAATGGTGGTGCATTTGGCGGAAAAGAAGACATGTCAAATCAGGCACAGACTGCTCTAGCTGCGCATCTAATAGGGAAACCAGTAAGTTGCACTTTAAGCCGTGAAGAGTCATTACTGATGCACGCTAAGCGACATCCAATCCAAATGAAATATAAAGCAGGTTGCGATGAGAATGGCCTACTCACTGGGCTATGGGTTCGAATGATTGGTGATTCGGGACCATACGCTTCAGTAGGTATGAAGGTATTGGAAAGAGCTGCAGGTCATGCAAGCGGCCCATATGTAGTTCCTGCAATTGATGTTCGTTCAATCGCCGTAAGAACAAATAACCCAGTAGGAGGGGCATTTCGAGGTTTTGGAGCTAATCAAGCTCAATTTGCTATGGAAGGAGTCATGGACCGATTAGCTGAAAAAGTCGGAATAAGCGGATGGGAGATCAGAAAACGTAACGTTATTAAACCTGGTTCAATCTGGGGACCTGGGCAGATAATGGACGAAGGTAGCAGAGGGGCGAACTCCTGCTTAGAAGCAATTAAAGAACCATATGATCAGGCAATCAAAGATGGCAAAGCAGTCGGTTTAGGTCTAGGTCTAAAAAATTCGGGTCTCGGAAACGGTGCAAAAGAAATAGCTAAGGCCATTGTGAGATTCCGTCAAGATGGCAAAGTCGAAGTAAGACATTGTTGGACTGAAATGGGACAAGGAGTTCACACAGTTGCCTTGCAAGTAGCCGTTGAAGAGTTAGGTATCGACCCTTCTTTGATAGATGTGATTGTCGATACGAGTCGAGAAATGAATGTAGGCCAAACGACTGGTAGTCGAGGCACGCTAATGGGGGCGGGCTCAGTTGCTGACGCCTGCAGAACTGCGATAGCTGATGGATGTAAACCTGAGATCGACTATCAGGGAGAATATCGAGTTGATTGGACTAATTCGATGTCAGATGATGTAGAAAACCCTTTGATTCATTCAACTTTTGGGTACGCAGCACAGCTAGTGGTAATGGGCGAAGAAAAAGAAAAAGTTGAATACGTAGTGGCGGCTCATGATGTTGGTAGGGCAGTAAATCCAGTTTTGTGTGAAGGTCAAATTGAAGGATCAGTGCATATGGGATTGGGGTACGCTCTCACGGAAGGTTTTCCTACAAATGAAGAAGCAAAACCTCAAAATATGACACTTAAGAGCCTTGGTATTTTGAGACCTAAGGATATGCCCCCTGTAGAAGTAATCCTAGTTGAAGAGCCACAACCTGATTCACCTTATGGAATAAAAGGAGTAGGGGAAATCGGACTAGTACCCACTGCTGGGGCGGTAGCCGCCGCTTTGCACGATCAAGATGGAATTTGGCGAAAGAGCTTACCAATGGCCTCAGATAATCAACAGGAGAATTGGCAAGAATGGAATTGTGATGACTGACGAATCCATCGGGTCAAATGAGACATACGGTCTTGTTTGTTCCCATCATCACCTTTATTCAACGTTGGCTAGGGGAATGCCTGCACCATCGGGTCAGCCTGACAACTTTGAAGAGATACTAAAGATGGTCTGGTGGCGACTTGATAGAGCCCTCGACCTCGAATCGATTAAATGGTCCGCGATGCTGGGAGCTCTTGAAGCGCTTGAGCGTGGATGCACAGCAATTGTCGACCATCATGAATCTCCAGAAGCGATTGAAGGTTCTTTGAGCGTTATAGCCGAGGCTTGTGAAACTGTAGGTATAAGAGTCTTGTGCTCTTACGGGGTAACTGATCGGCATGGTCCTGATGGGGCGAAAAAAGGATTGGACGAAAATAGACGGTTTTTGGGAGAAGGAGGACGCGGAATGGTCGGGTTACACGCGTCCTTTACATGTGAAGATGAGACAATAGAATCGGCTGTTGAAATTGCTGAAAGTTTTGGTGTTGGTGTCCACGTGCACGTAGCAGAGGGTGCAGTAGATTCAAATGCTGTTTCAAGATTAAAGAACTATTCAAGAGACAACTGGCTCATTATTCATGGGGTGCATCTTGAAGACAGCCACGATCTGAAAGGAATCTTGGTTCATAACCCTCGGTCAAACATGAACAACTCTGTCGGATATGCCAATCCTGTTCGATTTAGCAACGAGATTGCATTAGGTACGGATGGAATTGGTGCCGACATGCTTGAAGAATTCCGTCTTGCTTATGCGCGTCATCGCGAGTCCGATGTAAAAGCTTCGCCAGAGACGGCCTGGGAATGGTTAACAAACGGTTATCGAATTATTCCCGAAGCGATGAATGATCGAGTTGTTTGGAATTATCCAAATATGGATCCCTGGGAACTTGCATTCTCAACAGGAGTTAATCCAATAGAGGTCATAGTCGAACAAGAAACTGTTTTGTCAAATGGGATACCAACTCGTGTGGACGCTAATGAAATTAGAGCGAAAGCTGCAGAACAAGCAAAAAAAGTTCACTCAAGATTAGCTGAAATTGTTTGAAGTTAAGCTTTAAGAAAAAGGAGAGAGAATGACTCGATTAGCAATTTATCTACAGGACGCGCATTCGATAAGCGAAGCAATTGAATACACACAGTATGCCGAGTCGAGTGGTTTTGAAGCTGTATGGCAGGCTGATTCACGTCTTGTTCGTGACGCGGTTGTGCCTATGGCAGCATTTGCTGCAAAGACTGAAAAGATAAAAATAGGTTCTGGTGTGGTTGATTGCTGGACCCGAAATCCTGCAAGACTGGCATCTACCTTTTCAACTTTAGATGACTTGGCACCTGGTCGAATCATTCTTGGTATTGGAGCTTGGTGGGATCCATTGGCTTCAAAAGTGGGGATAGAACGCAAAAGACCTCTAAAAGTGATGCGAGAAGTGGTTACGACAGTACGAGCGTTGTTAGCCGATGAAACTGTCAGCTTCTCAGGTGACTTTGTGCAACTTGATGGAGTAGAACTCGATTACGTATACCAGGAACGGCGGCCTAAAGAGGTGCCAATATATATAGGTGCAACTGGAATGAAAATGATGGAGTTGAGCGGTGAGATAGCTGATGGTGTCGTCCTGAATTATTTAGTTTCACCCGAATACAACAAAAGAGCTATGGAACATCTAGAAATTGGGGCGTCAAAAGCTGGTCGAAGTATTGATGAGATTGACCGCCCTCAACTTGTTGTTTGTTCTCTAGCTGAAGATCGAAAAGAAGCTTTAGATGGAGCTCGACTTATGGTTACCCAATACTTAGGGCAGCAACCTCATATCATGAAAGCTTCTGGAGTTCCTGAAGAACTTTTAGATGAGATCGGTAAAGTTTTGACATGGCCAGCAACTCACGAACAGGTAGAAGCAGCATCAAAATTGGTTCCTGATGAAGTTGTCCAGATGATTTGCGCTGCTGGAACTCCTGATGAGGTAAGAGAAAAAGTTGCTCAATACATGAAAGATGGATGCACATGTCCGATTCTTTACCCGCTGGGACCCGATGTGAGATTAATGATTGACACCTTTAGCGACTGGTCACCATGAGCCAACGTTTAGTTATTAGAGGACTAAGACATCCAGGTGATATTGCTTTAGAAGATGGTGTCATAACACAAGTTGGTCTTATAGAACCAAAAGACGGAGACCAGGTTCTTCTTTGCGATGGAGATATAGCAACACCAGGTTTGATAAACACCCACCATCATCTGTACCAATGGATGACTCGGGGGCAGGCAGTTGGATGCAACCTGTTTGATTGGTTAGTTCACCTATACCCAGTCTGGGGAAAACTCTCAGTTGAAGATGTGCATGCCGCTGCCCTAGTAGGTCTCGGTGAACTGGCATCAACTGGTTGCACGACAGCATTTGACCATCATTATCTGGTGCCTAACGGAGATGATTCGGTATTTGATGCAATTGTCGAAGCGGCTAAACAAGTTGGAATACGACTGCATTTGTCTCGAGGTTCAATGGATCTCGGCGAGAGCAAAGGTGGATTGCCACCAGATCATGTCGTAGAAGATCGAGAAGCGATTCTTTCCTCGACAGAGTCGATAATCGCAAAACATCATGATGGCGAGATGATTCATGTGGTTGTTGCACCATGTAGCCCTTTTTCGGTAACGACTGAGTTGATGGTTGATTCTGCTGAGCTTGCTAGAAAACACGGAGTTCGACTTCATACACACCTTTGTGAAACTTTAGAAGAGCAAGAATATTGCTTAGCGAATTTTGGACGAAGACCGGTCGAAATGTTAGATGAGTGGGGTTGGGTGGATAATGATGTCTGGTTGGCTCATGGTATTCATATAGATCACGATGAAATGGAGAGACTCGGAGGAGCTGGCACGGGAATTGCACATTGTCCATCCTCAAATGCACGTCTAGCCGCTGGAATGTGTCCTGTAACTGACCTTCTGGAAGCCGGTTGTCCAATTGGACTTGGAGTAGATGGGGTGGCGTCAAATGAGATTGGAGGCTTATTCCCAGAACTTAGACAGGCACTGTTCACAGCACGTCAAAGAGAAATGAAGCCTGATGCTCTTATGCCTCATGAAGTAGTCGAAATGGCAACAAAAGGTGGAGCACGTTGTTTAGGACTAGAAGATTTAGGAACCTTTGAAGTAGGTCAGAAAGCAGACATTGCTATCTGGCCAGGCGGAGATTTAGGCGACATACCGGATCCTCTCACAGGTCTTGTTATGGGGCCTGATAGAAGAGTGCGACACCTTTTTGTGGGAGGTAGTCAAATCATTGAAGAAACAGAACTTAAGAATGTTGACATGAATTCTGCTCATTTAGAATTGACTGATCACGCAAAAAGGCTTTTTGACAGCTGATTTTAAAAAGGACCAGAAACGCCAAATTTTGCTGTTTGACCAGTTAGTGAACCCCAACGGCGTGTACCGAATTCAAAATGCCACCATTCCGGTTCGAAGACAATGAAATCATGCGAGCGCATCGTCCAATACAAAAATCGACGAAACTCTCGGGCATATCCAGGGGTTTCTTCTAAAAAATTTGCTCGAGCTGCAGAAGTAACGTCATCAAATCCTGATCCGGGCGCCAAAGGAATATCATCAACAGTGAAAGTCAGGTCAACTGCTCCACCGGTTAAATGAGGAGGCGGTGTAAAAGGGTCATTTGATGGTTCTGCGAACAATTCTTCGGGGATTTCTGGGTCTTCACATGCGGCTTTAAATAGTTCACTTTGTAAAGCCAGTGGTCTCCATGCATCAAAAATTCCTAATCCCCACCTCTCAGGAAGTCCTTCAGCTATGCAATAGAGTTTTTCAGCAACAGATTCACGAAGCCAAGAGCCCTCTAAAGCATTTTTCCAGCCTGCCTCCCAATAACAATTCAGAGTTTTGATGCGAGAATGCTTTAACGAAACAAGAGGTTCTTCATCAGTTGTTTTTAATGTAGGTGCTTCAGGTTCCCAGAATTCAGGCATAGCTTCAGATTCAGGAACGTCGATGATGGTATTTTCGAAAAATTTCTGAACATCACTGGTTAGAACAGGCTCTCCAATCTTAGGCATATCAACCTCCAAGAACCTGAGCTGTTGTTTCAAGTAAAGCAATCCCGCTGTCAGGTTCAAACACAGGGATCATGAACTCGTCAAAACCATAAATTTCGAAAAGGTCAGCAAGCTCATCAGCACACTCTTTTACAGTTCCAGAGATGACAAAAGGCAGAACCCAATCATCAGACACATATTCAGCGGCAGCTTCAAGACCATCACTAAGAGCACCTCGGATATTCGAAATATCTTTTTCAGAGACACCCAACTGTTCAAGCACTATCGCAGGTGAGTCCACCAGCCTGTATGTCATATGGGGTCTAACAATTTCAAGGGATTCATCATCAGTGACTATCATCGTCGAATAACAAATTTTTGGATCATTGCCTTCACGTTCAGCGCCCATCTGTATTTGTTTTACGTATTCACCAAGTGAAGGTTTGAAAATAAAATCCAACATCACCCCATCAGTAAAAGCACCGCCAAGATCAAGCATTTTAGGGCCACGCCCGGCTAACCAGATCTCAATATCAGATCTCCCGTAACCTAATTGCGCCGATTTGAAAGAGAACCCTGGTCCCTCCAAATCAACTTTTTCACCAGCGAACAACTGCCGACAAGCAGAAATAGTTTGACGAACAGTTTCCAAGGGCTTGTAACGCTGAATTCCAAGAGGGTCTAAAGTTAAACTCCCACCTGCCCCTATTCCCAGAAAAGCACGACCGTTAGACATTTCATCAAGAGAAGCTATAGCAGCAGCAGTTTGACCCGGATGACGGGTGTAAGAATTTGTAATACCAGGACCAACAATTAAGTTTTCCGTGGATCTCAGAATCGCTGTCATGGTTACATACACATCTCGAGTCGCTAACCCTTCGTCGTACACCCAGCAACGTTCAAAACCCAATTTTTCAGATCTGATTGCTAAATCACGCATCGAATCAACTGAAGCCTCCGGGATGAGGTTCACACTTCCTGAAATCATCTAAGAAATCTATCCTCCGTTGTGACTCGCAACTAGAGAAATTTCAACTTCTGAGTCAAAACTCTGAAGTTCTTCTACTAACCGTTCAACAAGGTCTCGGTTTTCAGCTGAAACTTTCGTAATGGCTATAACAAAACGCATCTCAGGTCCCAAACCTTTTTTAGACCCATTTGAATCAAGTAAAAGAACTGCAGCTCTTTCAGGTGTGAGTCTTTCATACGGAGAACAATTAACAACAGCTGCCACTCGTAAAGGCCTATGACATTGATCTTCAATGACTCTGTCAATGGCGTCAGCGCCGATGACTGCAATAACAGTTGTAACACCTAAGGGTAAAACAGGTTCGTAAGGCGCAGGTGCCTTAGCAGGATGTCGTCTGGCACCATCTGCTTCAACGATCACTCTGGTCGCTTCGGGTAACCAACTTTCGGGTAGTGAAGGGTCAACTCCAAAAGCTTTTTCGCCATCGACACGATCCCAGATCAGAAGAGGAGATGTCTCACCTAAAGCGATGGAAAGCTCTTTTTTGGAAGGTCGAATGAGCAAATTCGCTCCTCCAACCTGATCACTTCCCATTTTCGTAGTAGTAGTTAGCACTGTGCCTCTGCCGTGAAGCTCACCAAGAGCTGAAAGAAGAGTTGATTTACCTCCACCTCCGACCAGGGCAACTATCTCACCCTCGTTTATTTCTAGATTTTTTACAGCTTTACTAATCTCTAAAGGCTCGATTTGTTTTTTCCTAACCATTCGATCACAGCTTCCGTTACACCATTGCCAACTGCTAGAGCCTTGTCAGAAACTTTTTTTACATCAACTTTCACACCTCTCGGGTCGATATCTCCGATTTTCATACCAGTCTCTAACAGCGTGCCTTCATTTATCATTCCGCGAATTATCCCACTAGTTCCAGCGAGTACATCGTCGTCGCCCACAGAGCCAAGTAGTTCATCTTTTTCGACTAGATCCCCAATTTCCTTCATCCAGCTGACTTCACCATTAGAAGGAGAACGTAGGAGGCGTTCACTCGTAAGACCTCCGACTTCACCAGGAATCCCAGTGTCTTCTTCAGCACAACCATCCCAAATGACTTTCCCCATATTGGGCCCACGCATGGTTTCGATAACTGCATGACAGTCCCTACCGGCAAAGAAACCAGGTCCAAGAGCAACGACTAGGGCGGCATCATCAATTTTCGTATCCATAGGCTTTTTCTGCATTCTGGCATCGACAATCACCGAAATTGGAAAAGTTGGGAGAGAGTCGCTGACAATAACGGGAACAACTTCAGTAGATGAAAGGGCATTGATGGTTGATAGATCATCAACTCTTTCACCTGTGATTTCCTCGATTTCTATTTTTTTGTCAAGAATCGCTGATGAAAGCGAAACTTTTCTTCTTACCGCCAAAGGATTCTTTAAATCACATACGGCTACAGGCATTCCCATTCTTTTCAATTGGAGAGCGGCACCAGTTCCCAGATCACCACCTCCACGAATTAAACAGAAGGGATCAGAAAGCACAGTTAACTGTTACCAGCATTATCTTGTTCGATGATTTGAGACATGATCGAAAGAGCTATTTCTTGAGGGGTTTCGGCACTTAAATCCAAACCTATTGGAGAAGTCACCCTGGATAGATCTTCTTCAGAAATGCCAGCTGATTCAAGAGAAGAACGAGTTGTTTTCCATCGTTTAGAACTTCCCATCACGCCAATTGATTTTGCATCAGTGGAAAGAATATGAGGGAGATTTTGGATATCCAATTCAGCATTACGGGTGACAGCTACCACATGATCGCGATCTGTTAAATCGACCTGCTTCAAAGCTTCTTCAATCGAACCGGTGAGAACAAGATCTGCTCCAGCTACATCTTCAGTGACTTCCTCACGGTCATCTGTCGCGATGACATGATAACCCAACCAGCTGGCAAGTTCTGCTACAGCTCGTCCGACATGGCCGCACCCTATGATCAGAATTTTAGAATCAGGCATATAAGTCTCCAAATGAATAGTAACCGTGCCACCACAAACACCTGGGTCTCCAGCAACAGGATCAACTAGTTCGTAGTTCAACAGAAGTGAGGTGCCGTTGTCCATACAGGCACAAGCTTCCTTGATTACTCGTGCTTCCATCTCTCCACCACCTATAGTTCCAATCTGATGAGAGTCCGAGAGTATTAACATTTTCGCTCCAGAGTGTCGAGGCACAGATCGAGAAGTTTCTACAACCGTTGCAAGTACAACAGTATTTCCATTATCAACGAGACTATTAAGTTCGTTCATAATCTTGGTTTCACCCGTACCCTTACTAAGATTTTTTTTACCCATCTTCACCCCACAGGCGTCTGGCTTGCTTATGAAGAGTATCCCTCTGAAGGTCGAGATCAATTCCAAGAACCTCTCCATTTTTCACTCTCCACTCTCCAGCAACCATTACAGAATCGACATGATGACCGGAGCGATGAAGTATTACCTGCTCGATTAGGTTTTCTTTACTTAAGGGGGTTGGAAAGTTTGCGTCAACTAATTGAAGGTCTGCAGCGAAACCTGATTTCAACGCACCAACATTTTCCAGACCTAGGGTCTCAGCCCCCAGAAGAGTCGCCATTCCAAAAACCTGGTCAGCTTTCATCGTCGCTGGGTCTTGAAGGCGTGCTTTGTGAATGAGAAAAGCACCACGCATTACCTCAAACATATCATTTATGTACCCGTCGCTTCCCAGAGAAATAGACACATCTTGTTCAAGCAGTTCGGGGATAGGAGCTATCCCACCTCCAACTTCACAGTTGGACAGAGGCATGTGGACGCAACGTGTTCCACCAGAAGAAATTAATTCAATTTCTTTTTTGGATAGGTGAACACACTGCGAAGCCAGGAATCGTGAACCATTTATTCCGAGTTTTTCATAATGTTCGAAAGTTCGATGACCGTAAGTTTTTTCACACCACTCTCCCTCATAAACCCCTTCATTGCAATGAGCGTGAAAGAGAACATTGTTTTCCTCAGCTAGTTCAAACGCCTCTTTAAGAAAGTCGTCGGAGCATGTGAATGTTGTATGAACACTCATGAATCCAGCCACAAGACCTTCCGCAGTATTTGTTGCAATTAATCTAATGTTTTCGTCAATTCCTTTTCGAGCGATTTCATGATCTGACCGTTCATTGGCTTCAAAACTGAGTAAAGCCCTAAGCCCGCGATTTTCTATAATCTCCTTTTCGAGCAAGAGAGATTCGGGAAGTGATTGAGGTGCTTCTAAAATGTCGCAAAAAGTTGTTGTTCCACTTAATAACATTTCGCTACACAACCAGTCAGTTGCAGCAGAGATCATTTCATGGTCGATCCTGTCCTCAACTAAAGGCCACCAAAACTTTTCCAGAAAAGACCAGAAATCTGAAGGTGCAGATTCTAAAGGTATTCCATGCGCTAAAACTCCGTACATATGAACATGCCCATTAACGAAACCAGGCATTAGTACTTTTCCTTCAGCTAATAAGATTTTATCTTCTGAAAACTTGGTTTCTAGTTCTTCGTTTGGTGCAACAGTGTGAATCTTCCCATCACATACACGCACACCCCAGTTTTGTTTAGGTTCTTCTGAAGGTTCAGAAATTAACCAATCAGGTTGGATTACGAGACCGCCCTTTGAGGGCATTGTTAGTCTCCTTTAAGCGCTCGATGTACGCGCTCAGGTGTAAAAGGAAGTTCGTCTATCCGGACTCCAGTAGCATTAAGGATCGCATTTCTTATAGCAGGAGCCACCCCATCTTTAGGTATCTCTGCAACTGCTTTTGCTCCAAAGGGCCCACTATCTTCCATTGTTTGCACTAAAAACACTTCAGTTTTGGGCATTTCATCTGCTCTGTAAATGCGATAAGGGCCAAATGAAGGATTGACCATAGTTCCTTTATCGTCAAGAACGATTTCCTCGCAATGTGCGTACCCCAAAGCCTGAAGCATTCCACCTTCTACTTGACCACTTGCTGTTACAGGATTAATTGCTACGCCACAGTCCACTGCCATAATCATTTTTGTTACTTCAATCTGGCCTGTTTCGGTATCAATTTCGATTTCAACAAATTGTGCTGCAAAAGGAGGAGGGCAGTCAGGGGATACGTGCGATCCGGTTCCCATAATTTGTTCTTGTTCATTCAGATGTAAAGAATCTAAAGCGATTTCTTCAAGACTGACGGAACGACCATCAGGCGCCCAAGCTCGCTTATCACGCAATTCAATGGAACAAGGAATTTCTATATCAAGTAACATTGCTGCGCGTTCTTTAAGTCTTGTACGTACAGCATCCGCTGCTTTTTTAGCCGCGGTACCAGAAATATAAGTAGTGCTTGAAGCATAAGCACCAGTATCGAAAGGTGTGACGTCCGTATCTGAAGAATAAACCCTTATATCTTCCAGAGGCACGCCAAGAACTTCTGCAGCTATTTGTCCAAGAACAGTGTCAGCCCCAGTGCCGAGATCTGTAGCACCGACGAGCATATTAAATGAACCATCGTCATTTAATTTTATGCTGCAACCTCCCATATCCAGGAAAGGAATTGATGTTCCATGCATGCAGAATGCAAACCCAAGTCCTCTTCTGATATGTGGTCGGTCAGCAGGATTTTTCCAAGACTCGTCATGCCTGCGATGCCAACCAATTGCACGACTTCCTTGAGCGACACATTCTTCGATTCCATTCGACATGACTTTCGGATACTCATCGAGTTCTTCCTCTGTTGTTCCCTGCTCACCCAAGTGCGGAGCAATGTTCATTTCGTCTCCGACTTTCACCCAATTCTGTCTTCTGAATTCAATCGGATCTATCCCCAAATCAAGTGCAATGTCTTCCATATGGGCTTCCAAACCGAAAAGAGCTTGAGGGGCTCCGTATCCTCTATACGCTCCGGGCACAGGAATGTTTGTGTACATGACGTCACAATCGAAACGTTTGTTATCACAGTTGTATGAGGAAAGACCTCTAAGTCCGGCAACTGTCTGCACGGTGTATCCATGAGTTCCATAAGGTCCTGTATTGCCTACCAGTTTTAGCTCTTGAGCAACAAGATTCCCCTCTGAGTCAACGCCTGTCCTGTAAGTGAGTGTTTGTGGGTGACGAGTTCTGCTTGCATAAAATTCTTCAGCTCTGGTCAACTCGAGTTGGACTGGTTTTCTGGTAGCTATAGCTAAGTGTGCGACGATATCTTCAATAAGCATTTCTTGTTTAGCGCCAAAACCACCACCAATTCGCGGTTTGATGATTCTTACATCTTTAATATCCATTCCAACTAATGGGGCAAGCATGCGACGGGTATGGAATGGTACTTGCGTGGCTGTTCTGACTACTAGACGTTGATCGCTGTCGAGCCAAGCTGTGGAAATATGAGGTTCTATAGGTGCCGGTTGAACTTGATGCACTCTGAAAGTTTGTTCATAAGTATGGTCAGCATTTTTTAGAGCAGAATCCACATCACCGCGTTCAGCGAATATTTGATGAACGAGATTTCGGTCTCTGTCAGCTATGTCTACGGTGTCAATTTCATCATGAATCACTGGGGCATCAGGTTCACCGGCTTCTAATTCATCAAAGACTGCGGGTAAGACTTCGTATTCAACCTTTATCAGACTGCAAGCTTCTTCAGCTATCTCTGGAGTTTCAGCTGCTACTGCAGCTACACGATCACCTACATGTCTTACTTTGTTATCAAAACTGACTTGGTCGTGAGGTTTAGGATTTGGATAGGACTGCCCACCTGAAGCGTATTTGACTCTTTTCACGTTCTCGTGGTGTATAACTGCATGAACACCTGAGAGGGCAAGCGCTTCTGAATCATCTATTGAGACAATTCTTGCATGGGCGTGTGGACTTCGAAGAACTTTTGCATGAAGTAATCCCCGAATGTCAAAATCAGCGGTAAACGCTGGGTTGCCTTTTACGAGGCGAACTGCATCTACTTTGACTTCTGGTTTCCCTACTACTGAAGTTGAGGGAACTTCTGAAGAAGGAATCAATCTTGGGATAGCATCTGAAGCTTCAGGAGGGGAATCGTTTGGATCTACCTTCACAGGGTTGGTCCCATCAGTCATAGGCTTGAGAATTAATGGTCTAAATGGTTCTGGTTCCTCTCCGCGAAGAACTGCAGCAGCTTGTTGGACTGCTGCTACAGGTTTAACGTATGCGGTTTCTCTATCCAGAATCCCTGAAAGCATGTCACGTATTTCAATTTCAGTTGGATCAGGTGTTTCTTTCAATAGTTGCAGAGTGCCAAGGATCATTGCTCCGACTGAATAACCAGATTGCATAGCACCAGTTGCCGCAAAAGCAGCTTGAACAGGGTGGAGGGAAGAGTCTGTATTTAAAGATTCAAGTGTTACAACTGAATGCCCGTTTGCTTGGGCTGCAAGGATTACTTCGCTACTGGCGAGCAGACCATC
>DBNM01000085.1:1975-9701 GCA_002299135.1 Candidatus Neomicrothrix sp. UBA672 | reverse complement strand
TCTCGCTTTTTGCTTTTCTTGCAATTGAATTAAATACTCTGAAGGGTTACCTCGGCGTCTTGATCTACCATGTTCACCCGGTGGATACGGCCTTTTATCAAGGGCAATTACTTCACCCTTTGTTCCAAAAATATTTGTACCCAAACGTCGCGAAATTCTAGCTTTCGGACCTGTATACCTAGACATCAGACCCTCCTTCGCTTAGGAGGTCTACAACCATTGTGAGGAACAGGCGTTACATCCTTAATACCTGTTACCTCTATTCCAGTATTTTGAATGGTTCTAATAGCTGTCTCTCGTCCAGAACCAGGGCCTTTCACAACAACATCTACTTTTCTAACACCATGTTCAATTGCTTTAAGAGCTGCTTGTTCTGCTGCCATCTGTGCAGCAAAGGGAGTTGATTTACGCGAACCTTTAAATCCGACATTTCCTGATGATGCCCAAGCGAGAGTATTCCCAGCTCTATCAGTAAAAGTAACAATCGTGTTATTAAATGAACTTTTTATGTGTGCGACTCCATGAGGCACATTCTTACGTTCTCTTCGACGAGAGCTTGAAGTAGCCATTACTTCATTACCTTTTTCTTATTAGCAATTATTTTTCTCGGACCTTTGCGAGTTCGTGCATTCGTATGAGTGCGCTGCCCTCTGACTGGTAATCCCTTGCGATGGCGGATACCTTCATAGCAACCGATATCCATTTTTCTCTTTATGTTCTGGGATACTTCACGGCGAAGATCACCTTCTACCGTAAGTTGCTCATCGATGAAAGCGCGAATTCTTACAACTTCATCGTCACTAAGATCTTTTACTCGAGTTGAAAAGTCAACCCCTGCAGCTTCGCAAATATTTTCTGCAACGGTTCGACCTATGCCATGCAAATAAGTTAGTGAAACCACAACACGCTTCTCTCTTGGGATATCAACACCTGAAATACGAGCCATAGATTTTCTCCTAACCCTGTCTCTGCTTATGACGCGGATTGGTGCAAATCACCCGAACACGACCATGACGTCTAATAACACGACATTTATCACACATTTTCTTAACACTTGTTCTTACTTTCATAATCTCTACTTACTTATATCTGTAGGTAATCCGTCCTCTGGTTAAATCGTAAGGAGTTAATTCAACCTGAACTCGATCACCGGGGAGTATACGAATGTAATGCATCCTCATTTTCCCTGAAATATGAGCCAAAACCTTATGCCCATTTTCTTCCAGTTCAACTCGAAACATCGCATTAGGTAACGGTTCGAGAACCGTTCCCTCCATTACAATTGCATCTTCTTTAGATTTCGTCAGAACTACACTCCCAATTATAAATCAAAATTCAAACAACTCTAAAGACTAGACAACACAGTAAAGAGCCGACTAATAAATCTACCCGAGAGCTAAGAAGCGTCCAACCCCTAAGGGGTACTGTATTTAATTCATTTTCCACTAATTACCCCATCAATAACCTTTTGTAAACGGGAAAAAACCTCATCTTCAGTTCCTAATCCGTCTACAACCACCAAATTGTTCCGCTCTTCGAACCATTTCAAAAGAGGAGCTGTCTCATTTTCGTAAATTTCAAGACGACGTATTATTGCTTCCTCAGTATCATCTGCACGGGATCTATCCAACATTCGTTGAGTCACCTCATCGACAGGGACTTCTAGATTGATTGCCAGATCTAAACTTAACCCTTTTGAAAGCAACTCTCCCTCTAAAGCCTGAGCCTGAGCTGAAGTTCTCGGATATCCATCCAAAATAAAACCGCTTTCTAACACGTCTTTCATTTCAATACGCTCAGCAACAATCCCGTTGATGATTTCGTCAGGTACAAGATCACCCGCATCCATTATTAGTTTCGCCTTTTTACCTAATTCGGTCTGTGTCGCAACAGCTGAGCGCAATATATCTCCTGTTGAAATGTGAATAGTTCCATACGACTCACTTAATCTCAAACACTGAGTTCCTTTTCCAGAACCTTGCCGACCGAGAATTACTAAACGCAAATTTTCCATTTTCTTGAAGCAAGAACTACTTCAAGAAACCCTCGTAGTTTCTCATCGTAAGCTGGGAATCAACCTGCTTCATAGTTTCCAAAGCGACCCCCGAAGCAATAAGTATTGAAATGCCTACAAACCCAAAACCGCTTGCACCCGAAGAAGAAGACCCAACACCTGAAGTGGTGTCTAAAAATACGTTTATAAGAATTGACGGAATAAGTGCAACGGATGCCAAAAACAAAGCTCCTGGAAGAGTAATTCGAGACAAGATCTTTGCTAGATATCTTTCAGTTTGATAACCCGGACGAATACCAGGAACGAAACCGCCCTGTTTCCTTATTGTGTCTGCTTGACGAACCGGGTCAAAAGTAATGGCTGTATAAAAATAGGCAAAACCAACTACTAAAAGACCTGTTATTGCAAAGTAGAACACATTATCTGGTTGAGCAAGATTATTATCTACCCAACTTCTAAAACCATCCCAAGGTAAAGCCGCAGCTATAAGAACAGGCAAATAAAGAATAGAAGATGCAAAAATTATCGGTATAACTCCTGATTGGTTTACCTTCAAAGGAATGTAAGTGTTTTGACCTCCATACATGCGCCGTCCTACAACACGTTTTGCGAACTGAACTGGTATCCGTCTTTGACCTTGTTCAACAAAAACCACTACAGCAATAATGCTAATCAAAACAGTAAGGACAACTACGAGAGCCACTAAGCCATTTTCAGCGTGTATGAGCGAACCTTGAGCTGGGAAACTACTAATAATCGAAATCATTATCAATAAAGACATTCCATTACCAATGCCTTTTTGTGTAATTAACTCTCCCATCCACATAAGAAGAGCCGTTCCTGCAGTCAAAGTAAGAACTACAACACTTACTGTTCCAATGTGAAAATTGGGTAGAAGATTAGCACCGGAGGAACCACTGATTGAATTACCACTGTCGTTAAACAAAAAGGCGAAACTAGTGGATTGAATGACTGCAATAATTACTGTCATATACCTAGTCCACTGTGTTATTTTTCTCTGACCAACCGCACCCTGCTGTTGCCATTGTTCTATTCGAGGTACAACAACCCCAAGAACCTGCATAATGATTGAAGCAGTTATATATGGCATTACTCCTAGAGCGAAAACAGCAAAACTAGTTAACGATCCTCCTGAAAAAAGCTGCAAAAAGGCTAAAACCCCACCTTGATTTGCTCTATCCCTCAAGAGTTGTACTTGTTCTACATCAATGCCAGGTGCCGGAACAAAAGCCCCAATCCTATAAAGGAGGATCATTAGAAGAGTAAATAGAATCCTCTTCCTTAAATCCCCTACACGGAACATATTCAACATGCTTTTAAGCAAGGATTTCTCCGTTCACAAATAATTCCTTTTTATAAATAAACATCATCGATTTGTTAAAGCGTTACCTTTAGCAGCTGGCCTTATAGAGAATGGTAGATCTAATTTCTCCACTGAGCCACCCGCGCTGGTTATAGCTGCTTCAGCAGAAGCAGAAATAGCATGTGTGTGAACATTAACAGCACGTTTAATTTCGCCCCTGCCTAATACTTTAACTAAAGACTTCTTAGCAATTAGACCTCGATCGTAAAGAGTTTCAGGACTGATTTCCGTAAGTCCAGATTCTTCAATTGTGTCCAAATTAACCGCTTGATATTCAACTCTAAAAGGATTATTGAAACCTTTTAATTTTGGAATTCTCTGAGCGAATGGCATCTGGCCACCTTCAAAACCTGCTGGAACTTTACTACGCGCCTTTTGGCCTTTCATACCACGGCCTGCAGTCTTGCCGCCTTTACCAGCAATACCTCTAGCCACTCTTTTAGAACGACGTTTCGAACCAGCTGCTGGGGACAAATCATGAACTTTCATATCATTTAACCTCCTGTACTTCCACCAAATGAGGTACTCGAGCCAACATTCCTCTTATTTCAGGTCTATCAGGAAGAGTGTTGACTTTTCCTATACGACCTAAACCTAAAGCTCTAAGGGTGCCACGTTGTTTAGGTTTCGTTCCGATGGAAGACCTTGTTTGTCTTACTCGTAGCTTTAAACCAGAATCACTATTCATCATTATTCTCCAAGGAATCTGATGCTGAAGGGTCAGGTTTTCCTATCCCTGCTTCAGCTCTTTGATATGCATCTAAAAGAGCTTTGGGCACAAAATCCTCAGCGGGAATTCCTCTCATCGCTGCAATTTCATCAGGTCGTCGTAAACCTTTAAGACCTGCAATAGTAGCCCTAGCCACATTTATATGATTGGCGGAACCTAAAGATTTACATAAGACATCTTGTATCCCAGCTTCCTCTAGCACGGCACGCGCTGCGCCTCCTGCTATAACTCCAGTACCTGGAGCTGCAGGTTGTAGCAAAACACGTCCTGCTCCCATCACGCCCTCAATCTTGTGAATTATTGTGCTTCCTGCCATAGGAACAGAAAAAACATTTCGTTTTGCCTCTTCAGTACCTTTTTGAATTGCCAAAGGTACTTCTTTTGCTTTTCCATAACCGAGGCCAACTCGACCCGCACCATCTCCGATCACCACAAGCGCTGTAAAGGAAAAGCGTCTACCGCCCTTCACAACTTTGGCAACACGATTAATATGAACCACTCGTGATTCTCTAAGAGGAATCATCTCAGCTGATGTTTCAACGTTCATCAGAACTCCAATCCTTCTTTTCTAGCTGCATCCGCTAAAGCAGCTACACGTCCGTGATATCGATACCCACTTCGATCAAAAACTACTTTTTGAACACCCGCTTCACTAGCTTGGCTTGCGATTTGACGGCCGACCTCTATAGCCGCATCAATACCTCGAACCCCATTTGCAATACCATCTTGCTGAGTAGATGCAGAAACTAATGTCTCACCAATCTCATCATTTATTAATTGTGCAGAGATGTGCTTACTCGATCTAAATACAACTAGTCTTGGGCGACTTTCTGTTCCAAAAACTGATTTACGTATCCGTCTATGACGACGATGACGACCAGCACGCCTATCAGATTTAATGCTCACTTCGCCGCCTTCCCAGCTTTACGGGCTACATACTCTCCCGCGTATCTAATACCTTTTCCTTTATATGGTTCAGGCTTGCGATAACTTCTAATATCAGCAGCAACCTGACCGACTACCTCTTTATTTATCCCTGAAACAATTATTTGGGTAGGTTCCGGTACATCAAAAGTAATGCCATCTGGTGCCTTCACTTTAACAGGATGGCTAAAACCAAGCTGCAATTCAAGACCATCACCGCTTTTTGCAGCTCTGTAACCAACTCCAACTATTTCAAGTTCTTTCTTAAATCCCTCAGAAACTCCTATAACCATATTGTTTATTAATGATCTGGTAAGCCCATGTAAAGCCTTGTTTTTTCGATCATCATTGGGTCTTTCAACTAGAACCGTGCCATCTTCCTGACGCACATTTATTTCACCCGGCAAATCTAAATCTAAAGATCCTTTTGGGCCAGTGACTCCCACACTTCTACCTTCGATAGAAACCTGTACATCAGATGGGACAGAAATTGGTTCTTTTCCGATTCTCGACATGTTTCCCCTCCTTACCAGACATAACAGAGAATTTCGCCACCCATACGTCGACGGCGAGCCTCTCTATCACTCATGAGTCCTTTACTTGTACTCACTACAGCTACGCCCAATCCTCCAAGCACACGAGGAATTTTGTCGGAGTTGGTGTAAACCCTTAATCCTGGTTTTGAAACTCTTTTTATTCCACTGATCACACGTTCACGTGAATCTGTGTACTTCATTGTTATAGACAAAACATTACCTGTTGCCCTCTCTGAAGTACTTACATCAAAATCGGTTATGTAACCCTCTTCTTTTAATAAATCAGCAAGAGCGATTTTTTGTTTTGATGAAGGCATAGCAACTCCTTCATGCATTGCTTGATTTGCATTACGTATACGAGTAAGCATGTCTGCTACTGGATCTGTCATTGTCATATCGCCCTCCTCTCACCAACTCGATTTGGTTAAACCAGGTATTTCACCTGCTAAAGCCATTTCACGTAGACATACACGACAAAGGCCGAAGTCTCTGTAAACAGAACGCGGTCTACCGCACCTTCCACATCTCGTATACGCCCGAACTTTAAATTTCGGAGTTTTCTTTTGTTTGTTCACTAAAGCTTTTTTAGCCACTAGGAAGCCTCCACTCGAAATGGGAAGCCAAGAGCTGTAAGTAAAGCCCTTCCTCCCATATCATCAGATGCTGAGGTAACGATAGTTATATCCATACCTCGCACACGGTCAATTTTGTCATAGTCAATTTCTGGAAAAATAAGTTGCTCAGTAACACCCAGTGTGTAATTTCCATTGCCATCAAAGGCCTTCACACTGCAACCTCTAAAGTCTCGGACTCTAGGTATAGCAAGATTCATAAGTCGATCTAAAAATTCATACATTCTATTTCCTCTAAGCGTGGTCTTAGCTCCAATAGCTTGACCTTCACGAAGTCGAAAATTTGAAATTGAAGTCTTGGCTTTTGTGATGATAGGTTTTTGACCCGTAATCAATTCCAAGTCAGCTAAGGCTCCATCAAGAACCTTCGACTGTTGAGCTGCTTCACCAACACCCATGTTTACAACTACTTTGACCAATTTAGGAACTTGCATCGTATTCGATAATCCAAGTTCTGCTTGCAGGGCTCCTCGCAACTCAGTTTCATACCTTTGTCGGAGACCGAAAGGAGTTTTAGTCTCAACCATCTAGATCAACTCCTGTTCGTTTACATACTCGTACTTTTTCTCCGGATTCGCTAAGTCGATAACCAACTCGTGTCGGCTTACCATCAGATGGACTTAACAGTGCCACATTTGAAACATCAATAGGCATGGTTTTGTCAATTATGCCGCCCTGCATTGTCTCTGATGTAGCTTTTTGATGGCGTTTAACTTGGTTAACTCCTTCAATAATCACTAAATTTCGTTGAGGGATAACACGGCTTATTTCACCTTCACGACCCTTATCTTTTCCTGCCAAAACTCTGACCTGATCACCTTTTTTTATTTTCATCTAAATTACCTCTGGTGCGAGAGAAACAATTCTCATAAATTTTTTCTCTCGCAGTTCCCTACCAACCGGGCCAAAAATACGCGTTCCTCTTGGCTGATTTTGATCATCTATCAATACGGCAGCATTCTCATCAAAACGTATATAAGAACCATCCAAGCGTCGAGACTCCTTGGCGGTACGAACCACTACGCACTTGACAACTTCACCTTTTTTCACTGCAGCTCCAGGATTTGCATCTTTTACAGTCGCTGTAAAAACATCCCCAACAGACGCGTACCTACGCCTAGTCCCTCCTAAAACCTTGATACACAAGACTTCGCGAGCTCCTGAATTGTCAGCCACCTTTAGCCGGCTTTCCTGCTGAATCATTACTTCGCCCTCTCTAGAACTTCAACAAGTCTCCAACGCTTTGTTTTTGACAAAGGTCGAGTTTCTTGAATTCGTACACGATCTCCAACGCTTAATTGATTATCTTCATCATGTGCTTGAAGCTTTTTAGTGCGTTGAACTGTTTTCCCATATCTACGATGACGAACCCTGTCAATAGTCTCTACAACTGCAGTTTTATCTTGCACTACAGAAACAACCAAACCTTCACGCACTTTACGTCTATTGATTCTTGTTGAAATAATTTCATCACTAGTAGTTTGATCGTCAGTTACTTGATCGTCA
>DBNM01000085.1:0-1649 GCA_002299135.1 Candidatus Neomicrothrix sp. UBA672 | reverse complement strand
GATCGTCAGTTACTTGATCGTCAGTCATTAGCCAACTCCTCACCATTGTCTAAAGAAAAATCTTCAGCAGCAGAAATTTCTCTTTCTCTTAATTCAGTTAAAGCTCTCGCCACTTCACGCTTAACTTGACTTACTCGGGCATGATTTTCCAACTGACCTGTTGCCAGTTGGAATCTAAGATTAAAAAGTTCTTCTTTTGATTCATTTAAACGTTCAAGCAAATCGGTATCACCAAGGTCTCTTAAACTCTTTTTTCTAGCCATTTAGAAACCCTCCTCTCGTTGAACGAAACGAGCTTTTATTGGAAGTTTTTGTATAGCTCTTTCAATAGCTTCACGCGCAACCTGAGTATCGCTATAAGACAATTCAAAAAGAATTCTCCCTGGGCGTACTACAGCAACCCACTTCTCTGGATTTCCTTTACCAGAACCCATTCGAGTTTCAGCAGGTTTTTCTGTTACAGGTTTATCTGGGAAAACATTTATCCATACTTTTCCACCACGTTTGATATGACGAGTCATCGCAATTCGAGCGGCCTCTATCTGACGTGATGTAATCCATCCAGGTTCAAGAGCCTGTAAACCATACTCACCAAAATTAACCCAAGTATGCCCCTTGGACATTCCCCGGCTTCTCCCACGTTGCTGTTTACGATGACGAACTTTTTTCGGCATAAGCATTTCTAATCACCATCCCCTGAGCGGAAATGAGGCGTTTCTGTATGCTCCCGCGTTGAAGCCTCAATAGCCTCTTCCTCGGCTAATAAACGTTCGAATTCAGCGTCACCTTCTTTAACAAGAGGTACCATTTCATCTACTATTTCTTCATCAGTAACATCAGTAGAATCAACCTCAGTTACAGAATCGGCAGTCCTCTTCCTCCCTGCGGCTGAAGAAATAACACCACCACGAGACTTACTTTGACCAGATGTCTCTCCTGCAGCCATAGCTGCTTCACGAGTAATTTTGTCCTCGAGACGAGACTTATAAGGAAGAATATCACCTTTATATATCCAAACTTTTACTCCAATAAGTCCATATGTGGTATCAGCCTCACGAAAACCGTAATCAATGTCTGCCCTCAAAGTATGAAGCGGAACTCTTCCTTCTCTATACCACTCTGTTCTAGACATTTCAGCTCCACCTAAACGACCCGAACATTGAACCTTTATTCCTAAAGCGCCAGCTTTTTGTGCATTCTGAACAGCTCTCTTCATAGCTCGTCGAAAAGCAACTCTGCCTGCGAGTTGATCAGCAACTCCTTGAGCAATCAAAGCAGCATCTAGCTCTGGTTCCTTTATTTCTTGGATATTTAACTGAACTTGAAGATTCCCTGAAATCTTCCCTAAACCCTTTCTTAAACGATCTGCCTCCGCCCCTTTCCTGCCAATAACTATTCCAGGTCTTGCAGTATGCACATCTACTCTTAAACGATCACGAGTGCGTTCAACTTCCACACGACTTATTGCGGCATGAGGCAACTCAGTCATCAAAAAGTCACGAATCTTCCAATCTTCCAAAAGATTGTCAGCATATTCTTGCCGTGTTGCGAACCATCGTGACTTCCAGTCCGTTGTTACACCAAGTCGAAATCCATAAGGATTAACCTTTTGACCCATTAGTTGGCCTCTTTTTCATTTTGTTCGTCAT
>DBNM01000118.1:1994-3904 GCA_002299135.1 Candidatus Neomicrothrix sp. UBA672 | reverse complement strand
ATTTCTGGTCTGCGCATTCCTGCCCTAGTGCTGGTAAATGAACCTGAAACTTCTACATACCAGAGTCTCCCATCTTTCATATCTGTAACAGAAAATGGAAACTGGATACCTAAATCACGCCTATTTACCTTAGTTTTGACTATTTCAAAACCAGCTTCTGTCAAGTGCTCTTGAGCTATATCAGAAGCTTTCTTTCCGCTTTCAGTAGCTCGAGTAAGACTTTCATCTCTAGCTGCCATTTCTTCAAACAAGTTGCTTTGTTTAGCTGAAGAGCCAATTAAATCTCTTCTTTTCCAATAGTTTTGACTTTCTTCTAGACGTTTTTCTTCTACTTCAAGTCTTTCACGCGCTAGTTCGATGTATTCACTATCTATGTCGTAACCGACACCTCTTCTTCCTGCTCTCAAAGCTGCAACCAGTGTTGACCCTGAACCAAGGAACGGATCAAGGATGAGATCATCTTTAAAAGAGTAAAGATCTATCAGTCTTCTAGGAAGTTCAACAGGAAATGGAGCAGGGTGACCTACCCTTGTAGCTTGTTCAGCGTCTATCCTCCAAAGATCTAAAGTCGCCTCCATGAATTCATCTGTTGTAACAGTGTTTTCATGTGGGAGATCTTCTTTTAAGCGCTGTTTAACATTTCGTGCACGGTCAAATCTGCCCTTACTCGCTATGACAACCCTCTCAGTAACATCACGCAACACGGGGTTTGACGCACTACGAAATGACCCCCATGCAACCGAACCTGTAGCTCCTTCAGCTTTCTGCCAGACAACTTCTCCTCGGAGCAACAACCCAAGCTCGTCTTGCAAAATTCGGATAATGTCACTTGAGAGACTCCTGTAAGGACGTCTTCCGAGGTTTGCTACATTTACAGCGATCCTTCCACCAGGTTCAAGCACTCTCACACATTCGGAAAAAACGTCATGCAGCATTTCTAAATATTCCAGATAGGACTCTGGTATACCTGTTGTGTTTTCGCCGGTAACTGCAATTTCATATTCTTTACCGACAAAATATGGTGGCGAAGTTACTACCAGTGCAACCGATGAATCCGGAATGTGATGCATATCGCGCGAGTCTCCGTATATGCAACCGTCCCCAAGTCCTGTTGCTTCATTTACGGTCTCGTCTGTCGAAATAAAAGGGGCAATAAAGCGACTATAAAAAGTTGTCGCATCATGGTTTTCACGCCGACCAGAGCCAAAGGCAGATGTTGCAGTTGCTTTTCCGTAACTAGCCACTTGCCCCCCTAGTAAGTTTCTTTGCCGCAAATAATGACCTTTTCGCTTAAGTCATTAGGGCATTCCATCGTAGAGGAGTAGAAGGGATAGAACACTAGAGGTTCTCCAATTATTAAAAATTAATCTGAGAAGCTTGATTTAAAGGGAGTAAATCTATTCCTCTAAGTATAAATCTGGGTAAATAAACACAAAATTTTCAGCAAGTTGTTTTCTAGCTAGTGGTCCAGTGGTGGCCCAATCATAAATCGATCCACCAATTGCATCCGAAACGGTCAGCGATGAAACAAACCCGTCTAGGTCATCAATGGTGGCTAAAGGCTCGCCCGGATCGGGTAAAGCTGTTCCGTCTGCAAGTCCCACTCCTCCTATGGGGTGAACAAGAATATCTCGATTTTTTAGATTCTTTCTCAGGAGTTTTATATTTTCACTGTTGTAATAATTAGGATCAGCGTGTTCTTCTGTCCTAAATGACCAATAGTTCATCGGAAGCCAAACATCATACAAATTTTCCAAATCAGTCCAGGGGAACTCCGGCCAAAAATTTGGATTTATTACATCAGTTACTACAGGCGGCATCACAATCGCTCCCAACACCCTGTCCCCTAAGTTCCTTCTAAGGTTTTCAGACAACTCAACTAGTCTGGCGCTACGTTCCTGGTATTCAAG
>DBNM01000118.1:0-1617 GCA_002299135.1 Candidatus Neomicrothrix sp. UBA672 | reverse complement strand
CACTTCGAAATCAGCAAGAGCAAGCATCCGTTTTAAATCCTCTCCATCTGCAACATCCCATTTTGGCAAATACCAAGCGACAACATCCACATTGCTTGCGTGTGCATTTAAAAGAAACTCTGCAAGATACCACGGATCGGAAATTAATTTATTTGAGCGGTCTTTACTTCTGGAACTTTGAAGAAACAGAGTTCTGACTTTATTTTCCGACATTTCAATTACGTCTGATGGAAGAACTGTTGCGTAACCGCGAAGATAATTAGGGTCTGCATCAAAAGAATCGACCCATGCCCCTAAGCCTCTATACGAATCAATGGAGTCTTTTGGGTCAACTTTTACCTTAAGAACAGGTTCTAAAATCTCAATCGGTCTGGCAGATACACTTACATTTATTGTTTCTTTTCTCGACGCAACTGAAAAAACAATTAGAACTGAAATGCTCAAAATCAGTATCAACAAAATAATTTGTAGCTGAAAGCGTTTCATTAATAAATCGTCGACGATTTGTTCATAATTAATAAATTAGCCACTTTGTCTTGCTTCGCAAGGTCACACATAGATTTTCCTTACTTGTCGTATCTAAAACATCACGCTCAACTAACGTCAGTTGTATGGACGATAAACAACCAAGTGAGCACTCTGAAAACGAGAACTCTTCCAAGAAGATCGGAAGAAGAGGATTTATCATCACTCTGGGGTTTGGGGCCGCTGCTTCAGCTTTGTTACGAAAACTTCCCGGAAAATCTAGTGAAGGGATCGCGAAAGTCTCTTCTGAAAAAATTTCACTTACTTCAACTACCACTTCGACAAGTTTGCCTAAAGTGTCTACTTCTTCGAATACTGAAGAGCTTCCAAATGAAATTGAAACCGTTTTTGAAACCGTAATTTCTGGAGGCCGTGTCATCGACCCAGACAGTGGCTTTGATGGAATCGCCAATATAGGCATAAACGGAGATTCGATAAGGCTAGTGAGCAATGAACCCTTAACTGGAGATTCAAAAATTGACGCAACGGGATTAGTGGTCGCTCCCGGGTTTATCGATGTCCTTTCTTACCCAACTAACGGTTATGGAGAGTGGTACAAGATAGCGGATGGAGTCACTTCAAACTTATGCATGCACGGGATAGACAATCCAATGGAAAAATTTCTTGAAAACACAGAAGTTCACAATCCACCAGTCAACTACGGAGGAGCAGTCGATCACTATCAGCATCGAAAAATTCTGGGAGTTGGAATTCAGAGAACCACTGAAAAGGAAAGAAGAACCCTTCTTGAACTTGCAGAAACAGACCTGCAAGCAGGAGCGATAGGAATTCATCAACAACCGGAATACACGGTAGATCTTCAAAAGTCAGAAATAGTAGCTCATGGACACTTGGCAGCGAAATACAACGTCCCCTTATCTCTTCATCTTCGCCATTCTTATGACAAGGCATTTGGATCTCAAGAAGATGCGATTAATGAAGCTCTAGAAGTGGCTAGAGAAACGGGATGCTCTATCCATATAGAACACTTGAATTCAACAGGTGGCACCGGGAGAATGCGAGCCGCAATTGATCAGATACAAAAAGCTCGTGATGAAGGACTCGCTATCACTGCATGCATTTACCCATACA
>DBNM01000121.1 GCA_002299135.1 Candidatus Neomicrothrix sp. UBA672 | reverse complement strand
CCTTCGACCTTCGGGTTATGAGCCCAAGAGTCTCTAATTACTCGCCTTTTCTACAGAATTCTATGTAATCATATATAAGCTTTGTTATTAGTAATATAACTGCTATAATCATACTCTATCTGTTTCTTCATTACTACGTATTTTCCAAAAGTTGATGGGGGATACGGTGGGGGAAAATTCAATCAATCAGATCTGAGAGATTATGCCAAGGCAGACAAGACAAAAGACCCGCTACAGTGGAGTCTTCGTAGTAGACCTTTCTTCAGGGGATCAGACTTTTTACATTCGGTTCAAGAAGGATGGTAAATTAATTGAAGAGCGTGCTGGTCGTAAAAAACAGGGCATGACTGGCGCAAAGGCCAATCAATTGAGAGTCGACCGAATGGCGGGCAAGTCTGAAACGAATGCCGAGAAAAGAGAGAGGCTTCTTTTTCAGGCAGGTCGCTTGAGGATTGGCGGACTTTGGAAGGAGTACTTAAGACATAAAGGAGACAAGTTGAAAGGGTTTCGAACTGATGAAAACCGTTACCAGAATCATCTTTTTAAATCCTTTGGCAAGAAGTTCACTGATGACCTGGTTCCACTAGATATTGATAGACTAGAATCAACTATGGCAAAAACCCACTCAGCAAAAACAGTCGGTAATGTCCTAGAGTTGCTGAGGCGTATAATCAATTTCGGTATTGCAAAGCAGCTTTGTCCTCCACTAAGTTTCAAGATCAAGATTCCAAGCGTTGACAACCAGCGGATCGAAGTCCTCACAGATGAACAGTTTTCGAACCTAAACGAAGTATGGGATGAATATCCAGACCAACATATCGTCAACATGCACAAGATTATAGCTTGGACAGGCATGCGACCATCTGAACCTTGCAGGCTTAAATGGAATAACATTGATTCAGAACTTGGTCTTTTAACCAAAGTTGATACGAAAAGTGGACGTGGCGTCCAGTTGAGGCTCAGCCAAACTGTTAAGCAGATTCTTAAAAGTCAACGGGCACTCTTGGACGACAGTTCACCAACCATGGCAACCAGTGAGTATGTATTTCCCAGAAGCGATGGCCAGAAAAGAGAGCCCGATTCATGGAGAAAATACGTCAAGTTGATCTGTAATCGTGCTGGAATACCCAAAACCTATCGCCCCAATTACTGCCTTCGTGATACCATTGCAACTACAATGCTTTCAAATGGTGTATCTTTGGAAGAAGTTGGATATCAGCTTGGCCATGAACCAGGTTCCCCCATGATGAAACGCTACGCAATGTTCGTCACTGAAGCACAGCAGCGTATCGTAGACCGCTCAGAAGAGTTGTTAAAGGAAAAACTAATAGGCTCAACTCAGGTTAATCCATGACATCATCATTCCATATTCCTAGGGTTAAAGTTGAAGTAGCCACTCAACTTAAGGACTTCAAAACTCCACTTGAAAAGATTGATTATCTGGAAATCTTGGCCTATGAAATCAGGGATAAACTGGACTGGATGAAAAGACATGAAGCATCTGTAGAACCTGGTAATAAGATAGAATTGTTAAGTCGTAAAGACTCTCTTTCTGCTGAACGTGAAATTACTAAGCAGCTTCGTGATTTGAAATCTGAGTATAAAAAGGATCTTGAACGGCGTCAAAAATTGGCATGGCCAGAACATAAAAGATTGCCCTTCCCTATTGTATGGGATCAAGTTACTTACTTGGAGTGGGAGGCTCCAATTGAGGGTAAGGGAAGAAAACATGATTGGTGTTTGTGGTTGCGCCAGGGGTTGATAAAAAATGAAGGGGACGACTGGCGTTTCAAGGACAATATTTTAAGACACGCCCGGCTTGACGCAATAGACAAGGGTGAAACAGATGATGAAATACTATGGTGCTGTCTTTCCATAGGAGAGGAATTTGTTCACTTTCTTGATATTCAGATGGTCAATCCATCCACCCAGCTTCCTACAGGTCGTGGAAAAAGGGCTACGCCTGAGCTTCATAAAGTCATTTGGCGGGCATACAGGTACGCCAGCACTTCAATTGAAATCCCAAGTGCCCAGGAGGTTTGGGATGCCCTGCAGTCAGACCCCATAATGTTTGATCCAGAACGAATTTTAATGGAAGACTCGTTTTATACAGACAAATTTTTTTATCTCACCCCAAACTCATCTGAGCCTAAATCCTATAAAAGAGTAAGTCTGGATGCTCGCCTAAATATACTAAAGAAGCATCCCCCCAAAGTTTAGCCCTTGCGTGTTTAATTTGTTGAGGAAACCAACAAATTAACCAACAAATCCACCCCTTATACTGAATTCCATAGCATCCAGAAGAAATTTGGATGAATAGATAACCTTTTATATGATTTAGGCTATGGAAAAAGTAAGTAAATACAAAAAACTACAAAATTATCTAAATGAGAACGAGGTAGCGGAGCTCTTAGGTGTTTCCGTGAAGTTACTTCAGAAGCACCGTTGGGAAAGCAAAGGACTGCCATACACAAAGTTTGGTGCAAGGGTCATTTATTCAGAACCAGAGGTCGTTGAGTATATGGAGAAACACAGGATTGAGACTGGCAAAGACCTTTTCTGATCTGGCGTTACTATTATTAGGATCTGTTTCTTGGAAGGAGAATTCCATCATCAATTTAATTGTTGGTTATCCTACCCCTAACAAACACTACCGAATAATTTACATGAGACTCCTACAACGGTTTACAGTTGGAGACTCCTTGTTGATTTATAGAAAAAGTATTTTATGGAAAATGAAATGCAAAACAACACTGAAAATAGTCCGTTAACCCCTCCAGTTATGCATGGGAGAACACTAGATTATGCTACTAAAATTGAAGGATTTCGTTCAGAAATAAGTAAAGCTGGTCTAAGTTTACCTGACGATATTATTGATGATGGAAAAATCCATCGATTCTCTTCAAATGGTAAACCTACTGACAATGCTGGCTGGTACGTCCTATTCACTGACGGTATACCTGCAGGTACATTCGGATGCTGGCGTGAAGGAGTTAAGATCAATTGGTGCTCTGTAGATGAAGCAACACTGACTCAATCAGAAAGGTATGAATTCAATAAAAAAATGGCAGAAACAAAGAAGCTAAGAGAACATGAGGAAGAGATTAACAGGACCAAAGCAAGAAACAGGGCCAATCATATTTGGACACAAAGCACAGAAGCACCTACGGACCATCCTTACCTGCTTAGCAAAAAGGTGCAGTCTCATGGTTTAAAGTTATCTAGAAGAAAGTTGATTGTTCCATTATACGATCAAGATAGTATCCTTCAGTCCCTCCAATTCATCGGTACTGATGGAGAAAAGAAATTCCTCAGAGGAGGCCGTACTAAAGGTTGCTATTACCCGATAGGAGGAGCACCAGATAAAATTCTTTACGTGGCCGAAGGATTTGCCACGGCTGCTACTGTTCATGAAGCGACAGGGAGTGCAGTAGCTGTAACCTTTAATGCAAACAACTTGGAATCAATTGCAAAAGCATTGCGGGCAAAGTTTCCGAATCTGGAGATTGTTATTTGTGCTGATGATGACCATCAAACAAAGGGGAACCCCGGAATAAGTAAGGCTATAGAAGCTGCAGCAGCAACTCGTTCAAAAGTTGTTATACCAGAGTTCAATGGGAATCGAAGTGATAGTGATACTGATTTTAACGATCTTTTCGTGCTTGACGGTGCTAAATCTGTGATCTGCAGCTTATGTAAAAAATATGAGCCAGACAAGCTGCAGTCAAAACTGATAAGCATGAAATTGAAAAACACGATTGAAAAGGTCAAAAACGGAGACCTGGGTGCACACTTGGAGAATGAGGTTATACCCGACTGGAGATTACTCAAACAAACTGACCGAGCTGAGTTTGAAAGACTCAGAGCAGAATTAAAAGATATTAGAGGCTTAAATATCAGCGCACTGGAGAATGTCATTCGTGAAGGTAATGAAGGTGAAGAAGCAAATCGGCAGGTAGCAGAACGTCTGATTGAATTAGTAAATGAAAAAGCAGAGATATTCCACGACGAGTCTGATCACTACTATGCAACTTTTACAAATAACGGTCACAGAGAGTGTTGGAGCCTTGAATCCTCTGGATTTAGGGAGTGGCTGTCTTATAATTATTATATGGACGCTCGTATAGCTCCATCAGAGACAGCACAAAAGGCAGCACTAAGCACTCTGTTTGGACAGGCTAAATTTGAAGGTCCAGAGAAATCTGTATTTAGGAGAGTAGCAAGATTTGAGGATGCTATCTGGATTGATATGTGTGATGAAGACTGGAGGGCCGTTAAGGTAACAGCTGGGGGATGGGAAGTACAAGATAATCCTAGTGTGATGTTTGTGAGGTCTCCTACGATGCGTCCTCTACCAAATCCATCTGAAAAAGGTGATCTTGCTCCTCTTTGGTCACTGCTCAACATACCCGTGAAAGAGCATATTCTGTTGTTGTGCTGGATATTGGAGTGTTATCGAGTGGAAACTCCGTATGTCGTTTTGGAACTGATTGGAGAACAGGGATCGGCGAAATCAAAGACACAGGATGTACTCAGAGACTTTATTGATCCAAATCAAGTAAATCTCAGAGCAAAACCGAAAAACAGAGAGTCCTTATTCGTTAGTGCAGAGAACTCTCATTTGATCAGTTATGAAAATTTGAGTCACCTCCAATCAGAGTTGCAGGATGCTTTTTGTACTTTAGCAACTGGAGGAGGTGTTGCAGATAGAACGTTTTACACCAATAAGGAGGAAACCATAATTGACGTTAAGCGTCCAGTGATACTTAATGGTATTTCTGTACTGGTTACAGCACAGGATTTACTGGACAGAACCATCCACATAGATATGCCAAGAATCGTCTACCGTAAAACGGAGGAACAAATTGAAAAGGAAATAAGTGAAAACAAAGGCATTATATGGGGCGGGCTTCTTGATCTTTTAGTGGATGCACTGAAAATACTTCCATCAGTTAAGATTGGGCAGGATGCTCTACCCAGAATGGCTGATTTTGCTTTACTAGGCGAGGCAGTATATCGATCTTTAGGAAAAGATGAGGGTAATTTTTTGGCAGATTATGAGGCTAATCGTTACCAAGGCGTTCATAGGACCATTGACTCTTCACCTGTTGCGAGCAAGTTGATCGATTTCATCGACAATTCTGAGAATCAAGAGTTTAAAGGAACCATAGGTGGGTTGTTTGATGAACTTAATGATATGTCTCGTCATGAAGACGCATGGCCTAAATCTGCACGAGGATTTGGTGGTAGTTTGAGGAGGATGGCACCCTCATTAAGGACACTTGGATACAAAGTACAAATTGACGAGAAGCGTAGCAATGACGGTTATCGCTGCTTAATACGCAAAGTTAGTCGACTCCAAGAGTTCTCAGCGTCGGATACAAATGGGAATGGTAATACTGAGCCCGCCGATGTTCCTAGTAAACAATATCACACATTAGAAATGGAATACGAGGAATTCTAATGGAGTCTAGTGAGTTTTATTCTGAACTGAAAGCCAAGGGTCTGCAACTGGCTAATCATGATGGGAAACTACGTGTATGGCCTAAAGATAAGCTAACCAAGGAAGACAGGAAGCTACTTAGGTCATTCAAAGAGGAACTCTTGGCAATGCCTGTCGTGATGAAGGTGCATCCTATAAGTGAACATGGTGAACGTTGTGAACCAAAATCCAGAGTCTTTTATAGGAAGAAAGTACATACTGATGCCGAGTATATGTCTTTTCCTGAGATTAAAAGTAAAAACAACGTTCACAACGTTCACGATGTTCACCCGGCAGAGGACTTTGAACTCCGTCAGCT
>DBNM01000163.1 GCA_002299135.1 Candidatus Neomicrothrix sp. UBA672 | reverse complement strand
TTGTATTCGTTAAAGCAGTGTTACAGGCAGCGCAAGTGGCGTTAACACTCATGCCGCACGAATTACAGGTGTACGTAGCCATAAAAATGTTTCCTAACTTTCGGTGATTAGATTTTCCCATTTTTTTCAAACAATTGGTGTTTTCAAAGGCTTTTATTTAGATTTTTTAGGAAATCTGGTCATTAATCAAAAACTAATAAACAGAAGGTGGGAAACATTCTCATTTTTTCAAGCAATTGGTATTTTCACAGGTTTTTATTTCGATTTTTTACTAAATCTGTTCATTAATTGCCCATATGTATGCTTCGCTAGCATCTATGGTCATAGTTTATGGGAGTAAATGTAACCACGCCTGTGTACGAGGGGCCTTTTGATCTTCTTCTAGATCTTATTTTGCGCGAAGAAGTTGAACTCTATGAAGTTTCCCTTCTAACCATTGTTGATGCCTATTTAGAAGAACTTGAAAATATGCAGGAATATGATTTGGAACTGGCTACTGAATTTCTTTTGATCGCAGCCATTCTGGTTGAACTGAAAGCGCGACGCTTGTTGCCATCAAGTAACAAAATAGATCCTGATGATGAGTATGGGCTTTGGGAAGAGAGAGATCTTCTTTTAGCGAAACTTGTTGAATGTAAGACTTTCAAAGAAGCTGCATCGCAGCTAAGAGCGCTATCTCAGCAGGCTTCACTCTCGTGGCCGCGACGAACTGGTCTTGAGGACGCTTTTCTTTCCTTGACCCCTGACTTGCTTCAAGGAGTAACCAAGGAACATTTACGAGAAGCCTGTTTGAAGGCGATGGCTCCGCGGCCATCAATCCATGTGGATATCGAACATATAGCACCTATAAAAGCGACAGTTGTTGAAGCAGTGCAAAAACTCATGGAGGAAGTGCCTAAAACTGGGATGGTGAGTTTCAAACAGTTGACAAAAGGTTTGACGGATCGTATTGAAATAGTCGTAAGGTTTTTGGCAATTTTGGAACTTTACAAACAAGGGGTTTTAGAAATAGATCAAATTGATTCTTTTGGTGAAATAAGTGTTTCTTGGTGTCCGGATGCAGAACTTTCAGACATGGAATTATTAGACATTTACGAAGGCTAGGGATACAAGTGTCAGAAGAAAAATCTAAATTGCAAAAGGTAACTGATGCGGATGCTGAAGCTGATGCAAGGCGAGCGATCGAAGCGATTTTGATGGTTGCTATTGACCCAGTTTCTCCAGGAATTCTCGCTCAACTTTTTGAATTGCCAGTCGGGGAGATAGAACGCATTTGCGATTCAATGGTTGATCAATATAAAGAAGAGGAATCAGGCTTTCTTCTTGTCCGTATAGGCGGGGGATACAGATTCCAAAGCAATCCTGAACAAGCTCAGTGGGTGGAGCGTTTTGTTTTAGAAGGTCAGAGCCGAAGATTAACTGCAGCAGCTATGGAGACTTTAGCGATAGTGGCGTATAAGCAACCCATTTCCAGGGCTCAAGTTTCTGCCATAAGGGGAGTGGATGTAGAGGGAGTAATGAGGAATCTGCAACAAAGGGGTCTGATAGATGAAGTCTCTAGGGATGTTGGACCCGGAAATGCTGTTCTTTATGGAACCACGCAAGAATTTCTTGAGCGTATGGGAATAAATTCTGCAACTGATCTGCCTTCATTGGGTGAATTCGTTCCTGGGCCTGAAGTCGTTGAAGCTTTAGAGAGAAGCCTAAGAGTAGTTTCTGATGAGGTGACGATTCCTTCAAATGAAGAGGGCTGATTGGTGTCAGGCTCAGAATTTGAGCAAGAACCTCCACAATTTGAACGACTTCAGAAAGTTTTAGCTAGAGCCGGCATAGGAAGCAGACGGGTTTGTGAGAAATTAATCGTCGAACAGAGAGTTACTGTTGACGGAGAGTTCGCTGAATTAGGTAAAAAGGTTGATCCGGAAACATCACAGGTTGAGGTCGATGGGTTAAAAATCGGTATCAGGCAAGATCTCGTTTATTACTTACTCAATAAGCCGGTTGGAGTTATTACTACTTCAAAGGACCCTCAGGAAAGATCCACAGTTGTCGACCTTGTTCCAACACATCCGAGAGTTTTCCCAGTGGGGCGCCTTGACGCTGATACAGAAGGATTGATTTTGTTGACAAATGATGGTGATCTCACACATTATCTAACTCACCCATCTTTTGGAATTGAAAAAGAGTATCTGGTTCAAGTAGAGGTAAAACCTTCTCGTAACGCAATACGTGAACTACGTCAAGGAGTGGAATTAGATGACGGGATTACATCACCTGCAAAGGTTTCTTTAGTGGATGAGAAACTACTCAAGATAGTGATACATGAGGGTCGTAACAGGCAGATAAGAAGAATGTGCGAATCTGTAGGCCATCCTGTGAAAAGACTAATTCGCTCACGCATAGGCCCTATCGTGGACCGGTCTCTTCGCCCGGGGTCTTTTAGGGAGTTGACTAATCAGGAATTAAAGTCCATGCGTAAAATTCTTTTGAAAGATTTTTCTAACTGACTTTTAAATCACTCCTTTTGATCAACGCCTAGGCTGTAAAATTGATTTCAAGCCAAAACAGAGAGATATGGAGATACTGATGAGCCACCGGGCGATGATTGCAGGAGTGGGTCTAATTGGTGGTTCAATTGGCATGGCATTACGTGAACAGGGTTGGCACGTAAGTGGGGTAGACGAAGATGAAAAGCGTTTAACAGAAGCCAAGGAATTAGGAGCGATAGATTCCACAGGATGGGATGAAGAAGCTGAAATAACTTTTGTAGCCGCACCTGTGCGAGATATACCAGATTTGGTAAAAGAAGCATTAGCAGTTGCCCCCAAAGGTTTTGTTACCGATGTAGGGAGTGTCAAAGCATCAATATCAAAAGAAATTAAAGATCCCAGATTCGTAGGTGGTCATCCAATGGCGGGATCAGAGCAGGAAGGCTTATTGGGGGCAGATTCTACAATGTTCTCAGATGCTAACTGGGTTCTCACTCCCACGGAAGATACAGATGACGAAGCATTTAAACGCGTCAGAGAGGTGGTTATCTCGCTTGGAGCTGAAATAGTTACCTTGAGCCCCAGTCGTCACGATTCTTTAGTAGCCATGGTTTCCCACGTACCACACCTAGCGGCCGCCACATTGATGGGATTAGCAGCCAATAGGTCAGAAGAACATTTTGCAGTTCTGAGGCTGGCAGCTGGTGGTTTTCGTGACATGACCAGAATCGCGGCTGGCAATCCGACAATTTGGCCAGATATTTGTGCGGAAAACCACGAAGCGATTACTGAAGTGATAGATGAATTTATTTCAGCTCTAACAGAAGTGCGAAATGAGGTTAATGGTGGTGATAACGAGTCTTTATTGAAGCGTTTAGAGACTTCAAGAGATGCAAGGATAAATCTGCCAACCGGTGCTCCTAGACCTTCTGAATTGATTGAAGTGCGTGTACCGATTATGGACAAGCCAGGAGAGTTGGCAACAATAGCTTCTTTAGCGACTGAGCTAGATGTCAATATTTTTGATTTAGAAATGACGCATTCTTCTGAAGGGGACCGAGGTGTGGTGGTGTTGCTCGTGGAGAAGAATTTGGCGGAAAGACTTTCTGGAGGTTTGATGACACATGGATACAGGCCAGCGTTGAGACCTTTATTGTGAAGTCAGAGATAATAGAACCCACGGGATGCCTTACTGGGGGAATTGAGGTGCCTGGTGATAAGTCGATTTCTCATCGGGTTCTAATGTTGGCTTCTTTGGCGGATGGTGAGTCAAGGATTCATGGGTTGAGCAAAGGTCAAGACGTGAAACACACAATGGAAATTCTTAGTTCTCTGGGAGTGCAACTGGACGAAATCGAATCAGATGTTTTACATATTCAAGGTGGTGCGCTGAAAGAACCTAGTGAGAGGTTGTATGTAGGTAATTCAGGAACGAGTATCCGTTTAATGTCAGGGATACTTGCTGGTCTGCCGTTTTCGGCAACTCTTGATGGGGATGGGTCGATTAGGAAAAGACCAATGGAAAGAATAATAGAACCATTGGAAAGAATGGGAGCTACGATTTCATGCCTCGATACCCCAGGTGTGGCTCCGTTCAGGATCGATGGAGGTGGTTTAAAAGGTATCGAATATCAGATGGAAGTGCCCAGCGCCCAAGTAAAGGGATGCTTGATGTTCGCAGGTCTGTTTGCGACAGGTGACACAACTGTTATTGAAATTACCCCTACAAGAGCTCACACAGAGGAACTATTTGAAGAAGTTGGTCTTGATGTTGATGCAACTTCTACTTCTGTAACCGTTAAACCAGGACAGCCAAAACCCTTCATTCATAAAGTGAAAGGTGATCCTTCTCAAGCAGCCTTCTGGGTAGTTGGAGCGACAATTCTCAAAGGTTCAGAAGTGTCCATAAAAAATGTTTACACAGGTCATGCAAGAGATGGATTTATTGATGTCCTCTTAAGAATGGGAGCTGACATAATACGAGATCCTGTTACTAATGATTTAAATGTTGCATCTAGTGAACTTGTCGGAACGGTTGTAGAAGAAGCAGAAATTCCAGGCTTAATCGATGAGGTTCCTATATTGGCAGTTGCAGCGGCTTGCGCTGACGGCGAGACTTATTTCAAGGGTCTTGGCGAACTCAGGTTCAAAGAAAGCAACAGGCTTGAGACGATAGTTTCAGAAATAGGCTCAATGGGAATGAAAGCAGAGATTTCAGGTGATGATCTGGTTATACAAGGAGGGAAACTAACTGGAGGCCAAGTTGATTCGCATGGAGATCACAGGATCGCTATGAGTTGCGCTATTGCCGCGTTGGTTTCAACTAACCCGACAGAAATTTCTGGATGGGAGGCTGTGTCAACTAGTTACCCCGATTTTATTGCTGATTTGGATGCATTAAGAAAATGAGTGATTCAACTAACGAAAAAATTATTGCAATCGACGGTCCGGCAGGATCAGGAAAATCTACGATTGCAAAAGCTTTGTCAAAAAGATTAAATCTCGAATATTTAGATACGGGGGCGATGTATAGGGCGGTGGCTTTAGTCTCGATTCAGCAGAAAGTTGAAATTGAAGACGAGAAACAGGTTTTAGCAATCGCTAAAGAAATGAATTTCAACTTTGAAAATGGACTCTGTGTGGTTAATGGATTTGACGCAACTAAAGAAATAAGAGGATCTGAGGTTACAAGAGTTGTGAGTGTGGTTGCAGCGATGCCGACAGTGCGTCAAGAAATGGTCGAGAGGCAGCGTCTCTGGGTCGAAGAAAGAAACGGCGGAGTTGTAGAGGGTAGAGATATAGGTTCTGTCGTATTTCCAAAAGCAAAAGTGAAAGTCTATTTGACTGCTTCTGAAGAAGTTCGTGCCGAAAGACGGATTGAACAAGAAGAGACTATAGATGCTTCAAAAGTGGCTGATTCGATCAGGAAAAGAGACGAAGCAGATAGAGGGCGCTCAACTAGTCCCTTGGTTCGCTCTGAAGGAGCAATAGAGATAGATACGTCTCTGATGGGAGTTGAAGAAACGATAGAAGAGATTTTGGGGATTTTTAAATGGAATTAGATCTTGGAAAACCCATGGGTTTAAAAGAAAAAATTGCATACAGATTTTTTTGGACTCTAGCTTGGATAGTGGCCAAGAGTTTTTTTCGTTTCAGTACGGTAAACAAGGAAAGATTGCCTAAAAAGACCCCGTATATCCTTGCGCCTGTTCATCGTTCATATGTCGATTCTCCTTTAGGGGGGTTAATTACTCTACAACGTGTCAGATTTTTAGGGAAGGAGTCGATTTGGAATAACCGACTTGGGGGATGGTTCCTGGGTATTTTGGGTTGCTTCCCGGTTCAGAGAGGCACAGCAGATAGAGCTGCATTGAAAGCATGTCAGCAAGTATTGGAACGCGGTGAGCCACTTGTAATGTTTCCCGAAGGTACACGTCAAGAGGGTCCTGTAATTGAAAAAGAGAAGATGCATTCAGGACCTGCTTTCGTAGCTGCTAGAGCAGGAGTTCCAATAATACCTTTAGGGATTGCAGGAACTGACAAAGCTATGCCACACGGCGCCAGTTTCATTCGACCAGCAAAAGTGTTTCTGGTTGTAGGGGAACCTGTCGTGCCTCCTGAGTTTGAGGGGCGTGTCCCCAGGCAAGCTGTTGAAGATCTGACTGAGCAACTCCGAAATTCTCTACAAGAAGCTTTCGATCACGCTCAGACCCTTTTGGGTGATAAATCTTAGTTTGGAGTAGTCGAAAGGTTAAGGCTGTAAAGAACATCCGAAGCTCCGATTTCCTTGTCGGTAAAATCAATGCTTTCAGATGGTGCGGCAAAACCTAATTTTGCGAAGTTGTCAATAGCTCCTAGTAAATTTCGTATGTTTCGAGGAGGCGGAAAATATTCATCTTCTTGAGTGTGTCTGATGTTATGAACTCCATCGTTAGGGTTCAAAGTCTTAATCACTTCGTTCACAACTTCATCTGGAGCGGACGCGCCTGCTGTTACACCCACAACTCCGGAAAGGTCTGTCGGAAGCTCCTGAGCTTTGTTGATCCAAATTACTTTTTCACATCCTGCTTCTTCAGCCAATTTAACTAAAGCTCGCGTATTGGAACTATTCCTTGAACCTATTACAACTACTGAATCACAATGTCCTACCAGGTCGAGTAGCGCGGCTTGTCTATTTGTCGTAGCGAAACACAGATCGCTTCGTCCAGGTGACCAAAGTTCAGGCCAACGTTGTTCAGCTGATGATACGACTCCCTCCCAGTCACGGTGACTCAGAGTCGTTTGAGCTAACAAAGCTACCTTGTCGCCAAGTTCCGGAAGTGAATCAACGTCGCTGGGGTCTTCGACACGGTGGATTGATTCAGGGGAGACGGCGATAGTGCCCTCAGCCTCTTCATGTCCTGCATGTCCCACGTATACGATCTGGTAGCCTTTTTTTGAACGAATTTTGACCTCGTGATGGACTTTGGTAACCAAAGGGCAAACCGCATCCACCATATAACTAGAAACAGCGTCGGCTTTTTGAACCACTTCTGGAGCTGAGCCGTGAGCAGAGAGCATAAGGGGAGAACCTTCGGGCACATCTTCTATATCATCTACAAAAACAACACCGAGCTTTTCGAAACGTTCCACTACGAGCTTGTTGTGAACAATTTCGTGATAGCAGTACACAGGTTCATCGAAGGCTTTGACCATCCAAGTCAGAGCCTTTATGGCCATTTCCACTCCAGCACAAAAACCTCGTGGTTCAGCTAGAAGAACGCGTTCAACCTTCATGAGATAACTTTACTTTGTACAGTCATGTCTTGGATAGTCTTGTAGTTATGTCAGCACCAACAATTGTTTCAGTTTCACCCAATTCACCAGCTGAGCAACATGGAATTAAAGGGGGAGAGCAGATACTCGCCATAAATGGGTGTGTGCCACGTGATGTAATTGAATACCAGTTACTGATTGATGAACCGCAAGTCACTCTCGAAATAGACTCAGGTGGGATACGAAGTGAAGTGGAAATCATTAGAAAAACTGGCACCCCACTAGGAATAGAAGTTGATGGGGCGCTTTTTGACCGTGTGAGAACATGTGATAACCATTGCGAATTTTGTTTTATTTATCAGCTTCCACCCGGCTTAAGGAAAAGTCTTTACTTAAAAGATGATGATTACCGGCTTTCGTTTCTATATGGAAATTTTACGACATTAACCAGATTCACTGAATCAGACCTTGAAAGGGTTCTGGTTGAAGGTTTGTCACCTCTGTATGTGAGTATTCATTCGACTGACCCTCATAAGCGTACAGAAATGTTGCGGAATCGAAGAGGCGCTACGAGTCTGAGATGGCTTAGTGAACTGCTCGAAAATGAAGTAACTGTTCATGGGCAAGTAGTTGTATGCCCAGGCGTTAATGATGGTTACTGGCTTGAAGACACTCTGGCTGGGGTAGCTGAAAAGTATTCAGAGCTGGCGAGTCTGTGTGTCGTGCCTTTAGGTGTTAGCAAGTACACGAATGAACCGAGAATGCGTCCACATACGAAAGAAGAAGCCACTGAGGTTATTGACTGTGTTGAGTCTTGGCAAGATTTTTTTGTTGAAAATCT
>DBNM01000040.1:4658-5260 GCA_002299135.1 Candidatus Neomicrothrix sp. UBA672 | reverse complement strand
AGACCTTCTATGTCCGAATATATAAAAAAGATGCCTAGAGGTGCACAGGTCATATACCCCAAAGATATAGGTGCGATATTGATGATCGCTGATGTTTACCAAGGAGCGAAAGTCTTTGAGACGGGCGTTGGCTCGGGTGCTCTGTCTATGGCGCTGTTAAGAAGTGGGGCAAATGTTTTTGGATACGAGATTAGGGAGGATTTCGCTAATCGGGCTCAAGAGAACGTAAGAGTCATGCTTGGAGAGGCTGCTCTGAAAAGATACAACGTGGAACTTAGAGACTCTTATGAGAAGATTGATGAGAAAGATTTTGATCGTGCTGTTATAGATCTACCAGAACCGTGGCTAGTCGTACCCCATCTAAAGGAAGCTCTTTTGAGCGGAGGAATTATTGTCGCTTATACCCCTTCGATAAAACAAGCAATAAAGTTCCGTGAAGCCATCGCAAGTAACGGATTTTCATTGGCGGAAACTATTGAGGTTTTACATCGTGGGTGGCACATTGATGGAGAAGCTGTCAGGCCTGACCATCGTATGGTTGCCCATACGGGTTTCATCAGTTCAGGGCGACTACTTAACAAGTGAAAATAACTTCGATAGTT
>DBNM01000040.1:2659-4273 GCA_002299135.1 Candidatus Neomicrothrix sp. UBA672 | reverse complement strand
AACAAATGAATCATTACGTTCGAATAGCGAAGAGTATCCCCAACTTGATAGTGAGGTAACGGATTTAGAGCAGAAAGGTTCTATATTTCAGATAAAGGGTTTAGGTTGCAACTCCTTGCAATATGGAACAGGGTTTTTTGTTGAGGAAAATATTGTTGTTACTAATGCTCATGTGGTTGCTGGGGTGAATTCTCCAAGAATTATTCATAATGGGAATGGGTATGATCTTGATTTTATTTCACTTGACCCTAATAGTGATTTGGCGATCTTAAGAAGTGAAGACTTTTCATATCAACCATTGAAACTAGATGAAGCAGAAGAAGGGGTATTAGGAACAGTAGTGGCTTTTGTTAAAGACGAAAAGAAAGTTATAACCGAAGTTAAAATTCTAGAAAAAATACTAGCTGTCGGTAAAGATATTTTTGGTAAACCGGGCGAATCCAGAGAAGCATTATCTTTGGAAGGAAGAATCGAATCTGGCTTTTCCGGTGCCCCTGTTCTTAATGAGGACCTTGCGGTAGTTGGGGTAGTATTTTCACGTTCCAGAGGGGGGAATTCGACCGCTTACGCAGTCCAGTCTTCAGAAGTAGAAAAAATATTGGAAAAAGAACCTGACTTAAGCAGCTCTACTAATTGTATTCCCTGATTAAACTAGTCAGCTTCTAAAAAGATGCATTCGCCAGGACATTCTTCAGCAGATTCGATACAGGCTTCAACCTGGTCATCTGGAACATTTGCAAGACCTTCAGGTCCGGCTCCAAAAACCTTATCTCCTTCTTTGACATAAGCGAGTCCATCGTCAAGGAGTACGAAAACGTCTGGCGCTATTTCCTCGCATAACCCATCTCCTGTGCAGAGATCTTGGTCAATCCAAACTTTCATTTATATTCCTCCTGGTAAAGTAAAGACTTCTCCTATATAAATAGTAACAATTCCACAGCGAATTTTGCTGAATGTTATGTATAAATTTTAGAATGTATTATTGTGAATTACTTCACAGTGTGAGAAAAGAATTTTAGGAGCTTAAATGACAGATTCAAAAGATGTTTCAGATCAGTCATTTGAACTGGATGACGAAAACATTTCACAGGCGTTCCTAAAGGAAAGCAAAGCGCTGCTTGAAGAAGTGAAAGAGTTGCGTAAACACAGATTAGAGAACGCACAAAAAATTAATGAACTTAGAAAACAAAATCGTGAGATTCTTTCTTCTTTAGATCAGGAAAAAACACGAAATAGCAAACTATCTGACACTCTTGAATCAGTTAGAGAGCAAGTTCTTAGTCTGCGAGATGAGATAGAGAATCTTTCGAAGCCACCTTCTGCTTATGGGACCATAGTGAACCTGAACGATGATGCAACTATTGACGTTACTTCTTCCGGCAGGAAAATGAGGTTAAATGTTCTCCCATCTGTACTTGCAACTTTAAAAATCGGTGATGAGGTGATTCTTAATGAATCAATGGTTGTAGTCGACTCGCGCGAACCAGAAGTAAGCGGTGAAATAGTCAGAGTTAAAGAGATTCTGGAGGCTGGCAAAAGAGCTGTGGTCGTTGGGCGAACAGATGAAGAACGTGTAGTAGAAATGGCTAAAGGCCTCCATGATTCCGGTCTTAG
>DBNM01000040.1:0-2235 GCA_002299135.1 Candidatus Neomicrothrix sp. UBA672 | reverse complement strand
AAAGAAACATACGAGGATGTGGGGGGCTTGGATCGTGAAATCGAGATGATCGTAGACGCGGTAGAACTGCCTTTTATGCATAAGGAGCTTTTTTCTTTATATGAACTGCCAGCACCAAAAGGAATTTTGTTATATGGACCACCTGGATGTGGTAAAACTCTCATAGCGAAAGCGGTTGCAAATTCACTTGCCTTAAAAGTTGCAGAAGTGACTGGAGATCACGCAGCGCGTAGTTATTTTTTGAATATCAAAGGCCCTGAACTGCTTAATAAATACGTGGGTGAAACTGAAAGACAAATAAGACTTGTCTTTCAGAGAGCGCGAGAGAAATCTGAACAAGGATGGCCTGTGATTGTTTTTTTTGATGAAATGGAATCCCTTTTTAGAATTCGTGGAACTGGCATTAGCTCTGATATGGAGTCGACGATTGTTCCACAGCTTTTAGCAGAGATCGATGGAGTGGAAACGCTACAAAATGTGATTGTTATAGGAGCGTCTAACCGTGAAGACCTCATAGACCCTGCAATTCTTAGACCAGGGCGATTAGACGTTAAAATTAAAATAAAGAGACCGGATGAAGTCGCTGCCGCGCAGATTTTCAGTAGATATCTTACGACTGATCTACCCGTAGACGCCGGTCTGATCGAATCGCTTGGGGGAGGGGATCAAGACAAAGCACTTAAAGCTATGACTGATGAAGCGGTTACTGCGATGTACAGCACTGAAGAAGTCAATCAGTTCCTTGAAGTAACTTATCAAAATGGTGAAAAAGAAGTTTTGTACTTTAAGGATTTCGCATCAGGAGCGATGATTGAAAATATAGTCAGACGGGCTAAAAAGCTTGCTATAAAAAGAGATCTTGCGGATGGTGCAAAAGGTTTACAGGTTGAAGATCTCCTTACCGCCGTAAGGCAAGAGTTTAGAGAGCATGAAGATCTGCCTAATACCACGAATCCTGACGATTGGGCCAAAATTTCTGGAAAGAAAGGCGAGAGAATCGTATATGTTCGGACTTTAGCTCCGGATGCTCCAGAAGACAGTGGAGGACGCTCTATCGAAGCTGTTACCACTGGCCAGTACCTATAACCCGCACCTTCTTTTTCTCTAAGGCAAATTTTTTATTTTCTTAGGTTAAAGTCCGATTGTGGCACTCCGAAGAATTTATGGAACTGAAACCGAATATGGGATAATTCATCATGGAGTAAAGGATTCGAATCCTATAAGCGCATCATCCTTTTTGATTAATGCTTATTTAAGTAAAACATCTGATCCAGGTGTTGGTCCGAATTCGCCTAGAGTCGGTTGGGATTTCATAGACGAAAGTCCCGATATTGATATACGCGGATTCGCTCCAATCGGTTCATTGCCTCCGGAAATAGAACCAAATTTAGTTAATGCAGTTCTGGTTAATGGTTCGCGTTACTACGTTGACCATGCGCATCCTGAACTCAGCACTCCGGAATGTTTGGATCCACTTTCTTTACTCAAATGGGATAGAGCAGGTGATGAAATACTTATCAACTCCATGTCAGCCGCTAATGAGGCGCTTCCTGAGGGGGAAGAAATAATCATCTATAAGAACAACTCAGACGGCAAGGGTAATAGTTATGGCTGTCATGAAAATTACCTTATTAGCAGGGAAACTCCTTTCGGGCGCATAGTTCAACACGCAACTACACATTTTATTACTAGGCAGATTTTCACTGGGGCTGGAAAAGTAGGAAGTGAAGCTGTGGGTGAGAAAAGAATGGAAGTGCCCTTTCAGTTGACTCAGAGGGCTGACTTTTTCGAAGAAGAAGTTGGTTTAGAAACAACCTTGAAAAGACCAATCATCAACACACGAGATGAACCGCATGCTGACCCTCTTAAATATCGACGCCTTCATGTGATCGTTGGAGACGCAAATCTTTGCGAGGTTGCCACCTTTTTGAAGTTAGGAACAACTGGGATCCTAATGGCAATGATTGAAGACGATTTTTTAGACAATCGATTAAAAATAGCGGAACCTGTTTATGCGCTAAGAGAAGTCTCGCGCGACATTTCACTAGAAGCACCTATTCGTTTAGAAGATGGTAAAACAGCGACAGCTTTGTCCTTGCAATGGGAGATATTTGAACGATCTGATAAGTACATAAATGAATTTGGTTTTGAAAATGTTGGTGGTGAAATTGCACTAAAAGTCATGGATTATTGGGAAAAAGTCTTGTCAGCTTTAAGTTCAAACACTGATCAGTT
>DBNM01000017.1:6714-8023 GCA_002299135.1 Candidatus Neomicrothrix sp. UBA672 | reverse complement strand
CCCCAGTGAATGAGTTAACCACTCCCAAGTAGAGGTTCCCAGAAATATTCTCTAGATGTCCTCTGTATTTCAACCAAGATCCTGCCATCGAAATATGATCAGTAGTGCATTTCCCTTTTGCTTTCATCAGAACAGGCAAATTTTCAAAATCATTTCCATCCCAGGGGGCGAAAGGAGTAAGAACTTGAAGTCTTTCGCTTTCTGGAGGTATAGAAATCTCAATTTCAGAATTTTCAGATGGAGGAGGTTTAAACAAACCTTCTTCTCCTGAATCGAAACCTTTAGTTGGAAGTTCTTCTCCAATATCCACAGAAAGTTTCACTTCTTCACCGTTTTCTGAGGTTAATGAATCAACTGCAGGATCAAAGTCGAGCTTTCCAGCGATGCTCAAAGCTAGAACAGTCTCAGGTGAAGTCACAAAAGCAAACGTAGAGGCATATCCGTCATTTCTTTTTGGAAAGTTACGGTTATAGCTAGTAACAATACTATTAGGCACACCATCATCGAGATCTTGTCGGTCCCATTGACCTATGCATGGACCGCAAGCATTTGCAAGAACTGTAGCTCCTATAGCTTCAAGGTCGGCAAGAAGGCCATCTCTTTCAATCGTTGCTCGAACTTGTTCTGAGCCGGGGGTGACTAGAAGAGGTATTTTCGATTTCAATCCTTTAGAAAGAGCATCTCGTGCTATTCCAGCGGCTCGCGTTATATCTTCATAACTTGAATTGGTGCATGACCCAATTAAGCCGGCGCTTAACTCTAGAGGCCAACCATTCGCAGCCGCTTCTTCTCCGAGATCTCCAACAGGTCTAGCCAAATCAGGCGTATGAGGACCATTAATATGAGGTGTTAGATCGGAAAGATTTATTTCAATAACACGATCAAAGAAGCTGTGAGGATCTTTTTCCACTTCTGGATCGGCTTGCAAGTCACTGTTAACAGAGTTAGCTGCTTCAGCAGTATCCCCACGGTTAGTTGCATTTAGATAACGAGAGATGGCTTCGTCGTAAGGGAAAAGAGAAGTAGTAGCACCAATTTCCGCACCCATGTTACAGATTGTTCCCTTACCAGTTGCTGAAAGCGTTCTTGCGCCAGGTCCGAAGTACTCGACTATTGAACCAGTGCCACCTTTAACAGTAAGAATTTCTGCAACCTTTAGGATTACATCTTTAGGTGATGCCCATCCGCTCAACTCTCCTGTCAAGTTGACGCCGATTAATTTTGGCCACTTAATATTAAACGGAAATCCTGTCATGACGTCAACAGCATCAGCTCCTCCAACACCGATAGCAATCATTCCCAAACCTCC
>DBNM01000017.1:0-6298 GCA_002299135.1 Candidatus Neomicrothrix sp. UBA672 | reverse complement strand
CCGGGTTTCCAGAAGCCTGCCCCGTACTTAGCGCAAATTGATTCGAGGAAGTCATACACTTCGGAATTGTTATCGACTGCAACGCTAAGGTCAGTCTCAGCATCTATGCGAGCTTGAATCAAATGATCGCAGTGAGTGGTTGTAGGAACCTGCACTTCTTCAAGACCAGCGGTCATAAATTGCAACCAAGCCATTTGGGCAGTGGCGTCTTGCATTGCAACTCGGTCAGGATGGAGATCAACATATGAAACTCCGCGGTTCATCTCCGTGGAATTTGGATCCTTTAAATGATTGATCAGTATTTTTTCTGCCAACGTCAAAGGTCTACCTAAAGCTTCTCTGCCGGCAGATAGACGACCTTCAAGATTTGCGTAAACGTTTTTTACTAGTTCTGTTGGAGTCTGGGATTGAACTGTCATGATTCAATTCTACCAGACTGATTTTAATCTATTGATGTCTGTGACGGACTTGACGGATCAGAGCACAGGCCAACGACGTCGACGTTTTCTCGTTTTTCCATCATTATCACTTAATGCCCATGATCTTCTCCAAGCTCCGATTTCAGGTCCAGTAAGAGATGGTGAAGAATTTTTGTAGGACCGCTGCCTGGCGTCCCACCAACTGGAGGCTGTTTCATCAGCAAGACTTCTAACCTCTTTTTCAATTCGGGCGCTGAAAGATCTAGCGTTTTCATCACTTTCGGCTTCTATTGGGTATCCAAAAGTTACGGTACTTTTAGAGCGTCTTGGCAGGTTTCTTCCTTTTCGAAGAATTTTTCCTGTTCCGGAAATATGTATTGGTACAACTGGCACGCCGCACCGGATAGCGAGATAGGCAGCGCCTCCCCTGAAAGGTTGGCCCCATCCGTCGGGACTGCGTCCTCCCTCGGGGTATATCAGCAGGCTCCATCCTTCTCCTATTAACTCTGAAATCATGTCGCCAGACTGTCTGCTAACTTTGGTTCGATCTATAGGGACCGCTCCGATGGCTAATGCTGAAATTGCGCTAGTTGCTTTCGTATTGAAGAAATAATCTGCAGCAGCACCAATGACAAGTTCATGTCTCCATGGTTCAGGAATCGAAGTAATTAGCAGAGGAGTGTCAGCATGGCTTTGGTGATTAGCGGCAAATATTGCTGGCCCTTCAAGGTTCTCGAGGCGATCCAGGCCTTTGCGTGTAGGTGTAGCCAAAAAAGACATCACGGGTCTCATTAAAGTTTCCACAATGACCGCTCTAGCTAAGCGAGCAGCGGGTCGACGCGCCCACTCGGTGTCATAGCTAGCGCCAAGCGAATTATTTTTCGCTCTTGAGTCGACGCCTAAAGGAGTTGAAGCTGAGACCCATGGAAAACCAAGCCTTAAAAATTTATTTTTAAAATCATTGGTAATGGAATAAACGGATTTCATTTTCAGATCACTTCCGCCATAACGAGTGGAGGGGTTTTTAGATGTGTAATGGTTGGTTGAGGCCCCACGACGTCTGAGGCTATTTCGAGCGCATCTTGAAGAGTCGATGCAGATTGGAAACCTAAACGACGAACAGCTTTTTGATCACCGCCAACGATAATAATTCTTCCTAGATGTTGCATTGCGTGACTACCCCAATACCACATGTAAAGCGGATGAACTCCGTGATAGGCGTATGAGTTTCGATAAAGGTGGATATACCATTCATCTTCTGCAAATTGCTTCTCGTATCTTTTTTCAATTTCAACTGGATCGGTAGTTTCAGTTAGGACCTGTTCGAAAAAATCTATGTAACTAGGATGATGAACAGGGTGAAACTCCCAAGGTGTTGGGTGGCTCATTATGAGAACGCCACCTTCACGAACCAACGGCTTCCCTTTATAAAGATTAAAGAAATACCCAAGTCCAAGACACATAACCAGAATGGGGTTCATTATTGAGTTCACGTTGTATGGACAGATGTAGGGGAGTCCCATCGTAAGTATGTCAGTCTGGCCTTCAACAGTCACGAGTTGTTGGGCGTATACATTTTCAATAGTTTTCTGATGCACAGCCTCGACTTCACCCGCCTGAACTGAAGTCAACTCATAGGGTGATTGCCACCCTTCGAAAATACGCCTTTTTGCTTTGACCGGTAATAGATCTAAACCGCGTTGCATGGCTATGAACTGGCCTCTGTCTCTAGCATTCCACTCCCATTCGCGTTTTTGAAGAAGAGCGAGAGGGCCTTCCCGACCGAAAGTATTGTTATTTACAGTCGTTTCTATTTGAAAAATTTTCACCCCTGCATCTTTTATTACGTCTCCCATACGCCAATTTGAGGCATGTAGGGCAGAATTTTCTCTGTCCATTATCGATTTTGAATTTCTCAGGGTGTGAACGTTGTGGTGGTGGCGTAGGCCTGTGTATCCAGCTAGTCCAGTTGCTGTGCTTTTATGTCCACCGTCCATAGAAACTAGATTTATATTCACATATATGAGCAGGTCACTTTCTGCAGCTCTACGACAGAAATGGACTTCTTCCCCGTGAGGGGTCTCACCAAGCACGACCATTCCTTCTGGGTCTTCCGCATCAAGGTTGTACAGCAATCCTTTCGGAGCAAAGGAATCATAGACCCGATCTCCCACTGCGTGACGAAGTTCATCTTCGGTCATTCTTCTATGCAACGCAAGGGCAGCAATGAGATGCACATCGTCTACACCTGCTTCCGCTGCCATATCGAGTACAGCTTCGATAATGCGCTGTCTTATATCAGGCTTACGCATAGGAGGAAGAGGTAGTGAAATATCGTCAAAAGCGATTGTCAGTTTCATTCCTGGCTTAAGTAGAGAGGGAAGCGGATCTGAATCACCCAGTGGGTTCAAAAGAGCGTCCTTTATCGCACCTTCTGGGTCAGGAAGTCCTTCTAACGGTTCAGACGGATACACAACCCGTGATCTTCCAGCAGGAAGTTTCTCTAAACGAAAGTTCTCCCCGTGATGAAAAACAATGGGTGGGGTGTTTCTATCCACATCCAATACGAACCCTGGTCTAGGGGAAGGGCGTGAGGTTTCTTTATTGTCGGTATTCATTTGATATTTCGCTCCCGTTCGTCTCTAAGATCAAAAACAATCTTGAAGGCACCTCTTGAACCTGCGTTAGCAGCATGTTTTAGGGCTTCTTGATAGTCATTAAGTGAGTAGCAAGCTGAGACAAGTTGCTCAAGTTTTGCGGTTTTCACCAGTTCAAAGGCAAGGTCAAAAGTGCTTATTGTCTCACCATTAGGAAGTTTTTCAGTCCCATAGGTGTAAGCGCCTATTAGTTGTAATTCGCGATGCCAAAGGGGAGTTAGCTCCAGTTCGACTGTCGCAGGCATTCCAACAAGGACAATTCTTCCATTTGGTTTTGTTATTGATAAAGCGTCGCTGATACTTTTTGAAGATCCGACACAGTCGATTACAACATCTGCGCCACCAGTTAGACGGTCCACGCGGCCATCAGGGCTCTTTTCTGAAACATTCGCGATTGCTTTTGTTCCACAGACTCTCCTAACTGAGCGAAGGATTTCTTCAGGGCTTACAACGATGTCAGATCCCAGTTGGGCAGCTAATATCTTTTGTTCTGGGTAGCGGGCAGTTGAGATAATTGTTTTTGGGTTCGTGAAATGTCGTAGTGCTGAAATTGTTACCTGCCCCAGGGTTCCACTTCCTAATACTGCAACCACTCCGTCGTTTGGGATTTCTGCTGCTAGAGCAGCGTGGATCCCGCATGCGGTTGGTTCAACCATTACTGCTGCTTCATCCGAGAATTCATCAGGCACAGAATGCAATTGGCTGGGATGCGCATAAAATTCAGTGGCCCAACCTCCCCCTGTGTCATGACATGAACCGGTTTGAATTCCAGAAGATATTTCACCAAGAGTCACATTTTCGCAGTTTCCTATGTTCCCCGCACCGCAAGGAGTGCAGGGCGGGGAAATGTTTCGACTGGTACAGCTAAGAACCGGTTCAAGCACGACACGACTGTCGTCGTCAAGATTGCCTACCACCTCATGTCCGGGTGTGAAAGGAAAAGAAACAAGAGGTTCAAAATATCGAGCTGATTTGCCGTCTACTGTTGCTAGATCCGAGCCACAGATCCCTGAAAGTCTTGGTCGGACTTTTACCCAATCTTTTCCGGGTGCTTCAGGGCTTTCACCTTGAATTAGGTCTATAGGCCCAAAACTTGCTCCAGAACCAGGCATTATATTTCCGGCAATTTTGGCAGCCGCATAACGTGGAATGTTTCTTTTGAATCTAAGTGCCTTCATGCTCTGCCACCTCTATGGGGTGCTAAAGGTAGAATTTTATTGCTGACACCAGGAGATTTGCCGAAATCTTCAACAAGCCACCCGCGTTTTCTGGCGATACTGGCTAGGCGAACCTCTGGGTTAACAGCGACCGGAAATCCAACTGCTTCTAGCATGGGGAGGTCGCTGGCGGAATCAGCGTAAGCGACTGATTCGCGCAAGTCGAGCTGATTTGCAGCAGCGTAGTCAGCTAATGCTTGGTACCTGGATTCTCCTGTAGGTGGCACATCTACTAGCCGACCATCGTAAGAGTCGCCATCTCGTCCGAGTTTTGGGCAAATTATGTCATCAAAGAGAGGTTTGAGTGGTTCAACTACGAAATCTAAAGCACCAGTTATTAGAACAGTTTTATGTCCTAAATTTCTGTGTTCCCTAACTCTTCGGATACCTTCAGGGAAGGATTTTGAAAGTATAAGGTCGCTAAATTGCTCAGCAGAGTCTTCAGAAATTTGAGAGATGGGAGCCCCTTCATAGCGCCTATAGAAATGACGCAAGAAATCGCCTCGATCTTGTTTATCTAAAGAAAGCAATTGGGGTACTTCTGCCAATGTTTTTATTACTAGACGAATACGTTCAGTCGTGCTTAGTCGTCTGCTTGCAAGCCATGCGAAAGAAGAAACCACGTTTGAAGCAATAAGGGTATTTTCTAAATCGAAAGCAGCGATGTGGCGGTCTGGTGAAAGAATCTGACTTCTTAAACGTGTTTCTCTGTCTTGCCCCTTTTTCGAAGGGGGACTCATGGGGACCCTGCCAGCTTTGACTACTGAGGGTAGGTGAATTTCGTTCGCGTACTGATTCCAATCGATTATTCCAGGATCAAAACAGAAATCGGTTTTATCCTCTTCGTCTAAAGAATCCCAAAGTTCCAACAGGCTTTCAAGACCATAGATAGCTTGACATTCGACGTAAGCTCCATACAGGTCAACGTAACCCAAAGCTTTTTCTATCTGATCTCGTTGTTCTTCGAGTTTTGCAATCACATCAGCTCTGGATCCTCTAATGGGTAATTGGTCAAAAGCTTTTTGTGTTTTGTTTAAAAGAGTTTGACCTCTTTCAAGTTGCTTTCTGACTTTACTTATGCCTGGAAAATCCCAACCTGGCACCGCAATTGGTTGACCTATCTCGTCGTATACAGGATGCAGCGTGAACCATGCGCGAACCAGGTCAAAGAGGTGACCGTATCTGAGAGGGTTGATGCTACCTGATGCAATTTGAACAATGTCTGGTTGTTCAGCAGGGCCTCTTGCGGCAACTGCACAAATAGCAGCCGTGACCATATCCACAGGTATTACGTCGATTGTTCCTTCAGGAATTCCGGGAAAATCTTTCAATAGTCCTCTTGCATAAGAAATAATCACAGGTTCGGCCATTCGGAAGCCTCTTATCCAGCCCGGAAAGGGTTGAGCTAAGGCAGATTCAATAATTGAAGGCCGCACAATGCTTACAGGGATGGTGTGAGCGGTTTCGCGAAGCGCAATTTCACCTAATGCCTTCGTGTATGCATAAGCATCTGGGAATCCCAGAGAATGTGCTCGCGAACGGCCTGCTTCTGCCATTCGGTCATCAACCCAACGTGAACGTAACTGTTCAGTTTTTGATGCAAGCGCAGGGATACCGGCAGCTCCTAGCTCTTCGCGTGCTTCTTTGCGAAACTGTTCTAGACGTTCAGGCGTACGACTAGCAGTTTCCGTTTCTTGTCGTATTCTCCTCGCGGCGTCGACTTCAATTTTCCAATCAACATCAACAAAGAATGGACTGGCATCTACAGGCTCTTCTGGTGCGGCTCCTCTTCTGCTTCCCGCCACATAACAAGTGGATATAGAAACAAGATGAGGTGAGACAGCGAGCTCGTTTAGAGTTTGAGCGATACGAACTGGTCCAAGGAGGTTAACTTCCACTGCTTGATCCAAGGGTGAATCAAAACTAACCACTGCTGCGGAATGAATAAACAAGTCACATTTAGCCAGTTCGGTTAAACCATCTTCATCAAGCCCTAGACCATCTA
>DBNM01000131.1:1973-3161 GCA_002299135.1 Candidatus Neomicrothrix sp. UBA672 | reverse complement strand
GTGATAGTAAACAACGCTTCGGTTTTAGGATGGCGTGCACAAACAGGCCAGTCTCACTACGCGGCAGCGAAAGCAGGCGTTATGGCACTTACACGATGCGTTGCCGTCGAAGCAGCGGAATATGACATACGAGTTAATTGTGTAGCACCGAGTTTGGCTATGCATCCAAATCTTGCAAAATCCAGCAACCAAGAGCTAATAGATTCTTTGATAGAACAAGAAGCCTTAGGGCGCGCCGCAGAACCCTGGGAAGTAGCAAATGTAATGGTTTTCTTAGCCAGTGATTACTCTTCCTACATGACAGGTGAAGTCATTTCAGTTTCAAGCCAGCACCCTTAGATTTTTTTACTTAACTCTCCACTCAGCGTTTATGTCGAAATCAGGATCCGCCGAGACAACGCCAATACGAGCAAGATCCAATAGATGCGCGTACACAGAACTACCGGCTGCCTTGTGAAGACTTTCATCAACATCAGAATATATATCGTTAACTAATTCTTTAACTGTCTTAGGTTCCCTATTGATTGCTGCAATTATTTGAGTCGTGCGCTCCTCTCGGTGCTCGATCAGAGAATTAACAAAAGGAAGAGGGTTCTCAATCGCGGGACCGTGAGTCGGTCGATAAATCATTTCAGATCGTTCAAGAAGGCGACGTAAATTAGAAAGATAATGAGAGAGGTTCCCATCTGGAGCTGGAATCACAGTCGTCGACCATCCCATAACATGATCGCCAGTAAACAAAGTAGATTCTTCTTCCAAAGAAAAACATAAATGGTTGGAGATGTGTCCCGGTGTATGGAGAGCTTCAAAAGTGAAACCTTGACCTACAATCACATCTCCATTTCCTATTTCAACATCAGGAACAAAGTCGGTATCACCCCTGTCTTCGAGATCATCTTGCTGTGTCTCGTCGACATCATCAGATTTTTTAGTAGCTGCCAACGGATGTTTCCCGAATCCGTATGTCGGAGCTGAAGTTATCTCAGAGAGGCTGGTAGCCGCAGGAGAGTGATCAGGGTGCGTGTGTGTCACTAAAATATGGCTAACATTTTTGTTTCCTACGGCATCCAAAAGAGCGGCCAGATGTGCATCATCACGAGGGCCTGGGTCTATTACGGCCAGTTCGTTTCCATTAGGATCCCCAATGATGTAAGTACCGGTTCCGTGATAAGTAAATTTAGAAGGATT
>DBNM01000131.1:0-1634 GCA_002299135.1 Candidatus Neomicrothrix sp. UBA672 | reverse complement strand
ATTCGCCTGACCATAGGTGAAACAGATTGCACTACCCCATAGGTTGGCGATTCTTCAGTTAGAAAGACAGGTGCCATTTTAATTCAAAAATATTAAGAGTTTTCTTCAATACTAGTGTCGGAGATTTCTTTCAAATAGAAAGGACTCTCTCCACCTCCATGAACCTCGACAGTGGTTCCAGTCATCCAGCGAGCCAAAGGCGAAGCCAACACCATGCACATATCAGCGATTTCTTCAGGTCTCCCTAGACGCTTCATAGCCAGATGGTTAGCGAGCTTCAAACGTTTCTCATCATCCCCGTAAAAGTCAGACGATTCATCAGTTTCTATTAGTCCAACCGCCAAAGTCAGAACGCGTATTTTTGGACTCCACTCATGAGCTAAAGTTTTACTCAAATTGTCCAAACCAGCCTTAGCAGCCCCGTAAGCCATTCCTGCGGGATTGGGTCTACTCCCACTGACTGAAGAGATATTGATGATGACGCCATTGTCTTCTTGCGAATTCATCACAGGGAACACAGATTGAGAACAATGCATAGAAGCTAAAAGGTTCAACGAAACAACTTTTTCATTAAAGCGAGGTGAAGCATCTGAAGATTTAACTGAAGGAGCCCCTCCAGCATTATTTACAAGTACATCGATACGACCAAACTTTTGAACAACTTCAGAAATAAGAGATTCAACCTGATCAGGGTTTCTCACATCAGTTTCAAAAAAAACGGCTTCGTTGTTATTCAATTCAGAAAAAATCGGTTTCTCAGGTGCATTACGCGCACACATAACAACATTTGCTCCAGCATCTAGAAAAGATTCTGAAATAACACGTCCAAGACCCCGAGTCCCTCCGGTAACAATCACCGTTTTACCTGAGAAATCAAGGATTTCAGTTTTGTCCATAGAAATATTCACACTAGAAGATTATCTCAGGTCGTTGCATAGCGCGGGTTGCTCTAGCGTTGAAGTTGTGATTGATAAAAAAATGACCGAAATGGAAGTCATCGAAGAATTATCAGATGGAATGACTATAGGCATAGGTGGTTGGGGTTCACGTCGAAAACCCATGTCACTGGTCCGAGCAATAGCGTGCAGCAATTTGAAGGATCTTACAATCGTTAGTTACGGAGGGCCAGAAGTAGGACTGCTCTGTGCTGCAGGCAAGATCCGTAAAGCTATTTATGGGTTCGTTTCACTTGATTCAATACCTCTAGAACCGCATTTCAGAAACGCCAAACAAGAGGGAACTATTGAAACCGGTGAACTAGACGAAGGCGCTTTTTATTTAGGGTTACTAGCTGCAGCGCACCGTGTGCCTTTTTATCCAACAAGAGCTGGTTTAGGTAGTGACATGCTCATGATGAACCCTGAAATAAAGACAATCGAATCTCCTTACGAATCAAGTGACGGGGAAAAAGGTGAAGAACTCGTAGCGATACCCGCCTTAAACCTTGACGTTTCTCTTATTCATATGAATAGGGCTGATTCCCAAGGAAACGGACAATTCTTAGGCCCGGATTTGTATTTCGACGACCTTTTTGCAAAAGCAGCCAAACGTACATTCATGAGTTGTGAAAAGATAATCCCTACTGAAGACTTCCTGAAAGAAGGAAGTGTCCACACTCTTAAAATTCCGAGACT
>DBNM01000078.1:888-9624 GCA_002299135.1 Candidatus Neomicrothrix sp. UBA672 | reverse complement strand
GCACGTGAAGCAGGTTTCCCTCCTAAAGCCGTGGCAATAGTAATAAGTTCATCTCGCCCTTTGGCTTCCAATGAATCGCTTTGTAACTCAGTCGAGTCCATACTTAAACACCTCTGTGTTCTGTGTGTTGTGGGTTAAACCTCTCTAGAAAATTGGTTTAACACCGAAATTGAATTGCCGTTAAAACGAAACACGCTCTGGGTCGTACACTCGTGTAACCATCAGACCTGATGAATGTCAATCAGGCCCTCGGCCTTAACGACACCTTGTACTGTATGCGAACCTCAAGTAGTCGACAACACAAAAACTTAGTTAAAAACAGTTTTTATTTTTTTCCTGCAAAAATCTTTTATTTAACTGGATAAAAGGGCTTTCATAAGCTGATGCCCTTTAACCAGGGGCATCTCCGAAACGCCAATTTCGGTAAAAACACCGCCATCAGAATCTTTTTCTGAATCAAACAGGAGATACGGAACAGGATCAGGAGTATGTGTACGAAGCGTCAAAGGAGTTGCATGATCAGGAAGCATCAACATTCTCCATGCTCCTAAATCATCTAAACCAGAAATCAAACCTTTCAGAATACGGCTATCCCAATTTTCGAGAGATTCAACTTTAGCTTCAACATTTCCAGCATGACCAGCTTCATCAGTAGCCTCAACGTGAATTATGAATAAGTCCAAACCACCCTCCAGTTCTTTTAGAGCCATATCTCTCTTCCCTTCATAATCTGTGTCGTACCAACCGGTTGCACCTGGAATATCACACACTTTCATTTCAGCTAATTTTCCAATACCTCTAACGAGGTCAACTGCTGTAACTAAACCCGCATTCACTCCATTAACTTCACTGAATGACGGCAATTGAGGCTGGGTTCCCTGGCCCCATAACCAAATTCCCGTTGCTTCTAAACTTGAGGAAGCCAATATTTCCTCAGATGCAGCCATAAGATCAGAAATTTTTTGACCTGATTTTCCAGACGGCAATACAACTGAATCACCTGTTAAATCATGTGGGGGGATGCAAACCGCGTCAACATAATCCATAGGGGCGATCATTGCGTTACGAAAGCTGACGCCTGGTAAAAAGGAAATCCCCTCATCAGGGTTTCCCAATTCTCTATTTAATTGATCAATAACCTTCTCTGCTTCATGTGAAGAAGGATTCCCGCCTGCGTAATCAATCATCACTCCATCAACTACTTTTACAAAATTACACCTGAACGCTGTTTGGTCTGGTCTTAATTTCACTCCAAGCGCAGCAACTTCGATCGGGGCACGTCCTGTGTGATATTGACTTGGGTCATAGCCGAAAATCGACATGTTTCCTACATCACTTCCCGGCGGCATGCCACTTGGAATCACTTCTGCTCTGCCTAACGTGCTTTTAGCAGCAAGAGAGTCAAGATTCGGCATATTGGCTGCTTCTAAAGGGGTCCTTCCGTCAAGCTCTGGAACTGGTAAGTCGGCACAACCATCTGGCACACAAATCACATATTTCATACTTCTCTCATCCTTACAAAGATCTCTTTCATCTTTACTTATTTTTCATCTATTCTGGAGCAACTAATCACGTGGTCTTTCACGATTTCTAAATCATTCGGCAGTCGGGTAAAGAACTCAGGTCGCTCATGTAAATCTGCTAGACGATCTGGAAGAGGTGGACACTTCCCTAACGCTCTTTCGACTGCTTTGGGAAATTTAGCTGGATGCGCTGTAGCCAAAGAAACAATTGGAATTTCAGGATCAATTTGTTTGTCTCGATGAGAACGGGCAGCTAAAACCCCTATTGCAGAATGGGGGTCAAGAATTACGCCTGACCTTTCTGATTCTGAAGAAATGCACTTAATCACTTCTTCGTCATCGAAACTGTATGCGGCCCAACTATTGGAGAATTTGGCCTCGATATCAGAGTCAACTTTAACGTTTCCATCGGTTCGGAACTTTTCTAAAAGGTTCTTTACCTTCTTTCCATCTCTTTCAAATAATTCGAAAATAAATCTTTCTAAATTCGATGAGATTTGGATATCCATACTTGGAGAAAGAGTAGGTATAACTTCGTCAATTTTCATTTGGGCTGAAGTAAAAAATTGAGTGAGAATATCGTTTTTATTACTTGCGACCAATAATTTGGGGATGTTCAGACCGCAATTTCGCGCTGCATGACCAGCAAATACATTTCCAAAATTTCCAGTTGGAACTGAAAAGATTACTGGCTGCTCGTGCGAACCTAATCTTTCAGCAGCCACCACGTAGTAAACAATCTGAGCCATGACCCTCGCCCAGTTAATTGAATTAACCGCACCTAGTTTTAATTTGTTTCTGTATTCAAGGTCGTTAAACATCGCTTTAACCAAGTCTTGACAATCATCAAAAGTTCCTTCAATAGCGACATTATGGACATTGAAAGAATCGACTGTGGTCATCTGTCTGCGTTGCACCTCCGAAACTCGGTCCGAAGGGTGAAGAATAACAATGTCTAGATTCTCACGATCTTTACAAGCCTCAATTGCTGCAGAACCAGTGTCTCCAGAAGTTGCCCCTACGATCGTAAGATGCTCTCCACGGTCATTTAATTCGTAATCGAATAGCCCACCAAGCAGTTGGAGGGCTATATCTTTAAATGCAAGAGTGGGCCCATGAAATAGCTCCATCAAGAAAAGTTGTTCATCTAATTCAATTAAGGGAACAACACCCTGCACATCGAAAGACTCATACGCTTCATCTATAATTTTTTTTAACGTTACTTGATTAAGACTTCCTGCTGTAAAAAGGTTCATAACCTCAAAGGCTGTTTCTAAATAATCACCACTACCTGAACCTTTTAATGATGGCCATTCGTCTGGGACGTATAGACCCCCATCATCGGCTAGACCTGTCAGCAAAGCTTCACTAAAGGTTTTTTCTGGCGCTGAACCTCTTGTACTTACGTACTTCACTCGAACCCCTTGACTCAATCGATACCAATAACCCGAAGCACAGTACCTACACTTCTAACTGTTTCTAGCTCATTCAAAGCCTCGATCGCTGCTTGAAAATCACTCTCAAAAGCTTTATGTGTAATAAAAATGAGCCTTGCTTCACTATCGAGACCCTCTTGTTCCATCGATCGAATTGAAACATGGTGTTCCCCGAAAACAGTAGCTACTTGTGCCAGAACACCTGGTTGGTCATCAACTTCCACTTCTAAGAAATACTGGCTTTCTAGATCTGTAATTGGTGAAATTTTCATGGGTTTGAATTCGCCAATTGAAGCGCTGTTAGATCTTTTTAAATTACAAGAAGCGTCAATCAAATCGCCGAGTACCGCCGATGCAGTAGGTGCACCCCCAGCACCTCTTCCGTAGAACATCAACTCTCCCATCGCGTCACCCTCGACAAAAATGGCATTAAAACTTTCTCGAACCGTGGCCAAAGGATGCGTTAAAGGAACCATGCTTGGATGAACGCGAACACATAAAGCATCTTCACCATCGATTTTTTGTTTTTCCGTAATCGCTAAAAGCTTTATGCAATGATTCAAACGGTGGGCAAAATCTATGTCTTCGGGAGTTATCTTTGTGATCCCCTCAACATGAACGTCACTAAGTGTGACCTGACCTCCGAATGCAAGACTTGCAATTATTGCAGCTTTCGCCGCTGCATCATGACCTTCAACATCGGCTGTTGGGTCGCTTTCCGCGTAACCAAGCCTTTGTGCTTCGTCAAGGGCTTCGGCATACGGCATATTATCTTCAGCCATTTTCGTAAGAATAAAATTCGTAGTTCCATTTACTATTCCCATAACTCGTGTAATTGGTTCTCCCGCTAAGGATTCGCGCAATGGGCGGATTATTGGGATTGCAGCTGCAACAGCAGCTTCAAATAACAAATCGACTTCAGATTGTTTAGCTAAAGAGTACAACTCATCTCCATGAGTGGCTAAAAGCTCCTTGTTCGCTGTGACTACAGGTTTCCCAAGTTCAAGCGCTTTCAGAATCAGTTCTTTAGATGGATTGATCCCTCCCATAACTTCAACAACAACATCCACGTCAGGACTCTCAATAACGGAATTCGGATCGTCAGTAAATAAAGAAGGGTCTATAGGAACATCTCGCGGTTGCGAAACGTCGCGGACCGCCACCAGGGCAACATCGAGTGTTAGTCCTGTGCGTTCTGCAATAGCCTCGTTCTGCTCATCGATTAATTTACACAAAGAGGCTCCGACTGTTCCACAGCCTAAAAGTCCTATATTGACATTAACTGATTCCATACTCATACAGTACTTGGCGAAAGACCTTAGTCAGGTACTGTTTTAACTTCTTTAATATGTTAAATGTCACGTCTTACTAAATCTTCGTATGATTCTCTTGCTATAACCAATCGTGGAGAACCATCCGACACGAAAACCACTGCTGGTCTGAGCATTTGATTGTAATTCGAGCCCATTGAGTGGCCGTAAGCACCCGTTACAGGTGTGGCAAGAATATCTCCTACTGACAAATCTTCAGGAACCCATGCTTCTTTTATAAGAACATCTCCAGATTCGCAATGTTTACCTACAAGACGTACTGAGCTTTGCCGTTCCGCCTGATTTGAGCGTGGCAGAAAAGTTTCATAACCGGAGCCGTAAAGCGCTGGCCTAGGATTGTCGCTCATTCCGCCATCAACCGAAACATAGGTTCTATGATCGGGAACTTCTTTTATTGTCCCCACTGTGTAAAGAGTTACGGCTGCGCTAGCAACTATGGAGCGACCCGGCTCTGAACCAACTGAAGATCTAACTCCAGCTTTTTCACAAGCATCAAAAATAGCCTCTGCCCACTCTTTTATAGAAGGAGCAGATTCTCCTTCGACGTAAGGAACTCCCAATCCTCCCCCGACGACCAACTCAGGGAAATCATAAGGAGCTGCGAATTCTGCTAATACTCCGACTGCTTTCGCAAATGGTTGAACATCGAAAACCTGACTACCAATATGGGCATGCAACCCTAATAATTCCAAATACTGTGAACTTCTAGTTCTCTCAACAGCCTCTTCCGCTACACCTGATCTAACTGTAAATCCGAATTTTGAATCTTCTTGCCCTGTCGAAACGAATTCGTGAGTATGCGCTTCAACTCCGGGAGTAACCCTTAGAAGAACCTTGGTTGACTTATTAAGGTCTGCACATAATTCCTCCAAACGATCCAGTTCGTTAAAAGAATCTACAACTATACGACCTACATTCTCCCTGAGAGCCATGGCAAGCTCTTCGAAACTCTTATTGTTTCCGTGCATTACTATTCGTTCGCCAGGGACATCAGCTTTTCGAGCTATGTACAATTCTCCACCCGTTGCAACGTCAAGATTCATGCCTTCCTGATAAGCAAGTCTTGCCATCTCTGTACAAAGAAAAGCTTTTGTGGCGTATGCGACATTGCCATTAAATGCTTCCACTGCTTCACGACATCTTGATCGTAAATGTGCTTCATCATAAACGAAAAGGGGTGTCCCAAATTCATGAGCAAGCTCTAATAAGTCACAACCTCCTATGAGAGTGTGCTCTCCAGACGAAATATCTGCAGTATCTGGTAACAAATCACGCAATATAGGACCCGCCATCAGACTTCTCCCTCTTCAACAAGGTCATCACGCCACATCTCTGCAGGAGCACTAACGCCTAACAGTTCCATTCCTACCTCAAGTCCGACTGAAACTCCCCTCATCAACAGAAACCGGGCTTGTGTTAAAGAAGGTTCTACATCATCACCAAGAATACGACAGTCGTGATAGAAACCATGTAAATCCGCAGCGAATTCCCTCAACCATGTTGTTATTTGATGTGGAGCCAACTCGCGAGTAGCTCTCTCAACAACATCAGGTAATTCATGCAACGACCGAATCAAAACCAATTCCCTGTGATGCTGAAGTTGCGACAGGTCAACCTCGGAAATAGGCAACGGCGTAAAACCGATTTGATCAGCTTTTTTCATCATTGAACGAATTCGGGCGTATGCATATTGAACATAAAAAATCGGATTTTCATTTACTCTTTTAGATACCAAATCCAAATCAAATGTTTGAGTTGTATCAATGGATTGAAGCAGATACGTAAAACGCGCAGCGTCAGATCCCACTTCTTTTACGACTTCTGAAAGTTCAACCATGTCTCCTGTTCGTTTCGAAAGTTTTACTTCTTCGCCAGAACGTTGAAGATTCACCATTTGAGTAACTTCTACTTCTAGCCTTTCAGGTTCATACCCTAAAGATTGGATCGCTGCTTTCATGCGTGTGATATATCCATGATGGTCGGCACCCCAAACATTTATGAGACGTTCAGCTCTAACTAACTTGTCGAGATGATATGCAACATCTGGTAATAGGTACGTGTACTCTCCATCTGATTTAACTAGCACTCGATCCTTGTCATCACCATATTCTGTGCTTTTTAACCAAATAGCCCCATCTTTTTCATAAGAAGCACTTGCTTTCTCGAGCATTGAAAGGGCCTTTTCGATTGAACCTGAGTCAACCATCGAAGTTTCACTGAACCAAGAATCGAATTCTATGTTCAAGTCGCTAAGAACTTCTTTATGGCTAGATAAAGCTCGTTTTTTACCCCACTCAAGAGGATCTTCGTCTTCAGGTATCTCACTGGCCCATTCTTTTATATAGGCTCCGTGGTATCCATCTGCTGGGACGTCTTCCCCCGCTACACGTGCGGCCAAAGAAGAGGCAAATAAATTCATCTGTGTCCCTCGGTCGTTTACATAGAATTCTCGTGAGACCAAGTAACCCGACCTTTCCAACAGTCTGGCAACCGAATCTCCATAACACGCCCCTCTTCCGTGCCCAGCGTGTAAAGGTCCAGTCGGGTTTGCGCTTACAAACTCGACGATTACTTTTCTATTAGCTCCTTGTTCCGAACGCGCCCAGTTCTCAGAACCAGCATTAACTGCTTGCAACAAGATTTCATAAAGCCAAGCTTTGTTTAAATAAAAATTTAAAAACCCAGGTCCAGCAACCTCTAATCTGGCTACATAATCTGATGGGAGACTTTCTAGAGTGGACGCTAACTGCCCAGCCAGATCACGTGGATTCGATTCTGCTTTTTTGGCCAAAGCTAAAGCGACATTCGTCGACCAGTCTCCGTGTTCAATATTTGCTGGTCTTTCTAAATGAATCTCAGCTGGTATTTCAAGACCCAAGATCGACAGGGCTTCTTGTATCAGATTCTTAATACTTTCGCGAACGTCCATGATCCACCCCGATGAGATTTTATAACACCTTTGAGGCGTTATAGTTCCTCCAAGACAATACAGGACATGTCCTTGTCTAATGAAAGACTTTTATTAAAGAACGCTTTAATTGTTAAAAAATCAACTCAACAAAATTAAACGGTTACTTTAAGCTCTTGATCCTTCAAATGTGGCCGTTCCAAAAGCACCTAGTTTGGCTTCGCCACTGATCTGATCGCCATCAATGGTTGCTGTGGCATCAATCGTTATTGGCATTGGTTGCGTCATGTTCACTGTCCATGTGAGATTATCTCCATCTACAGTGCCATTTTCTAGTTCCATGCTCCCCTGTGGCCCTGACATACTACCTGTAAGGGTATTTCCATCAGAAACAAGCTCGAGGGTTCCCGCTTGGGCTCCCATTGGGCTATTAAGTGTTACATTCCATGTACCGTCAGCACTCACTTTTTTCCTCCATTGATTGTTGTCGCTACTCGGACAAACGTAGATCAAAAACTTTCAGTTGTCGTATACGGGATCAACTTTAATTGATTGAATTTGCAACTTAATCATCTAGAGCCATCTCATTGTTTTTACCATTAGAACTTGCATCATCTCTGGTCACGACTATTAGAGCGGTTATAACAACCACCCCTCCTATAATCTGCAAAAGTGAAACACCTTGGTCAAGAAAGATCCAAGCTCCGATTGTGGAAAATACTGGAATAGCAAGCATGAGAAGACCTGTAAGGCTCAAAGAAACATGCAAATGAGCCCAGTTCATTAAAAAATGACCACTTCCTGGTATCGCCAGCAAAACCAATATCCAGAGAAACTCATTTCTGGTTAGGTCAGGGAAACCTGATGTTGAACTTCGAAAAAGTACTAAGAAAGGCAACAGTCCTAATGAACCTATAAGCATTGCCAATGTCTGAAGAGTAAAAGTGTCTATTCTCGAACGAACTGATTTAACAGCAACGAAATAGGCTGAAAATAAGATCATTGCCAATAAAGCAAGCAAGTCTCCTAATGGGCTCCATGAAATCTCGCTGCTTGAACCTAAAACGACTACAGCCACACCCCCTGTAGCAAAAATAGAAATTCCAACCAACCTCTTAGTAATAATTTCTCCAAACTTCCCGCCGGCAACAATTATCAACACGATCGTTTGCAAAGCACCAATAATCGTTGCATTTGCAACAGTTGTAATGTTAAGAGCCGAGAAGAAGACCACTATTTCAGAACAAAAAAGCACTGCAACAGGAAATGCAATTTTTATCTGCTCCCATGTAATTCTTTTACCTATCGCAATAAAAATGACCCCATAAACAAGCACTCCCAAAGATTGGCGCCAAAATGCAATTTCAATACCTGATAAATCAAGACGCGCAACAATAATATTCCCAGTCGACCAACAAATAACTGCAGCTACTGCTGCAACGCGTCCCAGATGAGACAAATTCATGGACAAATTCTCATTCCTGAACAATAGAACCAATTTGGAACTCGACTAGAAGCTTTTGCAAATAATTTAGAAC
>DBNM01000078.1:0-541 GCA_002299135.1 Candidatus Neomicrothrix sp. UBA672 | reverse complement strand
TTTTGCCGAAGGTGTAAGTTGTCGATTTGTTTACTATTGTTGCGTTATGTTTCGCTACATAGATTTGTAGCTTTTTAAATTCAAAATGGGAGATTTGAATGAAAATCATTAAAAGAGTTGCCGCAGTTTTAGCATTATCACTTTTGGTCGTATCTTGCGGAAGTGAAGAATCTGAACAATCAGGTGAAGAATGGCCAGACAAAATTGTCTTTGGTTTTGTTCCAAGTCAAGAACAAGAAGCTCTGCAAGATGACATCCAGCCGATGATGGATCATCTCACCCAAAAACTAGGAATTGAAGTAGAAGGTGTTGTAACTACTGACTTCGTCGGTCTGGGAACAGCTATGGGAACAGGCCAAGCCGATCTTGGTGCTTTCGGACCTGCTGGGTTCGTTATGGCCCAACAAAAGTTCGGAAATATGAGTGTTATGGCCCAAGCTATTCGCTATGGAGCGCCTACATATCATGGTCAATGGATGACAAATGATTCCAGCATCTGCAATCCTGGCACGTTGAAATCAGGAACAGCTCTAATAAATGG
>DBNM01000060.1:2070-3784 GCA_002299135.1 Candidatus Neomicrothrix sp. UBA672 | reverse complement strand
GTGGAATGATTGTTTTCATGGGACCGACTGCAGGCTATCTTGTTGGCTTTTTGCTGGCGGCAACCGCCTGCGGATGGTTTGCGGAACGCGGATTTGACCGTAGTTATTTTAGATTGTTTCTGTCCCTAATAGTGGGGAACATTCTGATATATACCCCTGGACTTTTTTGGTTGGGTACTTTGATCGGTTGGGATAAACCTGTGTTGGAATATGGGCTTTATCCTTTTATTGGTGGCGACTTGCTGAAAATCGCTATGGCCGTGCTCCTGCTTCCAACTGTATGGAAAATTGTTAATCGGCTCAAACAGTAAAATATATTTAGGTCCGTTTCAGCAACTCAATACTTTGAACAGCTATCATGAAAGTTATTAATTTATTTCATGTTCTTAAGTGACTCAGCAGTCTGCAACAAATTATCACAAATCCCTATCGGGAACCTCGCCGAATGATTTTTAATAACAAATTTTCCATCTAACCGATGGTCTTCGTTAAGATCAACATTAGCGAACTCCCCAAATAATTCACCGGCCTACATCCAAATATGGCAAATACATTTTACTTCTCTCACCCTATAGAAAGGACGCATTAGATAATGGGTTTTTTAGGTGAGCAAAGCATTCCCATAGATTATTTTTCCTCAATGGTAATTTAGAAAAACGTGATGTTTGATGAACTTTGATTTACTTCATTGTAAGTGGAGTTTTTGAAGTTCTTTATTACAATTAATTTCCAAGCAGGAAAATAAGGCTATAATTTTTGCATACCCTAGTCACATGCCTTATTCTCCACCTGAAACACAACATCTGGATAACATCCTACCGACCGAGCCGCTTTTACTGATGGGAGCGGGACCTGTGCCAATTTCACATGCAGTTTCTCGTGCAAATGGAGTTGTGATCAATCATCTAGGAGATACCATGGATGAAGTTATCAAGAATGTTAAAACCATGGGGCGATATGCCTTTCAGACAATTTCAGAAAAAATTATCGGGGTTTCCGGACCGGCATCAGCTGCTATGGAAATGGCCGTCACAAATTTGCTTTGGCCAGGAAGAAGCGTATTAGCTTTGTCGATGGGAACCTTTAGCCGTCGCATGGCAGAAATGGCTGAAGGCGTTGGAGCGGAAGTGACAGTTCTTGAATCAGCTGTTAGTCAACCAGTCAGAATAGAAGAAGTTCAAGAGGCATTTTTGAAAAAACACTATGACGTGATTACCCTTGCACAGGGAGAAACTTCGTGTGGTGTAGAAATGAAATGTCTTCCGGAAGTCGCCCGGATTGCTAAAGAGCATGGTACATTAGTGATAGTTGATGCGGTCTGTACTTTGACAACGATGCCTCTGCAGATGGATGAGTGGGGAATTGATGTTGTTGTCTCCGGTGGACAAAAAGGTTTGTCTTCTATTCCTGGAGTTTCCCTGATCGCATTTTCGCAAGATGCATGGAAGGCAATTGAATCCAGGAAAGTACGTCAACCACACTGGTGTCTAGATGCTTTACGGGCGCAAACCTTCTGGGGTTCACAACAGTACCATTACACTGCTCCTGTTCCAGGAATTCTTGCTTTGCACGAAGCATTGCGGCAAATTTGTGAAGAAACTCTGTCAGTCCGTTTTGAACGTCATCGTGTAAGTTCAATTGCTTTGCAGGCAGGAATAGAGACAATGGGATTGAAACTCTTTGTACCAATAATAGACCGTCTCAATTCTGTTGT
>DBNM01000060.1:701-1738 GCA_002299135.1 Candidatus Neomicrothrix sp. UBA672 | reverse complement strand
GCGATCAGAACTCCTGAAGATGCCGAAAGCGTAAAAATCAGGAAAATCATGTCCACGCGTTTTAATGTCGAGGTTTCCGGAGCATTTGGTTTGGATATTCTTCGTATCGGTCAAATGGGAGAACAGTGCCGTTCCCACAATCTGTTCAAAGTCCTCTATGCCCTAGGCATGAGTTGCCGTCAACAAGGCGTCGATCTCGATGTGAGTCTCGGGATGGCTGAGTTAGAGCGAAATTTGGTGATTGATCCTGAAAATTTAGTCGACTGATAAAAAAGACTGTATAATTAAATGAGCCCCTCTTCCCTGACTCGTCTTCTTCGTGAAAAAGCAAGTGAACTTGGTTTTGATTTGGTTGGCGCAATTCCTGTTTCTCGCAGCAAAACCATTGACATTTACAATTCATGGCTCAAAAAGGGGTATGCTGGTTCAATGTCCTATCTAGAACGACACGCTGACCTAAAAGAAGACCCTCGCCGACTTCTTCCTGAAACAATGTCTTTGATCGCGCTTGGTTTCAACTATAAGACTGCCGACCCTTCTGAACAAGTACTAAACGCTGAAATTGGATGCATCAGTCGTTATGCGTGGGGTGATGATTATCACGAATTGATTCGAAGTAAATTGAATGTCTTGGAAGACTTTCTTTGTAGGGAATTAAATGCCGGAAAGCTCTCTCGCAGTTTCGTAGACTCAGGACCTATTTTGGAGCGAGAAGTCGCGCAGCGTGCGGGTCTCGGATGGATTGGCAAGCATTCAAACCTGATTAACTGGGAAAAAGGTTCATGGTTTTTTCTGGCGGAACTGCTGGTAGATGTGAAGTTAGAAACAGATTTGCCTTTCACTCGTGTTGATTGTGGAAGCTGCACAATTTGTATTGAAGCATGCCCAACCGAAGCTATTATCGCTGAACGTACTTTGGATGCTCGCCGATGTATATCCTATTTGACGATTGAGTTGAAAGGTTCGATTCCAGTGGAAATGCGTCCAAAAATGGGAAATCTTATTTTTGGCTGTGACATCTGCCAGCAAGTATGTCC
>DBNM01000060.1:0-308 GCA_002299135.1 Candidatus Neomicrothrix sp. UBA672 | reverse complement strand
CTGTTGGATTTAATGAAAATGGATGAAACCTCATTCAGTAAACGTTTTCGGAATAGCCCGATCAAACGTGCAAAGCGACGCGGATTTTTACGTAACGTAGCAGTTGCTTTAGGGAACTGGGCGAATGTGGAGGCAATTCCTGCACTCTGTTTGGGGCTTGATGATGAAGAAACATTGGTACGCATTCATTCTGCATGGGCTCTAGGTCAGATATCTGACTTGCAGGCACAGACAAAGCTGGAAAGCGCAAAACTAACTGAAAAAAACCCGGAAGTTTTAGAGGAAATTGAAGCAGCACTAGCGGTATT
>DBNM01000128.1 GCA_002299135.1 Candidatus Neomicrothrix sp. UBA672 | reverse complement strand
ATGGTTTTTCCTGAAAGGATGGACACGGTTTGGGGTGATTCTGTTAAGGCCGGTCTAGAAAGAAGAGACCCGGAGCTTGGCGATTTTGATGTTGTAGCAGGAGGTTTAGTTGCTATAGGAGATGACGCCGAACAATACAGAAACATGGCTCGACCTATGGCTGCTCTTTACATAGGTGGTATGGGTGCTAAAGGAAAGAATTTTTATAACGACCTTTGCTGTCAATACGGCTTTCCTGACGAAGCCGCAGCAGTTCAGGAAGCCTATTTGGATGGTCGAAGAGATGAAGCTATGGCCGCCCTTCCTGATGAATTGATCGAAAAATCTAATATGTGCGGTGACGAAGCATACGTTAAAGATCGCTTGGCTGCCTACAAGGAAGCAGGAGTTACGAGCCTTAATGTGACACCTATTGGTGGTGAACCCGCTGCTGTTTTGGGTCGCTTACGTGAATTAGCTGAAGACGTCTAATAGGCCTAAATGTCCGATAACTTCAAGCCTTTTGTCATCTCTGTTGGTGATGACGAAATAACAGATCTCAAGGAACGTCTAGAAAAAACTAGATGGCCTGACCATTTACCCGATGCGGGATGGGACTATGGCATCGATGCAAATTTGGTGAGGGAACTAGCTGAGTATTGGAAAGATGAATTTGACTGGCGTTCTTTCGAAACCTACTTAAACTCTTTTGAAAATCTAACTACCGATATCGACGGTCAACGTATTCACACCATCCATGAACGTTCTGAAAACCCTGATGCTATTCCGCTATTGATAAGCCATGGTTGGCCCGGTTCAATAGTCGAATTTCTAGATGTCATAGGCCCTTTAACGAATCCTCAGGATCATGGCGGCGATGAATCTGATGCTTTCCACGTGATCGTTCCTTCTCTGCCTGGCTACGGGCTGTCCGGACCTACTTCTGAGCGTGGATGGGGACCTACACGAATAGCTCGCGCTTTTGCCGAATTGGCTAAGAGTTTAGGTTATGACCGCTATGGCGTACAAGGAGGCGATTGGGGTTCAATAATTTCACGTGAGATATGTCGCGTAGCACCAGAAAATGTAACTGGATGTCACATAACCATGCTGACCGGGGGACCTCCGGGGAAGCCTGACGACATGGAAGATATTTCAGATATTGAACAGCAATTACTTGACCGGGCTGCTTGGTACCAAGCAGAGGATGATGGCTACTTCCGAATTCAACAAACAAGACCTCAGACTCTTGGTACAGGATTGAATGATAGTCCTGCAGGTCTTTTAGCTTGGATTACAGAAAAGTTCTACGGTTGGACAGACAATGGTGGTGATCTTCTCAATACTGTTGATAGAGACAAGCTCTTGGCAAACGTTTCTCTTTATTGGTTTACTGGAACCATAAATTCGTCAACGCGAATTTATTATGAAATGTTTAAAACTCTTGAGCCCGGTTTCGGTTCAACTGGTGAAACACCTGTCGGTGTGTCAGTTTTTCCATATGAACTAATGATGCCGCGCCGACGTTGGGTTGAAGATTCAATGAATTTGGTTCTTTGGGCTGAACATGAAAAAGGTGGGCATTTTGCTTCTTTGGAAACTCCCGAAGTTTTCGTCGAAGATGTCCGAAAATGTTTCAGAGGGTTGCGTTAAATATGAGCTCGTTTGAAGTTCAAAATGGTGAAGTAACGATTGTGGGCGAAACCAAAGGTGCTGGAACTCATGTTGTTTGTATCACTGGTTGGGCTAACAGTAGAGATGTCTGGTCCGGTTTAAGCGAAAATCTGTGTAAAGACCATCTGGTTACTACTTGGGATTTACGTGGTCATGGTGAAAGCAGTGCTCCTCCACCGGGCAATTATGAGCGAGAAGAAGCATTGAAAGATATTTCTGCGGTTCTTGATCAAGTTGGAAGGCCGTGTGTTCTAGTTGGCCATAGTTTGGGTGGCTATCTTTCGCTTGCATATGCCTTAGAAAGACCTGATGAGGTTTCTGCTTTGGTTCTTGTAGCTTCCGGTCCGGGTTTCAGAAAAGCTGAGGCACGTGAAGAGTGGAACGAATCTGTTAGACAGGCTGCTGAAAACCTCGATCTTGCTGAAGGTGCTGAAGAGTTGTCCATGCATGTTGATTCTTATGTTATTGATCACTTAGATGAAATAAAGGTTCCTACTTTTCTAGTTTTAGGTGAGCGTGATAAGCGTTTTGCGGCATCTGCAACAGTTTTCGAAAAGTATCTCGATGTAAAAGGAACTTTGGTTGTTCCAGATGCCGGTCACATGGTGCATGTGAAGGCGTGTGATGAAGTGGGTGAAGCTGTTAGGGATTTTGTTTCAACTCTTGATCTAGAAGGCAATGACTGAATCTAATCCCATAGCGAATCTGATTGAATTGTCAGGTGGCTCTTTCCTGATGGGCAATGAACTGGATGCTTATCCTGCAGATGGTGAGGGACCTGTTAGGGAGGTTGTTCTGTCTCCATTTTCAATTTCCTCTACTGCAGTAAGTAATGCCGAATTTGCAGCTTTTGTTGCTGATACTAATTATGTAACTACTGCGGAACAAAGTGTGAATAGTGAACCTCCTTGGTCTTTTGTTTTTGCAGGTTTACTTCCTGATGATTTTCCGCCAACCAGAGGTGTTTTGGGAGCAGAATGGTGGCGGCAGGTTGAAGGTGCCGNNCATGTGAAGGCGTGTGATGAAGTGGCTAAAGCTGTTAGGGATTTTGTTTCAAGTCTTGATCTAGAAGGCAATGGCTGAATCTGATCCCATAGCGAATCTGATTGAATTATCAGGTGGCTCTTTCCTGATGGGCAATGAACTGGATGCTTATCCTGCAGATGGTGAGGGGCCTGTTAGGGAGGTTGTTCTTTCTCCATTTTCAATTTCCTCTACTGCAGTAAGTAATGCCGAATTTGCAGCTTTTGTTGCTGCTACGAATTATGTGACCACGGCTGAGCAAAGCGAAGACGGAAGCCCTCCTTGGTCTTTTGTTTTTGCAGGTTTACTTCCTGATGATTTTCCTCCAACCAGAGGCGTTTTGGGAGCAGAGTGGTGGCGGCAGGTTGAAGGTGCCGACTGGTTGCACCCTGAAGGTCCTGAATCCGAGTTGGAACCCGGATGCTCTAAATGGGATCACCCTGTTGTTCACGTTTCATGGTTCGATGCAAAAGTCTTTGCCGAATGGGCTGATTGTCGTCTGCCGACTGAAGCCGA
>DBNM01000113.1:9462-14634 GCA_002299135.1 Candidatus Neomicrothrix sp. UBA672 | reverse complement strand
AAGGCGGCGATTGTCTTTAAAGAACTTGGAGCCACAGTTGTAGAAGTCAGTTCAAATCCGGATGGCAGGAACATTAATGATAATTGTGGGAGCAATAATCCACAGAATTTGATCAAAGAGGTCCTGTCGAGTGACTCAGATATCGGGTTTGCATTTGATGGAGATGGTGATCGAGTTGTTGCAGTAACGTCTGATGGTTCCATACTTGATGGTGATCACTTACTGGTGATCTGCGCTACAGACAGATTTAAACGTGGTTTGCTGAAAGGTTCTTCAGTGGTTATAACACCTATGGCGAATTTAGGTATGAGAAATGCTCTTTCTGATATAGGAATTTTGCTTCATGAGGTTCCTGTGGGCGACCGGAACATATTAGAAGCTTTAGAGAAAAGTGATTGGGTTTTAGGAGGGGAGCAATCAGGTCACATAATTTTTAGAGACCTATCAACAACAGGTGACGGTGTTTTAACAGGCGTTCAGGCTTTATTGGCTTTAAATAGAAAAGGTAAAATGTTAACTAACTCAAAAACGATTTTTTCTAAAGTGCCTCAAGTTTTGATAAACGTTCCTGTAGGAAGTAACGCCGAAGAGATTGTTCAAGAGATTACAGATGAAGTCAATGTAGCGTCTATGGAACTTGGAGATGGTGGACGAATATTAGTCAGACCGTCAGGCACAGAACCTTTAGTCAGAGTGATGGTTGAAACTTTAGATCCTGCTTTAGCTAACAGAATTGCTGAACATCTTTCAAATCTTGTGGTACGAAAAGATCAACGCTTTTTTTAGCCGCGAACAACACTTGAAAAAGAGATCGTAGAATTAAACCAGACTGTTTTTAATTCTAAAATTTCAATGTTTGAGAGAAAGGGAGGGTGTTAGATGTGCGGCATAATCGCTGTGTTGCGGCGCCCTTCTAGTAGAGAGATTCCTGAACTGGTAGAACTCCTTGGTTTACTAGAGTCAGTTTCAAACTCTCTTTCGTTAGAAGACTTAAACATGTTGAAAAATCATGTGGAATCTTTGGATTTTGTTAACTCTCAATTAAAGGGACTGCCAGGTTTTCTGGCTTTATTTAACAATGAGAATCTTGTACCAGCAATTGAAACGAGCTTGGATCAACTTTTTGATTTTTTTCAAAATCCTGAAAAGCAACTATCTTTATCCTCTGACGATGTTGAGGTTTTGAATGTTTTATCGTCAAGAATCCGTGACCTTGTATGGTCAATAAAAAATGACCGTATTGGTTCTTATAAAAGAGTTATTGATTTAACTTCAAAAAAATTCATCCCAAGCCACCAAGGTTTTTCGGCTTTGTTGTCTACACAGCAAGCCCTTTCAGGTTTGGATCGATTAGAGGTTCGTGGTCGAGATTCTGCTGGTCTACAGATTTTGGTTTGGGATCATGATTTAGATGATCTTGAAATTCCCGAAGATCGATTAAATGACTTGTTATTTCGTTCAGGTTCAGTTCGAAAATCTTCAAATGGTTCTTTGTTGTTTGTGTATAAAACAGCTTCTGAAATCGGAGACTTGGGAGACAATACGAACTCACTAAGGGAGTCGATAGTCTCAGATCACTTATTGGCTAAAGCCCTGTCTGGCGAGAGTGTTAAAGCAAATGTAGTTGGGCATACACGGTGGGCAAGTGTTGGTTTAATTTCTGAATCAAATGCACATCCTGTGGAGTCGATTGATACAGATGAAGGAGTAGTAACCACTGTTCAAAATGGTGATGTTGACAATTTTGCAGATTTAATAGCAAGTTTTGAATTAAGAATTCCGAACGGAATTACTACAGATGCAAGAGTGGTTCCTGAACTTTGGCAAAAAAACAAGATTGACGGCATTGGTACCGAAGAATCTTTCATAAAAGCAGCAAGAAATTTTGAAGGTTCGGTCGCTATTGCTGGAGTAGATATTTCTCAACCAGAAAATATTTTTTTGTCAGTTAAGGGAAGCGGTCAAGCCCTTTACGTCGGCTTAGCTGAAGATGCATATCTAGTTGCAAGTGAACCATATGGCTTGGTTGAAATAACGAATAGATATTTAAGGATTGACGGTGAGGAACTAATCAACGGATCTAATCAAAAAGGCCAAGTAATTAGATTAGATATGAATTTGGCGGGAACTCTCGAAGGTATCGGTAGAAAAACTTTTGCATCTGAGGATGCAAAAGTGCGAGAAGAGGATCTCTCACAGACTGAAATAAGCACAAGAGATATAGATAGAGGTTCTTATAAACATTATCTATTAAAAGAAATTGAAGAGTCACCGTCATCAGTCAGATCTACTCTTAGAGGACGGTTAGTCAAAGGAAAAAATGGCGAGTTTGATGTCAGAATAGGTAATGAAACCCTTCCGGATCAATTAAAACTAGATCTAAAGTCCGGAAAAATAAGAAAAATATTCGTTGTCGGTCAAGGAACCGCTGCAGTAGCCGCAAGAGCAGTAGCAACTGCGATTTCAAGCCACTTGAGTAAAACAGAAATCAATGTAGAAGCTAAGCCTGCAACTGAGCTATCGGCATTTGATTTAGCACCTGACATGTCTCATACGCTCGTAGTGGCCATCAGCCAGTCAGGCACTACAACCGATACCAATCGGACAGTTCAACTAGTTAGAGCTAGAGGCGCAAAAGTGATTGCCATAGTAAATCGCCGAAACAGTGATTTGACTGATCGTGCCGATGGCGTCTTGTACACATCTGATGGGCGAGACATAGAGATGAGTGTTGCATCTACAAAAGCCTTTTATAGCCAAGTAGTAGCGGGTTATCTTTTAGCCTTCGCTATGTCTGAAGTTATTTCTGTAAATAAAAACTCTGATAGAGAAGTAATTCTTGAGGCTCTTAATTCTTTACCCGAAGCAATGGAAGAGTTATTGGATTTACGCGGCCACATTTCAAAACTAGCTAATCAATTCGCACCACCACGTCGTCATTGGGCGATAGTCGGAAGCGGCGGAAATGTCATTGCGGCAGAAGAGATAAGAATAAAACTTTCTGAACTCTGTTATAAATCAATTGCTTCAGATGTGATTGAGGATAAAAAACATATCGATCTGTCCTCAGAACCGATGATTCTTGTATGCGCCAATGGAATTACAGGTTCAACAATTGATGATATTGCCAAGGAGGTAGCAATATTTAGAGCACATAAAGCAGCACCTATTGTTATAACCGATTCCAAACCGAGTAAATTTCCTGACGCTCTTGATGTGATTCCTGTTCCTTCAACTCACCCTCATTTAGCTTTTGTTCTTGCTACTATGGCTGGTCATCTTTTTGGATATGAAGCTGCATGTTCTATTGACAGCCAAGCTCAGCCCTTGCGTATCGCACATGCAGTGATTGAAGAACTTACAAACGATCGTCTTACAGCACAGAGTTTTCTCCCAAATGATGAAGTGTTCAATCAGTTGCGTGAAGATATTCGTAAAGTTTCAAACTTCTTTTTCGATGAGTTGCGAAACGGACGTTTAAATGGTCATTTAGAGGCATCGACGTCGGTACGTTTAGCCTCTCTGTTGCGTTATTCGTTGGGTGAGATACCTCTTGATTTGTATCAAATCGAGTTTGGAAGAGTTGGGACACCATCTTTAGTCATAGATGAATTAGCTAAAGCCCTGGTACTAGCAATTGAAGAGTTGACAAGACCGGTTGATGCTATAAAACATCAAGCTAAAACTGTAACCGTTGGGATTTCCCGTAGTGATGAAAATTTGTTGGATGTTCCTTTGGTGAAAAGAGTTTTAGAGGCAGGAACTTCACGTGATTGCATTAGTTATGAGACTTTGAAACTTTTGGTGAGTTTAGATACAGCAATTGATGAAGTCGCCGGATATACCCGTTACCGGATCAGTGGTTTGGATGCGGATAATCCGACTTTGACAATTGTTGATAGAGACGGTGTTTCAATAGGGATTCAATCGCGCGTAGAACGAGATCTCGAGTTAAGAGGAACAAAACATAGGGTTGCAACAAGCAAAAAAGTTTTGTTAACCAAAGGGCTTAGAGATGAAAGAACAATTTTATTGATTCCAGAAGTCAAAGATGGTGAAACTATTGGAATAAATTTGCTTCATATTTCTTTACGTAAAAATTTAAGTATTGAAGAGATAAGAACAGTTCTAAACGGGTATCACAACCGTTATGAAGCTATTCAGGATGCTGTCCGAGAAACTGAACCATCCTTTAGAGACGATTTTCTTTCTGAGCAAAGTATTGAAGAGTTGTTGATCGATTCGGTTGATTCAGTTGCTGAAAGACTAAGACGGTTTGATTGATGGTTAGCGGGGTGATTTTGTTGTGATAGGAATCGGAGTTGATTTAGTTGATGTAGAAAGATTCCGTCGAGTAATTTCCCGTACTCCTGGGATTGTTTCTAGACTTTTTAGGCCTTCAGAACGTGAATATGCCGAAAAAGCTGATGATCCTGCACAACGGTATGCAGCCAGATTTGCTGTTAAGGAAGCAACACTTAAATCTTTGGGTTTGGGTTTGGGGTCAATGCCTATGTACGACATTGAAGTTGTGCGTGAACCTTCAGGACAACCAACTCTGTATTTGCATGGGAAAGCTTTTTCGCGATCTGAAGAAGCAGGCGTAACTCGATGGGAACTTTCAATTACCCATACTGACAATTCTGCTCTCGCTACAGTAGTCGCATTGTGAGTTTTTTAACCTTGAAAGTAGTTCTGTTTTGATTCCAATTGCAGGTATTGAGGAGATGCGAGAGATTGACAGGTCTTCACCATGCTCTACGGAGGTTTTGATTGAAAGAGCCGGGGCAGCTGTGGCACGTTCAGTTTTAAGAGAACTGGGTGGGGCTTACGGACGCAGGGTAATTGTTGTTGCAGGAAAAGGTTCCAATGGAGAAGATGGGAAAGTAGCAGCTAAAAGATTAAAAAGGAGAGGTGTACGCGTCCAACTTATTAATGCTGATGAAACTCCTAAAGAATTGCCAGATGTAGATCTGGTTATAGATGCCGCATATGGAACTGGCCTGAAGAGACCATATGAAGCTCCTTCGACAAACTCAACTGTATTGTCCGTTGATATTCCTTCAGGAGTTGATGGGCATACAGGTTGTTCTATGGGTAGGCCTTTTAAAGCAAAAAAAACTCTGACTTTTAATGCACTTAAACCAGGACATGTTTTTTCAGATGGTGCTT
>DBNM01000113.1:8130-9129 GCA_002299135.1 Candidatus Neomicrothrix sp. UBA672 | reverse complement strand
AGTGGAGAGCTAGAGATTGCAGATATAGGCCTAGACACTTCTTCCTTATCCTGCGGTCTAGTAACTGATGATGATGTGTCCAGCTGGATACCATCGAGGTCTAACGAGTCCCATAAATGGAAATCAGCTTGTTGGGTGATTGCCGGCTCGGAAGGGATGGAGGGAGCAGCGATATTAACAGTGAGTGCGGCACAAAGGGCAGGGGCCGGTTATATTCGCTTTTCTTCACCTGAAGTTGAAATTCCAGAGGTTCCATTAGAGGCAGTTTCATTTCCTGTGCAAACTGATTTGTCGATAGATGAAAATGAGATGAGCCGCTTTAAATCATTTGTAATTGGCCCAGGTCTCGGAAGAAACCCTGAGTTGCTCAATTGGATTAAAGAGTTGGTTAGTGGATTAAAATGTCCAGTTGTACTTGATGGGGATGCTCTTTATGCATTTAACAAGAATGACTTTCCTGATAAATCTCAAATAATTCTCACTCCGCACGAAGGTGAGTTTGAAAAAATAATGGGTGAAAAACCAGCACTTGATCGTATATCTGCAGTTAGAAAGTGTGCAGAAGAAACTGGTTCTGTTGTTCTTCTGAAGGGACCTACAACAGTTGTTTCTGATCCCGAAGGAAACACTCGAATTATAAATTCAGGAGATCAAAGGTTAGCTACTGCGGGTTCAGGAGATGTTTTAGCAGGAATCATTGGAGCTTTTCTAGCAAGGGGAGCGGGACTTCTCGAAGCTGCTTCTTCCGGAGCTCATATTCATGGTCGGCTATTAAATCGTTTACCTTCAACAGGAGTTGTTGCAAATGATTTAGTTACTCGTTTAATCGAAACCCTTGTTGATATAGGGGTGGATAGAGAGCTTGGAGTTTCTGATGAGACCGACTTGGGCTGAAATTGATTTAGAAATTATTTCAAATAATACTTCTATTTTCTGTGAGCTATTGGATGAATCGGTCGAACTTTGCGCTGTTGTTAAAGCTGATGGATATGGACATGG
>DBNM01000113.1:4489-7822 GCA_002299135.1 Candidatus Neomicrothrix sp. UBA672 | reverse complement strand
AAGCTGATGGATATGGACATGGTGCTGCAGAAGTAGCCAAACAAGTGCTGGCTTCAGGTGCTACATGGCTTGCAGTAGCTTTTGTTGAAGAAGCAGCTGCCCTACGAAGAGAAGGTGTCGAAGCTCCTATTCTTATACTTTCAGAACCACGGCCAAATGAAATGGAAGAAGTTGTGAAACTCGGCGGTGTTCGTCCAACCATCTACACAAGAACGGGAATTGATGCATTTTCTTCTGTTGCTGATAAACAAGCCCCAGTACACGTAAAAGTTGATACTGGAATGCATCGAGTTGGGGTTAGGCCGAACGAAATCATTGAATTGGTTAGTTATATGGTCGAATCAGAAATTCAATTAGAAGGTGTGTTCACACATTTCGCATTAGCAAGCACGCCGAAAGACCCTTTTAATAAGATTCAAATAGAACTTTTTGATCGAGTAATAGAGGAGCTTGCCAGCGCCGGACATGTTCCACAGGTGGTACACCAGGCTAACACTGCTGCGACTTTAGAATGGCCTGAAACCCATCGCTCAATGGTTCGTGTTGGCATAGGTCTTTACGGGACTGAGCCGTCAAAATTTTTTTCTGAGAGATTTAACGAGCTTGGATTGAAACCTGCTGTTTGGTTGCGTAGCGAAGTGAGTCACTTACAAACAGTGGAAAGTGGAGAAGGAGTCGGTTACGGGCACCGATGGAGGGCAAGCAAAAATACTCGAATAGCAACAATTCCAATCGGTTACGCTGATGGAATTTTTAGAGGTTGGTGGGATGGTGGCGAAGTGCTTATAGGGGGAGCTCACTGGCCGATACGTGGCGTCGTAACAATGGATTCACTAATTGTTGAAGTCGATGAATCGATTGAAGTTGGTGATGAGGTGGTTTTATTAGGAGCACAGGGAGACAGTGCCTTAGCAGTCTCTGATGTAGCAGAGCTATTAGGAACAATAGGATATGAAATCCTCACTTCACTAGGAGCTAGAATTCCCCGAAGGTATTAAACCTGATGGCAACAAAATTAAAGGTCTTACTTCTCGAACCATTTCATAGCGGCTCTCACCAGGCGTGGGCTGAGGGTTTAATAAAGCACACTCGGCATGAAATTTCTCTTATTTCACATCCCGGTTCTTTTTGGAGATGGCGAGTAAGAGGGTCTGCTTTAACTATGGCTGAAAAAACACAAGAGATAGTTAATGAGAAAGGTAAACCAGACATCGTATTGGCGAGTGGGATGATTGATCTGGCAGCGTGGTTGGGTTTCACGAAACGTTTCATCGGAGATCCGCCAGTGGTTTTATACCAGCATGAAAACCAGCTTACATATCCTGTCTCTTCAGGCCAGTCTCCAGATAATTCAATGAAGTTTGTGAATTGGAAGAATATGGCTATTGCCGATCAAATTTGGTTCAACTCTAATTTTCATAAAGAGAGTCTTATAGAAGCTTTGCCGGAATTTCTTAAAAATGTTCCTGATATGTCTCATTTTCATCATTTGGAGCAAGTAATTGACAAAATGCATGTTGTGCCTGTAGGCGTTGAATTATCAGAAATCGCATCTTCAGACAGTGTTGAGAAACCCCCGTTGGTTTTATGGAATCATCGTTGGGAATACGACAAGAATCCTGAAGCTTTTATTGCATCTTTAATAAAACTTGATGAAGAAGGTATTCGATTTAATTTTGCAGTAACCGGAGAAAACTCTCCTGAAGATTCTGAAGCAATAAAATCACAATTTGGAAAATTAAGTGAATTCTTAGTTAGTTCAGGTTACTTACCTAGGAGTGAATATATATCTTTGCTCTCTAAAACAGACGTGGTAGTCAGTTCCTCAATGCACGAGTTTTTTGGAATTTCTATAGTTGAGGCATTATCAGCGGGGGCAATTCCAGTCTTGCCAAAGCGTCTTAGTTACCCAGAAATTGTGCCAGAACAGTGGCATGATTTTGTCTTTTACCCGAATGAGGGGATGACAGATCGCTTACGAGAAGTTTTGGATGATTTAGAAAATTGGAAAAAAAATGTTGCGGGTTTAAGGGAAGCTATGAGACGTTTTGATTGGGTAAATGTAATCAAGTTTTATGACGACAAGTTAGAAGAGATTTTCATCGAAGATCTTTCTGAGCATGAAGTAAAAAAACGGTTAAGCAAATTAGCTGACTAAATCAAATGGGATGTACCGTCGATAAATGAAGTTGCCGATTGAAGAGATAAAAATAGGCCATTGGACTGATACAGAAGCTAGAACAGGGTGCACAGTTATTAGATTCCCGAAGGATGTTGTCGCTTCTGGTGAAGTTAGAGGAGGGGCACCTGCTACTAGGGAGTTCGAATTGTTGTCTCCTGAACGAACAGTTGAGAATGTTGACGCTGTAGTGATCTCAGGCGGTTCCGCATTTGGTCTTGCGTCTACGATTGGTGTTGTTGAATTCTTAGAAGAATTAGATATAGGTTTCCCAACTGCACAAGGTGTTGTGCCGATAGTTGTGGGGATGTCTTTATATGACTTAGGGGTGGGAAATTCATCTATTCGCCCAGGACCGAATGAAGGCAGAATTGCTTGTTTAGACGGTGAAAATAATACGAGTGAAGTAGCAACCGGCAGAATTGGTGCTGGTGCAGGAGCGACTACGGGAAATTGGCGTGGGAAAGAGAATTTAAGTCACGGAGGTATAGGGATGGCTTCAGCGGAAGTTGAAGGTGTGGTCGTTTGTTCTTTGTTTGCTGTGAATGCGGCAGGTGATGTGTTTGATGAAGAAATTTCTGAGTCTTTCATTAAAGAAAGTTTTGGATTATCCGAAATGGAAGAAGTCGCAAACACAACTGAACTGACGAATACTACTCTTGGGGTTGTTATGACAAATTTGTCTCTTACAAAGTCTCAATGTTTTCTACTATCTCAATCAAGTCACGATGGTATTGCGCGGTCTATCTTTCCTGCTCACACCAGGATGGATGGTGATGCTGTAGTAGCGGTGTCTACAAAAAAATTGGATGCAGATTCTCGTAAATTCGATATAGCAAGAGCTTTGAGTGTATTTGTGACCGAGAAAGCTATTCGTCAAGCCTGTGTTTAATCTATTTTGCAGTGCTTTAAAATAGATAGTCTTTTATTGTGTCTAAAACGATAAATCTAATTTCAAAAGAGGTTTCAGAATGCACAAAGTGTTCTTTAGCTAGACACAGGAAGCAACCTGTTTTTGGAACAGGTTCTGTAAACGCAGACTTAATGTTTATCGGTGAAGCTCCCGGTGCTGAAGAAGATCGTTTGGGAGTCCCTTTTGTCGGTCGTTCAGGAAAACTTTTAGACAACCTTTTATTAGAAGAGATGAACATGGA
>DBNM01000113.1:2033-4104 GCA_002299135.1 Candidatus Neomicrothrix sp. UBA672 | reverse complement strand
ATCCAAAATCAGAAGAAATAGAGTCATGCCGACCTTATCTTGAAACACAATTGGAGATAATTAAACCAAGAGTAATAATTACTCTCGGAAATTTTGCTACCAGACTTCTTTTGGATACAAAAATTGGAATAACAGAATTAAGAGGGAAAAAATATGAATATTTGGGCTGCATCCTGATTCCTACTTTTCATCCTGCGGCGGCTCTTAGAGGGCGAGTAGGTGTCATCGAAAACATGAGAGCTGATCTTCGTAAAGCAAAGGAAATTATTAATGGTTGAAGAAGAGGGAAATCTTGCACCAGCCGTTTCGGCCGAAACATCTTCAGTTGAAGAAACACGTGATCTGGCATCGTTATTGACAAAAGTTTTTCAAGCAGGGGACATAGTTGTTTTATCTGGTGATTTAGGTGCTGGAAAAACTGCGTTTACTCAAGGTTTAGGTTTGGCTTTAGGTGTTGAGCATCCGATCACTTCCCCAACTTTCACTTTAGCCAATAGATATGAGGGAGAACTTACTTTAAATCATCTTGATGTTTACCGTTTAGAACATCTTCAAGAAGTTGAAGAACTTGGACTGTCAGAGCTAATAGATAGTAATTCTTTAACTGTTATTGAATGGGGAGATGTGATTTCTTCAGTTTTAACAGAGGGTTATTTAGAAATTAGTTTAAACCTCGGTGAGGGTCTAAATGATCGCATTATTGATTTTAGACCTTTAGGTCATAAATGGTTAGAGAGAGAGTCTGAATTGGTTAGTCTTGTGTCGTCTTTCTCCCCACAAACCAGAGGATAACAATGCTGATTCTTGCTATTGAAACTGCTAGCTCTCAAGCAGGTTGTGCTATCGGTGGTCATGAGGGGGTACTAGCATCAGCACACAGTGGTATTAATGGAAGGCACGCTGAGAGTATTTCTCCACAAATAGCTTTTATTAAAGAACAAGCTGGAATCAATTATTCTGAACTTGGCGCTATTGCAGTTGATATCGGACCAGGTCTATTTACGGGATTAAGAGTGGGAGTAGCAACAGCGATCTCCATTGCACATGCCTTAACTCTGCCAGTAATTGGAATTTCGAGTTTAGACCTACTTGCTTTTCCAGCTAGATGGACAAGTCGATTAATTGTTTCGGCAATGGATGCTAGACGGGGAGAGCTATTTACTGCTCTGTTTCGACGAGTTCCAGGAGGAATTCAAAGAGTGCGTGATACAAATGTTTGCACAGCAGAAGACTTAGCTGCTGAAATACAAACTTTTGATGAGCCAAGTTTGCTGGTGGGTGATGGTGCGCTTCGTTATGCAGAGGTTTTTGAGAGTCTTGGACGGGTGGAACTAGCAGAACAAGGATTGGCGCACCCCAGCGCACGCGCAATGGTTCAACTCGCTCATGCTCGTGCGATGCGTGAAGAGTTTGTCAAACCTTGGGATCTCGAACCTATTTATTTACGTAAACCTGATGCAGAAATTAATTGGTCAACTAGAAATGATTCGAAATGAGCATGGTAGTCGGAGAAATAGAAATGAGAGATGCTATTGAGGATGACGTAGGAGAAATATTATCAATAGACGACTTAGTTTTTTCGACCACATGGTCTCCTAGTTTTTTACGTCAACAACTATGTTCCGAAAAGTATTCACACAGGGTCATAGAGAAAACCGGAAAAATTGTAGGACATGCTGGTTTGATGAGACTTCATGATGAAGGACATGTAACCACAATGGCAGTAAGTCCTAACAGTCAAGGTTTTGGATTAGGACGTCTGTTATTAGCAGATCTTTGCAGTTCAGCAATAGCCTTAAGTCTCGTAGCAATCACCCTTGAGGTAAGAGTTGGGAATATGAGAGCCCAGAGCTTGTACCAAAAGTTTGGTTTTGTACCCGTTGGGGTTCGACCAAATTATTACAGTGATACAAGTGAAGATGCTTTGATTATGTGGCTAAATGACTTATTTGATGAGAAAGTCCAGGAAACTATTGAAGAAACTTATAAAAAGTTTTTACAAGCAGAGGTGAAAAATGGCTGATCTTATACTGGGGATCGAAACATCTTGCGACGAAACTGCAGCAGCAGT
>DBNM01000113.1:0-1646 GCA_002299135.1 Candidatus Neomicrothrix sp. UBA672 | reverse complement strand
CATGAAAGATTTGGCGGTGTAGTGCCCGAAATAGCTAGCAGGGCCCATGTCGATTTGATAGTCCCAGTAGTTGCAGAGGCTTTAGTCGCCTCAGGGGTAGAGGGAGATCAAATTGAAGCAGTTGCTGCAACAGCGGGTCCAGGTCTTGTGGGGTCATTACTGGTCGGAGTTAGCTCAGCTAAAGCTTTGGCAACAGTTTGGGATGTTCCATTTATTGCAGTTAATCACCTAGAAGCACATTTATACGCATCTTTTTTAGAAGATCCCGATCTTCAATTACCGCTTGTTTTTTTACTTGTTTCTGGAGGTCATACGTTACTTGTTTTAATGGAGGAACAAGGTAAATATCGCGTTTTGGGTTCGACACTTGATGATGCAGCTGGGGAGGCTTTTGACAAGGTAGCTCGATATTTAGGACTTGGTTATCCGGGCGGTCCAGCTATTGATAATTTAGCTTTAGAGGGGGATAGATCAGCTTTTCAATATCCACGCTCTCTAGTGCAAGAAAATCCTGCGACTTTGCCTGACGATAGAAGGTTCGCTTTTTCTTTTAGTGGACTAAAAACGGCTGTAGTAAATCATGTTCGTTCAAATCCTGGTGTAGCTACGGAAGATGTTGTTGCATCTTTCCAAGAAGCTGTCGTAGATACATTAGTTACGAAACTTAAATGGGCACTTGAATCGACAGGAGTTGAGGCAGCTTGTCTTGGCGGCGGAGTGGCAGCTAATTCGCGTTTACGAGAAAGATTTTTGGAAGTTTGTGATTCAACAGGGGTTAAAGGTTGTCTTCCCTCAAGAGCTATGTGTACAGACAATGCTGCCATGGTTGCAGCTGCTGGGTACTGGAGGCTTAAAAAAATGGGTCCAAGCCCTTTAAATACTGGTGTAGACCCGAATTTAGGCTTGGTTTAAGCCTGATACATAAGTTTTGCTTTATAAACAGGTGAAAAATGTTGGAATTACACACATTTTAGACGTATCGTTAGCAGTCGAATAAAGAGAGTGCCAAAAAGAATTGTTGTTCAATTCATGAATTTTGGCTTATCTAAGAACAAAGAATCGGAGTTTTCTATGAACCTTCAGCCTCTTGAGGATCGTATTGTGGTCCGCCCTGGCGAATCAGAAGAGACCACTGCAAGTGGTCTTGTAATACCTGATACAGCAAAGGAAAAACCACAAACTGGTGAAGTGCTAGCAATAGGACCTGGCAGACGCAGTGAGCAGAGCGGAGAGCTAATACCAATGGATGTTGGTGTAGGCGACACGGTCGTTTACAGCAAATATGGCGGAACCGAGATAGCCGCAGAGGGTGAGGATCTATTGATTCTTAACGCTCGCGACGTTCTTGCGGTTGTTAAGTAGGTCCAAAAGATGTCAAAAATTCTAAAGTTTGATGAAGAGGCTCGCCGTGGCCTTGAAGCAGGTGTCAACAAGTTAGCTGATGCCGTAAAAGTAACACTTGGACCAAAAGGACGAAATGTAGTTCTTGATAAAAAATTCGGTGCACCTACTATTACCAATGATGGAGTTTCCATTGCTAGAGAAGTTGAACTTGAAGACAGCTTTGAAAATATGGGCGCTCAGTTAGTAAAAGAAGTTGCAACGAAGACAAATGATATTGCAGGAGACGGTACGACCACAGCTAC
>DBNM01000100.1:4088-11919 GCA_002299135.1 Candidatus Neomicrothrix sp. UBA672 | reverse complement strand
ACCCCGGAAGGAGAATGAAATATTACCAGTCACTTAACCATACCGGTTGCTATTCAAAGACTAAATGGTAAATCTTCACAGAAAATGTATTAATTAAGCTTCTGATTTATCTATAAGCCAAGAACGCAACTCCATTCCATCTTTAATCTGGTGGATTCCTTCTTCATTTAATTCCATGACACTTCGCCTCAGGAAGGAAATATCAGCTTGATACTCTGAAAGTTCACCTGACTGACGGGCTAATGACTCGAACTCGACTGCTTTCCGTTCAGCAGCCAGTGAAAGAAGTCGTGAAAACACACCAAGCGGTTTATCATCTTCAGCTTCCTGGACCGATAAACGTCCAATCAGGTCAGATTCTTCAGCTCCAAGCGACTGGTTAGCTTCATGCAGATCATTTGAACTTGTTAAAGCCACAAAAACACTCTCTGCCATCGGGTCGGACAACAAAACAGGGTGCAACCAGTCCGTAACTTCCTCAGGTTTATGAATGAGCATTCGCAAGGCCTGATATTCAGTAGTCAATCTTTCCATTTTTGCAGGAACAACTTCTCTAGCTGTAACACTTTTTTCCACCTTAGAATTTTCCTTCGAAGCTCGTCGCCTGATCTCATCTGCACTTATGAGACATTTATCAGCTATCTGAACTATGTACTGATCACGAATAAGTTCATCTGGATGTTGGGCAACTACTTTCATCGCTTCAATAGCCGCCCTTGCTCTGCCTTCCTTGCTTTCAAAATCTCCCTTTCCCAGAACTCTGTCAACTCGAAACTGCATATGAGGCTTAGCGCTTTCTACTATCCTGTTGAGCTCATTAGGATCTGAAAATGCGAGGTCTCCTGGGTCTTGACCCTCAGGTAAATCGGCAACCTTAAAAAGCACATCAAACTCAGATTCCCATTCATAGACCTTTTCTGCGGCGGATTGACCTGCATTGTCAGCGTCGAAAGCCAAAACCACTTTTTTAGCAAATCGTGACATTTTTCTTACATGTTCTTGAGTTAATGCAGTCCCGCATGTTGCTATAGCTCTCGAAATTCCTGCTTCATGACATCCAATTACATCTGTATAGCCTTCGCAAACGACTAATTCATCAACCCTTCCAGCTTCTTCTTTAGCCCAATTAAGGCCGTACAAGATCTGACTCTTTGAGTAGATTTCAGCCTCATCAGATGTGTTTTTATATTTAGGACCTTCCCCTTCTGGAAGTTTCCTGCCACCGAAAGCAATAGGGTCTCCCTGTTCTGAGAAAATTGGAAATAGTATTCGATTTCTAAAGAAGTCGTATTGGCCACCGTTTTTGTTTATGCCGCCCAGCCCAGAAGCAACTAAATCCTTATTTGAAACTGAAAGATGCTTACACAGTGAATCCCATGAATCTGGTGCCCAACCAATAGAAAACCTAGCAGCAATGTCTCCGGCTAAGCCTCTTTGTTTGAGATACTCACGAGCCGGTCTTGCCTCAGGATTATCCATATCAATTAATTTTTTACTGTAGAAATCAACAGCTTCCGCTACGAGTTCGATTAACTCTTTTCTGCGGTTACGGGATTTGCTTTCCTTTTTGTCGGTATATCGAAGCGGTATTCCATTTTGTGCCGCAAGCATTTCAACAGCAGCTACAAAATCAAGGCTGTCGATTTCACGTAAAAACTCAATCGAATCCCCTGTTGCTTGACAACCAAAACAGTAATATCGGCCATTTTCTTGATTGACAGTGAAAGAAGGGGTTTTTTCATTATGGAAAGGACAAAGTCCTTTCCATGAACGCCCTACTTTTTTCAACTGAGTGTGTTGTGTGATTAAACGTATTATGTCAGATTCTTCGCGGACTCTACGAATGTCATCATCCACAATTCCCATAGTCGAAACTTAGCAGCGTGTAAGAGTAAGTTGCTAGAGCAACGTTGTTACTTAAAAGAAGAAAGAACTGCCTGTGCCGCTGCTAACCGGGCTACAGGGACTCGGAAAGGTGAACAGGAAACATAGTCAACACCTGCTTCGAAAAAAAATTGAATGGATTCAGGGTCTCCGCCATGTTCTCCACACACTCCTATTTCAAGTTCTGGATTGATTTTTCTACCTTCATCAATCGCGTGTTTTATAACATGTCCAACGCCTTGGAAATCGATTTTTTCAAAGGGGTTAGCAGAAAGAATCCCCTCATTTATATACATACCTATTACTCGACTTTCAATATCATCACGACTGAATCCGAAAACCAATTGAGTCAGATCATTTGTTCCGAAAGAGAAAAAATCTGCACTTTTTGCTACTTCCTCTGCTGTTATGGCAGCACGGGGAGTTTCGATCATGGTTCCTATGCTTGGTCGCAATTCGTCTTCCATGGACGCGATCTCCTCTTCAATCCAAGATCTCACTAAATTCAGTTCTCGGACTTCTGAAACGAGTGGAATCATAATGTCCGCATTCGGTTTTTTACCCATTTCCTTAACATCTGACAAAGCACCTATCAGCGCTCGAGTTTGCATCCTGTACAACTGCTCTCGCAGTATCGCCAGTCTCACCCCTCGAGTGCCCAACATAGGATTATGTTCTAACCACTCATCCTGCATTTCCTCTCCTAAAAATTCATGAAGAGGTGCATCTAATAGTCGCACAGTCACCGGATTCGGAGCCATAGCAGAAATGACCTCACTTAGATCTGAACGCTGGGCAGCCATTAACTCATTTAGGCTCTCTTTTTCCTCTTCACTCTCGTCACCTGAAAGAATGAACCTTTGTATTAAAGGCAAGCGGTCGCCCATAAACATGTGCTCTGTGCGACAAAGGCCTATACCTTCGGCTCCAAACGAAAGTGCCCTCTCAGTGTCTTTCCCAGTGTCAGAATTCGCTCTAACCTTTATATGACCTGAGCGAATCTCGTCCGCCCAATCCAAAATTACTTTAAGTTCAGAAATTTCTTCACTTGATTCCTGTAGTTCCATTTCCCCAGAAAACAGTTCTCCTGTACTTCCATCTAGAGAAATATGAGCTCCTTCTTCTACCTTATTTTCCCCGATTTTAATTTCCGTTTCTGAAATTTCCATCTCAGACACTCCAACCACGGCAGGGATCCCCCACCCTCTAGCTACTACAGCAGCATGACTCGCCATCCCTCCCCGAACAGTGATGATTCCTTCTGCCATTCTCATACCTATCTCATCTGCTGGGCTCGTTTCATTGCATACAAGAATTACCTTTTCGCCTTCATCTGTGGCATCAAGAACTGAGTCGCTGGAGAAACATACAACTCCAGTTGCCGCACCGGGGCTTGCAGGTACTCCCTTTCCGAGAAGTTTCAATTCTTTTGAAGGTTTTGTTGAAGCGACGTTATGCATTAATGATTCAACTAATGAAGTTGGTACTGATGCGACAGCATTTTTCTTTACTTCTTCAGTATTTATTGACTTGGCATTTTCAACTAAATCTATTAGCCAGTCAAGGGTGTGTTCCTTTTCCATAATTACGGCTATGGAACTAAGCGAGATGACAAGTATTCAACAAGTTCATTTATCGAAACACGGTCTTGATGCATCGAATCTCGCTCTCTAACTGTTACCGCTTTGTCTTCTAGAGTTTCAAAATCAATTGTGACGCAATAAGGCGTTCCTATTTCGTCTTGACGTCTGTAACGACGACCAATCGCTTGTGTCTGATCGTAATCGCACATCCAGTGTGGTTGAACGAGGTTAAGCACTTCCTTTGAGGGCTCAATCAGTTCGTCTTTTTTTGAAAGAGGCAGAACAGCAACCTTGTATGGGGAAAGACGGTGATCCAATTTCAGGACATTACGCACTTCGCCATTTACCTCTTCCTCTTCATAAGCATCCATTAAAAATGCCATTGCTGTTCGAGTGGCTCCAGCAGCGGGTTCTATAACATGTGGAACATATCTCTCACCCGTACCTGAATCGTTATATTCGAGTTTATTTCCTGAAGCTTGAGCGTGTTGGTTCAAGTCATAGTCAGTTCTATTCGCAATTCCTTCCAATTCATCCCAACCCCATGGAAAGGAGAACTCTATGTCAGAGGTTGCTCTCGAGTAATGACTCAATTCATCTGAGTCGTGAATTCTTAATCTTAGTGAATCTTCTTTCATGCCTAAGTTCAAGTACCAATCCATTCTCTCCTTGCACCAGTATTCAAACCATTTGTCAGAGTCTGCTGGCGGGACGAAATATTCCATTTCCATCTGTTCAAATTCCCTAGTTCGGAAAACAAAGTTTCCAGGCGTTATTTCATTACGGAACGACTTACCTATTTGGGCAATTCCAAAAGGTGGTTTTTTTCTGCTTGTATTTAAAACGTTTGTGAAATTGGTAAACATACCTTGAGCAGTCTCAGGTCGTAAATAAACTTCAGCAGCAGAATCTATTACAGGTCCTGCGTTCGTCTTAAACATCAGATTGAATTGTCTCGCTTCAGTGAAAGAAGATTTCGAGCCACAAGCAGGACAGCTGTTAGGGTCTTCAAGTTTGTCCTGACGAAAGCGCGACCCACACTCGCGACAGTCGACTAAAGGGTCTGTGAAATTTGTCAGGTGTCCTGATGCCTCCCATATGGAAGGAGGCGAAAGGATTGCTGCATCTAAACCAACCACATCTTGACGGAACTGAACCATCGAGCGCCACCATTGCTCTTTCACATTTCGCAGTAACAAAACCCCTACAGGTCCATAGTCGTAAGTGGATCTAAAGCCGCCGTAAATTTCTGCTGACTGGAATACAAAACCTCTTCGTTTTGAAAGGTTTACAACTTTGTCGAAAAGTTCCTCTTTGTTAACACCCATGATCGAAGCGTACTAGCCAACAGAGGTTCATCTTGAAATATTTACTAAGTATCCATAACTCTTCGTGATCTTATTTTTCTTTCCAAGTGAAACTCCACAGCCTCAGAAGCAATTCGGTCTATTTCCGAAATAGTTTTTGAATCCTCCACTTCAAGTGCTTGATTCAATGCACCGCCTAAAATTGCTCGCATTACAGCGATGGATGTATCTGAAATACTTTTTCCCCGTTTACATTTGATACAGAAAACTCCACCTTCGCTAACAGATATTGAAACAAGATTTTCTGTATCTAAACACTTGACACAGAAACCCAATTCAGGTGCCAACCCTTCATGATCAAGTAATTTCAAAAAGAATGCCGGGACAAGCAAAGGGGGGGATTTTTCGTCTAGTGTCCGCAGGGCTCCAAGGAGCATTTTGTAGCGAATCGGATCTGGTGATTCATCAGGCGCTACATGATCTACAACCTCCAACATTGAAGAAGCATCGCTAAACAAATCAGGATTAGATCTAATATTTTGGAACCGGTCTATTGTCTCAGCTTGTGTAACTATCCCTAAATCGCTTTTACCTCTAAATAGCTGCAACGCAACATGACTTGTGGGTTCCAATCGTCCACCGAATTTGCTTCGTGTTTTTCTTACACCCTTAGCAACAACTCTGACTTTTCCGTTGCCTTCTGTAATGATTACGATAATCCGGTCTGCTTCACCGAGTTTCCATGTGCGGACGACTATTCCTTGATCACGGTAAAGAGACATTCTTAACTTCCACCAAGGCCGCCGAATCGCCGATCTCTGTCTTGAAATTCTTTTATCGCATTAAACAAATCTTTACGGGAGAAATCTGGCCACAAAGTATCGCTAAATACAAGTTCGCTATAGGCCAATTCCCAAAGCAGAAAATTGGAAACTCTGGATTCCCCAGAAGTTCTTATTACCAGGTCCGGATCAGGCATTTCAGGGTTATAAAGATTTCTCTCTATCGTTTTCTCTGTAACCTTTTTGACTCCTGAATCAATCACCTTTTGAACAGCATCAACAATTTCTGCTCTTCCCCCGTAATTGAAAGCAACAGTGAAAGTCAGACCAGTATTACTTTTTGTGAGCTTCTCGGCCTCTTCCATCCTTTTAACGATTCTTTTTGGAACTTTCCCATCGCGACGACCAAGAAAACAAATCCTCACATTTCTTTCATTTAATTCTTCTTGTCGTTGGATAATTATCTGTTCGTTGAAGTCAAGTAAAAACTGAACTTCTTTTGCTGGGCGTTTCCAATTCTCGGTTGAAAAGGCAAATACGGTAAACCATTCGACTCCAATTTCAATGGCACCCTCCACAACATCAAAAAGAGATTTTTCTCCTTCTGTATGCCCGTCTGTTCTTTTTAGTCCTCTCTTTTCTGCCCAGCGACCATTGCCATCCATCACACAAGCTATGTGTTTAGGTATGAATTTTGGGTCCAGGTTTTCGGGTGTCACAACTTTGAAGCTATCTGTCTAATAGCCACGCAGGAAATCGGAATTAAGGTTTGCATTTCAATATCCGAAACGATCAAGCGAGCGCGGATGCTTTTGCCAATCTTTTTCAACTTTCACCACCAATTCAATGAACGCCCCATCTTCTAGTTGTTTTCTTACCTCAGTTCCGACCTTTTTTAAAACTTCGCCTTTGTGCCCGATTACTATTCCTTTTTGCGAATTTCTCTCTACTAAGATCTCGCATCGGATGCGTGGCCAGTCCCATTCTGTGACTCGTGTTGCTATCGAATGTGGTAATTCTTCACGAACTTCTGAAAGAAGTTGTTCTCGAACTAGTTCTGCAACCCAAAAAGACTCAGAAAAGTCAGTTTCCATATTTTCAGGAAAGTAACGCGGCCCAGGAAGCAGTTTTGTCTTGATATGTCCCAATAATTCTGAAACTCCTTCTCCCGTTGAAGCGGAAATTGGGAAATACTCAGCAAAAGAGAACTCTGCAGCTTCATTCAGTTGTGTCAATATTCTGCCGCTTTTGACTTTGTCTATTTTGTTAAGAACTAGAATAGTTTTTTCAACAGGTAAGGATTCAGCGATAAACCTGTCCCCTTTTCCAATTGATGAATCAGCCTCTACTACAAAAAGAACTAAATCAATTTCCTTTAATGTGAAACGGGCTGTGTCATTCAATCTCGTACCAAGAAGAGTTCTTGGTTTATGAATACCAGGAGTATCGCAAAAAACAATCTGAAATTTAGGACCTGTAAGAACACCCCTTATTTCTGTGCGAGTTGTTTGTGGTTTATCCGAAACGATCGCTATTTTTTTTTCGAAAAAAGCATTCAATAAAGTTGACTTACCGACATTAGGTCTACCTACTAAGCTCACAAAACCTGAAATGTGGCCATCTGGCACTTTTATAGTCGAATGACTTTCCGTGATGTCATCCATCTATTGACCTGGCGCCGTGACCCTGACCTGAGTTATCCTCCTGCCAACTACTTTTTCAACTACAAAATGGTGTTCTGCTATATCTACATTTTCTCCTGCTTCTGGGGCATGCCCCAGTGCATCAAAGATAAGGCCTCCAAGTGTGTCCCAATCACCTTCTGGTAAGACTCCTCCTAATAGTTCATTCAACTCGTCAACTGGCATTCGCCCGTGAACACGTAAGCCTCCCCCAATGAGGGGTTCAGCGAGCGCCTCTTCACTGTCGAACTCATCAACTATCTCTCCCACTACCTCTTCTAATAGATCTTCTAAGGTGACCAGTCCCGCTGTCCCTCCGTATTCATCAATAACAATCGCTAAGTGGTAGTGATTAGATTGCATTTCGCGTAGCAGTAATCCAGCTTTTTTTGTTTCTGGGATGAACTGTGGTGAACGCGCCAGNNCTGGAGCATGCCCCAGTGCATCAAATATCAGACCTCCCAAAGTATCCCAATCACCTTCTGGTAAGACACCTCCTAGTAGTTCATTCAGTTCGTCGACTGGCATTCTTCCGTGGACGCGTAAACCTCCGCCAATTAGGGGTTCCGCAAGCGCCTCTTCGCTGTCGAACT
>DBNM01000100.1:2616-3951 GCA_002299135.1 Candidatus Neomicrothrix sp. UBA672 | reverse complement strand
GGATGAACTGTGGTGAACGCGCCAGGGTTTTTACCAAGATTCCACCGTCCCCATCCAGTTGAGCTTCCATCATGTCTTTTGCAAAAACTACTCCTACTATTTCATCTAAATTTTCGCTACTCACGGGTACACGTGAAAAACCATTCAAAACAGCGACTTCCATGGCAGCAGAGACAGTGAAGTTGTCAGGGACACTGACAATGTCGGGTCGTGGTGTCATTACCTCTCGTACCAGAGTGTCACCGAATGCCAACACCGATTCAATCAGTTCATGTTCATCGTTTTCTATCGATTTCGACTCGAGGGCTTTTTTGGCAGTTTCTAAGAGTTCATCTTCAGAGACGATTCTGCTTTCCTTCGGTTTCAAAAACCTTTTAGTCAGATTGCTAAACATCGTTAACTCTTAAATGTTTTACATGACGTTCGATAAGGATTTTTTCCATTTTTTTCATTTCAACTTCTGCTGTCTCTTCATAATGGTCATACCCCAATAGATGAAGTATCCCGTGTGTTAAAAGAAGAGCAATTTCATCTTCAAAATTTAGATCTTTCTCTTCCGCTTGGTGAGCTGCCACTTCGGGACATATGCAAACATCACCCATTAGATAGACAGTGTCGTCTGTTTCACTATCTGGTTCATCTATTGGAAAAGCTAATACGTCGGTTGGTCCTGTTTTCGATAGATGTTTTTCGTTTAGTGCAGAAATTTCTTCTGAATCTAAAAGAATCACATTCATTTCCAGTGGTCTTTTAGTTGGAGCGGTTTCTTCAACGATTTTTTTAGCGAATTTCTCCAAAGCTTCGAGGTTTATTTCACTATTCTTTTCTAGTCTCTTATCTATTACACCGATATAAGTTGCATCGTCGGCTTCTGGTGTTTCTTTGAGCAAGTTACTTAGTACCGTTATTTTTTTTGAATTGTCTACCGGCATTTTCGTAAGCTTGAACTATGTCTTGGACTATTTTATGCCTTACGACATCTCGAGCCCCAAGTTTCACAAAGCCCAAACCATCTATTCCGGAAAATATATTTTCTAAGCCTTCAATTCCACTTCGCCCACCAGGTACATCTATTTGACTTGCGTCACCAGTAACTATTACTCGTGATCCGAAGCCAATTCTTGTTAGGAACATTTTCATTTGTTCTGGTGTCGTATTTTGTGCCTCATCAAGAATTACGAAACTGTTGTTAAGAGTTCTTCCCCTCATAAAAGCGAGCGGTGCAACTTCTATTTGACCTCTTTCAAGTAGTCTTTCTGCTTTTTCAGGATCAAGCATGTCGAAAAGTGCATCGTAAAGAGGTCGAAAATAGGGATCAACTTTTGCCATTAAGTC
>DBNM01000100.1:1163-2225 GCA_002299135.1 Candidatus Neomicrothrix sp. UBA672 | reverse complement strand
GGTCAACTTCACCTTTTTGCATCGCACTGACCGCTAGTGCTACGGCTAACCAGCTTTTTCCGGTTCCTGCCGGACCTATGGCAAATGTGATGATGTTTTTACTCGCGATATCCAGATAATTCTTTTGCCCTGAAGATTTAGCTCTGACTGGTTTCCCTCTTGCTGTTATAAGTAACTCAGTCGTTAATATTTCAGATGGATTCTCGTCTTCTTTAACCATTTCAATTGTCTTATTGAGAACATTTGCATCGAGTGGTAGTCCTCTTTCAAGCATTCTTGTCATTTCGCGAAATATCTGCTCTATCAGGATTGCACTTTCGCCGTCAATAGCAATCTGGTTGCCGCGCACATGAATCTTTGTCTCAGGAAAAGAGGTCTCTATTATCTGCAAAAGCTCGTCGCCCTGCCCTAAAAGTTCGGGCATAAGCTCATTCCCTGGAAGGTCGAATCTAACTTTTGTGTCTTGCATTTGAGAGATTCAGACTATCCGAAAGAAAACTTTCAGCATCACTGGGTTTTTAATATTAAATATCCAATGGTCGATTTATTTTTTCCTTCGTTTCTTTTTCGAATTTCGTGAGATCTTCTTTAGCCTTGCGCGTCCTTTTTTAGACTTTTGCTTTTCAAGTTCTGCCAAAACTCTAGGACCTGCCTCGTTTATCACATCTTCTGCTGCATCCAGTAATGCTGAGATACTTTGATCTTCTCCTAAACTTGATGGTTCTTTCGGTGTTTCCGGTGTGATTAGGCTTCCGTAGCTCCAATTTACATCAACTCTTCTTTTTTCGAATGAATCGCAATCTTCTGGACATCGCCAAGGTGCCTCAGGAGCCTTATCTAAATTGCATTTTCTAACAGTTTCGCCGTTGGGATAGCTTCTACTTTCAAACTGTTTACAGTCTTCTCTCATGGGCATATAAACAGTATGCCATTTGAAGTGGTCTCAGTAATTTATTTAACCTACAGAGCCTTCCATCTGCAATTCGATCAAACGACTCCATTCAACTGCATATTCCATTGGGAGAGTCTTAGTCACTGGTTCAATAAATCCATTTACAACCA
>DBNM01000100.1:0-810 GCA_002299135.1 Candidatus Neomicrothrix sp. UBA672 | reverse complement strand
GCCTCTGCTCATCAAATAAAAGAGTTGTTCATCAGCTACTTTTGAAACGGTTGCTTCGTGACCAATAACAGCATCTGAAGTTCCAACCTCCATGTATGGGTATGTATCTGAAACGCTTTCATCGTCTAGAATTAGAGCGTCACACTGAACGTGGCTTTTGCAGCCATAAGCATCGTCTTCAACCCTTACCAAACCTCTGTAGCTAGTTCTCCCTCCGTCTTTGGAGATTGACTTAGAAATAATTTTTGAAGATGTTTCAGGTGCTGCGTGAGTCATTTTTGCCCCTGCATCTTGATGCTGTCCCGAACCTGCGTATGCCACTGATAAGACCTCACCTGATGCTTTTGGACCTGTCATAACAACTGCGGGGTATTTCATCGTTAGCTGGGATCCTATATTTCCGTCTATCCATTCCATACGACCCTCTTCTTCGACTACTGCTCTTTTAGTCACGAGGTTATAAACGTTGTTTGACCAGTTTTGAATTGTCGTATAGGTGACTCTCGCAGATGGTTTAACGATTATTTCAACTACGGCAGAATGCAAGGAGTCCGTAGTGTAAACAGGGGCTGAACAGCCCTCTATGTAGTGAACCTCGGAACCTTCATCTGCAATTATTAAGGTCCGTTCGAACTGGCCCATATTCTCTGCATTAATTCTGAAGTATGCCTGGAGTGGCATTTCAACCTTCACCCCTGGTGGAACGTAGATGAAAGATCCCCCGCTCCAGACTGCAGAATTGAGCGCAGAGAACTTATTATCGTTTGGTGGTATCACTTTGCCGAAATATTGTTTCAGGATCTCTGGATT
>DBNM01000137.1:2935-9769 GCA_002299135.1 Candidatus Neomicrothrix sp. UBA672 | reverse complement strand
AAGGGGATCCATCGACCTGATTCAATGAGCGAGGTGGCCGAGGCAAGAAGAAGGCTTGTATTCGATGAGCTTTTTAGAATTCAACTTGAGCTGTTGCAACGTAAAAAAATAATTGAAAAAACTTCAATTGGAATTAATCACTCGAGCGAAGAAAATTTGGTGGAGTCTTTTTTTAAAAAACTTTCTTTCCAGCTAACCGAATCTCAAAAACGAGTGATGAACGAAATTCGTGAAGACTTAAAAAAAGAAATACCAATGCATCGATTACTCCAGGGAGACGTGGGTTCAGGGAAAACGATCGTCGCTGTTTTTACACTTCTAAAAGCTGTGGAGGGAGGCCATCAAGGTGCCTTAATGGCTCCAACAGAAGTACTCGCGGAGCAACATTATTTAGGTATTTCAAAATTTTTAGGCGACCTAATTGTTGAGGACTCAAGCACACTTCTCGGAGATAGACCGTTACAAGTTGATCTTTTAACAAATCGAACATCTACCGTTGACCGAAAGAGAATAAATCGTGGGCTTGAAGACGGGACAGTCGACTTCATTATCGGAACACACTCCCTTATACAAGAAAGCGTTTCTTTTAATTCGTTAGGGGCTGTAGTGATAGATGAACAACACAGGTTCGGGGTTGAACAGCGCGCAACTTTAAAAGAAAAAAACGTCGATGGAAGAGTTCCCGACATTTTAGTAATGACTGCGACTCCAATACCGCGAACTGCAGCAATGACTGTTTATGGAGACCTCGATGTGTCAGTTCTAGATGAATTACCTCCAGGTCGCATACCAATAGTCACAAGGTGGGAAGCCGACGATGCAAATGTTTGGGAGACTGTAAAACAAGAGGTAGAAAGCGGTAGACAAGCGTATGTCGTTTGCCCACTGATAGAAGATTCTGAAAAGTTGGAAGTCCATTCAGCTGAAGAGGTTTACAAAGATTTAAGCGACGGTCCTTTAAAAGGTTTAGAACTGGGATTGCTACACGGACGACTGGACAAAGATAAAAAAGAAGAAACGATGAGTTCTTTCAGGGCAGGAAAAATCGATGTGTTGGTGGCGACCACTGTAATAGAGGTGGGTGTTGATGTGCCGAACGCCTCCATTGTGGTCATTTTGGATGCCGCCCGCTTCGGGATAGCTCAACTTCATCAACTCCGCGGGCGAGTGGGGAGAGGTGAGCACCCAAGTCAATGCCTCCTGGTAGGTGGCGCAACGACAAAAGAAGCGGAAGAGAGAATAAAAGCGATGGTCCGCACTACCGACGGCTTCGAACTTGCTGAAGTGGATCTTGAGCTAAGAGGTGAAGGAACCGTGATGGGGGAAAGGCAGAAAGGTCGAAATGACTTGCGTTTGGCTTCGCTTCGCCGAGACAAAGAATGGGTTGAAATCGCAAGAATGGAAGCCTCTGAGATTCTCATGGAACGAGATCTTGCCTCCATCAAAGAACTAGCTGAAGAAGTGACTCTTTTTCTAGGTGAATCTGAGGCAGACTATCTTCTTAAGTCATGAAAGGAATATGTCAATGGAGAGCGCTCAAACCTGTGTTGCTGACCCAAAACAATATCCAGATGCAGTCGCTTCTCTAACAGAGGCGTTTCTCGAAGACCCTGTTCTGTCATATTTATTTGAAGACGAAGAATACAGACCTCTATTACTTTCAGCTTTTTTTGCAAACCGTCTGGCATCTAGAACAGAAACTGACCTGTTATTACTTCCTTCTGGATATGAAAAATCGGCAGCCGCTCTTTGGGAGTCGCCCGAAAAAGACTCTGAAAACGATTCTTCCTATTCAGGAGTTATTGCTGCTGTAGTCACTGTGTTGGGCGAACAATGGATCAGTGACCGCCTCGTTAATTTGGGCCCTCTTTTTGAAGCCAAACCTGAAACAAAACATTGGTACTTGGCCTTCATAGGTACGCGTCCTGAAGCACGTGGCAAAGGTTTAGCTTCTGCTCTTATAGCCGAAATTACGGAAACTTGTGATAAGGATAAAATACCCGCCTATCTGGAGTCCAGTAACCCTGAAAATGTAGCTCTCTATGAAAAACATGGCTTTAAAGTCATTGGTGAAATTACCTTGAAGAACGGTCCGATAGTTCCACTAATGTGGAGAGACCCTTTATTTGAATAAGGAAAGAAGATCCGGCTTGATTTTTGAATTTTTGGAAGTGTGAGAATATGAGAGTAGTGGCTGGAACAGCAAGAGGTACACGTCTATCCGCTCCAAAAGGAGTAGATATAAGACCTACTTCTGATAGAGCGAAGGAAGCAATTTTTAATTCTTTACACAGCCGTTCTGCAGTTGAAGAAGCTGAAGTCCTAGATCTTTTCGCGGGTACGGGTGCCTTAGGCATAGAAGCTCTCTCACGTGGAGCTAAAAAAGCAACATTTGTCGACAAATCGTCTGAAAGTTTAGAACTGGTAAGAGAGAACTTAAAAAAATCAGGATTTGAAAAAAAAGCAGAAATTGTCAAAGAGGATTCAGTGAACTGGTTGCAAAAAAGTTCAAAACCTTCGGATTTAGTGCTTTTAGACCCTCCTTACGGCTTTGAGAATTGGTCTGAACTCCTAGACGCACTCTGTCAAAAACAGCCCGGAATCGTAGTAATCGAATCAAATAGAGAAATAGATCCAGGTCCTAAGTGGCATGTTGACTCCATACGCCAGTATGGGAGTAGCGTAGTAGTAATAATCGACCCAAAATAAATAATGTACCGATTAGCTTTTAGTCAACGATTTGGCAGTGAATGCCAGGGGGTTTATTAAAAATGGCTTGTGTCTTATATCCAGGATCTTTTGACCCGATACACAACGGACATGTTGAACTTGCAGAAATAGCTTCTGATCTCTTTGATGAAGTGGTTGTGGCTGCTCTAGTGAATCCATCAAAAGGCGATGGCTTATTTGACTTGGAAGAACGAATGTTTTTGATAGGAGAGAGCCTTAAACACCTTCCAAACGTGCGAACCACAAAGTTCAATGGTCTGGTCGTCGATTTAGCAACTGAAGTGGGAGCTGACTTCATAATAAAAGGACTGAGGGCTGTTTCTGATTTTGAATCTGAACTGCAAATGGCTCAAATGAACACCGCTCTTTCCGGAGTGCAAACCTTGTTTTTGCCTTCAGCTTCACGGAGCTCATTTTTAGCTTCAAGACTTATTCGCGAAGTCATAAAACTCGGTGGAGATGTGTCACAGATGGTTCCCGAGTTGGTGCAGAAACACTTAGAAGGAAAGTCTTAATTTTGGACGACTCAGTTTTTCCCGACCCCACACCAACAACTCCGGACCCCTATAGGCCGCCTCAGGTAGAAGCTATCTTCCGTCAGATTCGAGAAGTTGTGGCGTCAGCCAAACCCATGCCATTATCCTCCTCATCGATGGTCAACCAAGAAGAACTTTTAGCAATGGTAGACGAAGCCATATCAAGACTCCCGGAAGAGGTAAGGGCAGCAAGGTGGCTTTTGAAAGAACGAGAAGAATTTTTAACAAAAGTGAGACGTGAAGGCGATGAAATCCTCGAATTAGCTAGAGCAAGAGCAGAAAGACTTGTGCAAAGAACGGAAGTTGTCAGAAACGCTGAGATGAGAGCACGGCAGATGGTGGAGGCGGCACGAGAAGAAACTATTCGAATGCGAAGACAAACCGAAGAATACTGCGACCAAAAACTCGGCAGTTTTGAAAGGGTCCTAGCGACGACAAAAGATACTGTCACGGCAGGTCGTCTTCGCCTTCAGGAGACAGAACTGGATAGAGAAAAAGAGAAATTGATATCAGAAGAAATAGAAGCTAAAGACCTATCTGATTCTCACTCAGAAGCTTTTCTTTTCGACCAAGATGATGCTGACCTCTAGTGGACACTGAAATAGAAAACCTGTGCATACCTTTAGCAGCTATTCGAAGAGGCGGCGAACAACCAAGAGAAATCTCTCTCATAACTTCTCTTAAAGATCTTCAAATAGGTCTTTCAAAAATTAATGAAGGGAAAGTTGAAGTTGCTCTCGAGTTGACTCCTGACGGGAACAAAATCAACGTACAAGGTCTACTTTGTGCAGAATGGACTGCCGACTGCCGTAGGTGTCTTGAACCTGTTCAAGGCGAATTGAAGTTAAACGTCAACGAAAATTTTGTCGAAGAAGGAAAAACGTTTGATGAAAAAGGAATTGAAGTAAGTGAGAAAGCGGACGTTTATTTCTTCGGTGAATCGGATCTCAATTTGGAACCTTTGATAAGAGACGCTGTTCTTTTAGCTTTACCTTTATCACCTTTATGCAACTCTTCTTGTCAGGGCTCTAAACCGGAGGAGTTTCCGGTGGTAGAAAATCCGGCAAACTTGCGAAATGACGAAAAAGGTGATCCAAGGTGGGCGGTTCTGGACCGTCTGAAGGAATAATCAATTCAAGGAACAAATAGAATCCTGAATCTGGTATCAGTTCACTCACGGTTGCGCTAGCCTAAGTTTGCTCCCAAAGGTAGAGCAAAAAAGCAAAACTCAAGGAAAAGCAGTAATGGCTGTCCCAAAGAAAAAAACTTCAAAGGCAAAAGGTAGAAGTAGAAGAGCATCAGCTTGGCCTATACGGCAATCAGCTCGGAGTCTCTGTCAGCGTTGCGGATCCATTAAAAGGCCTCATCGGATTTGCTCTAATTGCGGCTGGTACGCCGGAAGACAGGTTGTTGACGTTGACTGAAAATTGTGGACTTTTTCACGGTTTTACAAAACGTTTAATACAAGGTTAAAGGAATCAAATTGCTCCCTGTTGCAGTAGACGCTATGGGCGGTGATAACGCTCCGCACGAAATAATCGCTGGGGCTCAAAAAGCTATAGACGATCATGGAATTCCTGTCTTGCTAGTCGGAAAACCTGAAGTGTTAGAAGGAATTACGGAAATTCCAATTTTGCCAGCATCAGAAGTCATCGAAATGGATGCAGAACCGGGATCAAGTGTACGGCAAATGAAAGACTCTTCTCTTGTGCGGGCAGCGGAGGCAGTTAGAGACGGAGTAGCATCTGCGATGGTGAGCGCCGGGAACACTGGAGCGACAATGGCTAGCGCGCTATTGAGAATGGGTCGTATAAAAAACATTGCTCGTCCAGCGATTGCTACTTTATTGCCGGCACCTGGTGGAACTCCGACTGTCCTTTTGGATTCAGGGGCTAATTCTGAATGCAGTGCGGAATGGTTGCTCCAATTCGGTCAAATGGGTGCAGTTTTCGCACAGCACAGACTTGGCATAAAGGAACCACGCGTCGCCCTGCTTTCCATCGGTGAAGAACCAGGGAAAGGTAGCCCTTTGATTAAAGAGTCTTTTGAGAGCTTCTCAACAGCGCAATTCAACGGCGGCTCTTTTGTCGGCAATATAGAAGGAAGAGACCTGCTTACTGACGCGGCTGACGTAGCAGTAACAGATGGCTTTACAGGAAATGTTGCTTTAAAGACAATCGAAGGAACCATGAAGACATTCTTTTCAACAATGTTGGAAAAAATGACTTCACGGGAAGAAGCGACATCAGCTCTGGAAATTTTAGGACCTGAACTTGATGAATTATTTAAACTCTTTCACCCAGACACCTATGGAGGAGCGATGCTCCTTGGAGTGAAAGGTGTTTGCATTATTAGCCATGGCTCTTCAGGATCTTTAGCTATTGAAAACGCTATAAAAGTTGCTGCTGAAATGGATGAGGCCAACATCGTCGAAAGTTTAAGATCCTCTTTCAGCTAATTTGATTAAATTTCAATAAATCTAGCTCCACAAGCTTAAAACTTGACACTCGGCTAGGATGAGTACACGCTGGAGAAATCACCAGCCAAAAAGCAAGGAGTTCTTTTGCCCGCAGAAACCCATATGGAAGGCGCCCCAATCGAGCGTGATGAGGTCTTAGACCTTGTGAGAGAACGTTTAGCAGATATTCTTGAAATAGAACCTGCTGGTATCGCAGAAGGCGCTTCATTCGCTGATGACCTTGGAGCAGATTCTCTTGCTTTGATCGAACTAGTGGAAGCTTTAGAAGAGGAATTAAGCGAACGTTCTTCCGGTTTCAGGATCGACGATGATGACCTGGAAGACCTTAGGACAGTGCGAGATGCCGTTGACTATGTCGTCTCTCGTTTCGACTAATCCGGAAATCGGGAAACAGCCAGTCCTTGAAAAAGAGACTCGACTGAAACTCGAAGAAGGAATCGGCTATAAATTCAATGACGTCGAGATTTTGTCCAATGCCTTAAGACATAGATCTTGGTGTTCAGAAAATAAGGGAAATTCTAATGAACGACTTGAATTTCTTGGAGACGCGGTCTTGGGTTTATTGGTGGCAAAAAATGTTTTTGAAAACTATCCAGATAAACCAGAAGGCGATCTCGCAAAAATCAGATCCGGTGTCGTTAGTTCACAAGCTCTTTGTGAAGTCGCCCAAGAAATTTATCTTGGCGATGCAGTCGCTTTAGGTGTCGGTGAAGAGTCAGCACAGGGACGTCAAAAAGAATCCATTCTCGCTGATTCTTTCGAAGCGCTTTTAGGTGCGGTTTTCTTAGATGGAGGAATAGAAAGTGCAAAATTGGTAGTGGAAAAACTGTTTTCTGAAAAAATTGCTTTAACAGCATTGGAACCAGGTTTTATGGACTATAAAACGCGATTGCAGGAGTTAACAGTGCGAATATCAGAACCAGCACCAATTTATTTTGTTGATGCTGATGGCCCTGATCATGAAAAACGCTTTTGCGCGACGGTTGAGATAGGTACTCATAGATTCGGCCCTACTTATGGGACTTCTAAGAAGAAAGCCGAGCAAGCAGTAGCAAATCTGGCATATAGTTTTTTTGATTTTGAAGAGAA
>DBNM01000137.1:0-2606 GCA_002299135.1 Candidatus Neomicrothrix sp. UBA672 | reverse complement strand
ATTTTGAAGAGAAAGGGGAAAAGAATTGAGTCTCCCTCTAGAACTCCCAGAGATTGAAACGATTAGACGTGATCTTGATCGTGAAATAGGAGGAAGAAAAATTAAAGCAGTTGACGTTTCCTCATTCGCTGTTATCGAAGGTTCCAAAAACAAGAAGGCATTCAACTCGGAACTAGTTGGCACAAAATTGGGTTTGGTAGAACGAAAAGGCCTTTACATAATGACTGAATTAGAGAAGAAAAAACTTCTTTTTATAAAGCTGGGAGTCGGTGCGTCATTAAGAAGACATGCCACGAAAGATGCCACTGATAAAGATACCGTTTTGAAAATTACCTTCACAGTAGGAGGTCAATTAAGGCTTGTAGACCCCGAAGAAAGCTCGAAAGTCAGCGTATTTTCACTAGAGGATCTGGAAGACCCTGAATTCGTCGAAGAGAAATTTCCAGAGTTCAAACTTATGGGAATGGATCCAGCAGTAGAGCCAGAACCATGGACTGAATTCGCAAAGCGTGTGCTGAGAGAAGGAGAATCGATTGACTTGAAGTCTCTTTTGTGTGATGAATCAGTAGTTGTAGGTGTGGGCGACATCTACAGCGATGAGATTCTTTTTCATGCAGGATTACGATATGACCGACAAAGTGATTCTCTCTCGATACAAGAGGTCAGGCGTCTTTACCGCTCAGTGGTTGAGGTGATCGTAGAAGCAGTTAAATACCGTGGAACTTCAATTGAAGAAAGACAATTCGTTGACGTCTTCGGAGAACCTGGTGGATTCGCTGAACATTTGGCGGTTTACGGAAGAGAAGGTTTGTTCAGTCCTACAAGTAAAAAACCAGTTCAAAAAGCAAAACACAAAGGACGTTGGACATTTTTTTGTGAAACACAAGTCTGAATGTCGATAACCACAAAAACTAAAATTTTTTCTGAATGAAACCAAGAGTCTTTGCTTACTGACTATGGTCGCGTAAGTGTTCTTGAAACGTCTAACAATAAAAGGCTTTAAGTCTTTCGCTGACTCAGCGACACTTGACCTCGAACCAGGTGTAACTGCTGTTGTTGGACCAAATGGAAGCGGTAAATCCAACGTTGTGGATGCCGTCGCGTGGGTTTTGGGGGCACAGGCCCCGAGTGCGGTGAGATCACAACGAATGGATGATGTGATTTTTGCTGGGACGACTGAAAGAAGCGCTCTTGGAAGAGCCGAGGTGTCACTTACGATCGACAATTCTGATAGCAGTCTTGCTTTAGATTTTCCAGAAATTACTATCACAAGAACTCTTTTTAGAAGCGGAGAAAGTGAATATTCACTTAACGGGTCACCATGCAGACTGCTTGATATCCAAGAGTTGCTTTCCGACGTTGGTGTCGGACGGCAACAACACGTAATCATCTCACAGGGGCAAATAGACGCGGTTCTAAATGCACGAGAAGAAGATCGCCGTTCGATCATCGAAGATGCCGCAGGAATATTGAAATTCCGAAAGAGGAAAGAAAAGGCAGAAAGACGACTTGATTCAACAGGTTCGAACCTTGACCGACTTGGTGACATGCAGCGTGAGGTGAAACGACAACTAAAACCATTAGAAAGACAAGCAGAAGCAGCGAGAAAACATGGCAATTTCTTGGAAGAATTAAAATCTCTTCGCCTATTCCGATTCAGTAAAGAATTCCACGAATTGAAGAACCTAGCTTCAAGCGAGTCAGAGAGACGATCAGATCTCGCCAAACAGGAAACTCTCAGCGTTAACGAACTAAAACGCTTCGAAACTGAAATTTCAACAGCTGAAAGCGAGTTAACTTCAAGAGGAGAGGACGATTTGGGTGACCAATTAGTTCGTTTCGAAGCTCTCAGAGAACGAGCGCGAGGTTTAAAAGCAGTTTTACTGGAACGCCAAAAAGGAATAGAACGAGATCGTGACACTCTCGTGTCATCAGAAGTAATAGCTGGATTAGAGGTTGAACTGATTAAAGCAAAAAAAGAAGAGGAAAGTTTAACCAAAGAAGCAGAATTGCTTTCCCCCGAGATTGAAACCTTGAAACAGCTGGAAGAAGAATTAACAGATGATTGGGCAACATTTAAAACTGATTGGGCTGATGGGGTTCCTGTAATTGGAGGTCGTGCTTCAGAGATACGTGGAGAATTAGGTGTTCTAAAAGCTTCCGTCGATCAAAAAGAGTCTGAAAAAAATCGTTTCCAAGCAAAGTTGGATGAAGTCAAACAACCAGAAATAGAACTCAACAAAAAATTAAGCTCACTAACTAGCGACCTGAGTTCAGCAAGACAAGAAAATGAGGCTTTAACAGAGAGCATCATTAATGATCAAGAAGACGTAAAGAGACAAAGAAATATTCGCAATTCCGCATGGGAAGAATTAGCAGAAGCAAAAGCAGATTTAAGAGGCACGCGAATAGAGATAGAGGCTTTGACCCAGGCAATTAGCAGTATCGGTCAAATTTCGACAGATAAACAGACAGTAACAAGTAGCGGGAGCCTCGGGTTTTTGAAAGATTTAATTGAAATCGATACCGGCTTCGAAAAGGCTTTTGAATCTGCAGTTGGAGATATTTTCTCTACGATCATTTTTGATACAAAAGAAAACGCAATA
>DBNM01000103.1 GCA_002299135.1 Candidatus Neomicrothrix sp. UBA672 | reverse complement strand
CTAAGCGAATGGTGTGAATAGAATCGGGTTTCTTAATTTTGGGTTTCTTTTGCTCTCTTAATCCAAGCTTGTGTGTCAATACCCATTTTTTCTCCGTCATAAGCAATCCGTTGTGTGGGTTTAACTTCTAGAACCACTCTTCTAGGCGAATCAAGAAATTTAGCGAACCATTCAGCTGCTTCCCCATCACCGCGAAGCGCCTTCGACAATTCTGGATAAAACCATTCTTTAACTTCTTCAGAATCGTGAACCGTGCACAGTCCTTTCCAAGTAACTGTCTTATTCCTAGGCAAAGGAGATCCGGTACTTGTTACACATATAGAGACTCTGGGGTCTCGGCGAACAGCATGAATACGGGCTCGTTGAGCAGATGCAGTTAACCAAAAACTTCCTTTGCGCCAAACGTACGACATTATTACGCCCACAGGCCAACCTTCTTTGTTAGCCCACATGAACGTACATTCATTATGACCTAGAAGAAGCTCTTCTTCGGCACTTGCATCTAGATCATAAACGGTTACATCTTCATAATTTTCTGGATGTGTATTCATGGTTTCTCCTTTGGAAGGAATTGTCCTGCATTTGCACTCATACCTCCATCTGCTGTAACCACCGCTCCCGTAACAATGCTTGCTTGAGTAGAAATCAAAAAATTGATTACTGAAGCAATTTCGTCAGAAGTACCCCATCTCTGTAATGGCATTCGTCGACGTAAAGATTCATAAGATTCAATATCATTCATTGCTCTCTCAGTCATTCCGGTCTCTGTAGGCCCTGGACAAACTGCATTTACTCTTATACCCCTTGGACCCAGATCAACTGCTGTAGCTCTAACCAAATTTATTACAGCCGCTTTCGAAGTGTTATAAGCCCACATATCTGGGTCTCCTCTTAAACCTGATGTTGAAGCAGTTACGGCAATCGAACCATCATTTCCTGTTCGTAATAATTCAGGAACAGCAGCTCTTATACCTAGAACCACTGCCCTAACATTAACTTCAATAGTGCGATCAAAAATTTCCATATCACCTTCTACAATGTCGCCACGCGCTGGTACCCCGGCATTAAATACAGCAGCATGAAGACCTCCGAAAACTTCTTTTGCTTGCTCTACTGCATGATCGTTTAATTCGCTGTCAGTTATATCACCAACAATCGGAAAAATCCTGTCATCACTTTCAGTCCAATCAATAAAATCATTATCTTTATCAACAGCAACGACCGAACCTCCTTCAGAAACAAACCGTTCAGTCACAGATCTGCCGATTCCCGAACCTGCACCCGTAACTATGGCAACTCTTCCATCATGTAATCCTGAACTCATAAAACTCCAATCACTCATTGACAGGTGTATTACATCAAACCCGATAACGTCAAACCATGGATGTTTATGAAGCAATTTACACTACTCGCGCAATGCGAAGAGTTAAACCGGATCCGATCCCGGAAGACGTTTTAAAAAAGGTAATGGATGCTGCAGTTCGCGGTCCATCCGGAGGCAACGCTCAGACTTTTAGGATGATATGTGTAACTGACCCTGAAATTAAATCAAAAATGCAGAAATTTTACCGTGCATGTCTTGATGAATTGAACGCTACTCAATATGCAAGCGTTCAAGACCAGATAAAAGAAGACGAAAAAAATTCGGAAAGATCTACTCCTGCACGTATTAATGACTCAGCACAATGGCTAGCTGACAATCTTCATAATGTTCCAATGCTGATTTTCTTTTTTGGAAAACTTGGAGGAGAGTCAACGACTTTTCCAGTTCTTTGGAATCTTTGTCTGTCAGCTAGAGCAGAGGGCTTGGGTACATGTATAACAACTCTGTTGAAACTTAAAAAAGATGAAGTTGAAAAAGTTTTAGACACGCCAGAAGACGGTTTTTGGCATATGCACGCAATGATTCCAATAGGTTATCCAATGGGTAATTGGGGAATCGCTCAAAGAAAACCTGCAAACCTGTCTACATTCCAGGATCGTTGGGATAATCCTGTTTCTTGGGAAATTCCTGAACCTCTGTGGCCTAGCTCTTAACCAAAGAACCAAGTTTTAATTTAGTTTTTTTAAAATCTGAACCAAGGATTCCACTTGGGAGCCGTATCGCAGCGAATAAAAGAAGTAACCCGCTGAAAGTCATTTGGTTAGCTGATCCGGAATCACTCAGTTGCCCGAGGAGCACAGTTAGAACGCCTCCAGAAGCTAGAACACCTGCTAGCAGTGCGCCTGATGGCATTGATATACCTGCCAAATAGACAATAGCTATTACGATCATTGAGTCGAATAACCCAAATGAACGAGCTGAAATAATTTGTCGCTGATACCCGATTAAAGCGCCGCCAATTCCTGCTAAAAATGCCGATAAGCCAAATGCTGTTAGTTTTGCTCTAGCCACATTGATACCGATCGAAGATGCCGCACGCTCATTAGCTCTTACCGCTAACCACTGTCGACCAGTTATTCCACTTCGAACACTGAATAGCAAAAACAAACATAAAGCCAAAGTTACGAGAACAAGTATCACAAATGGACGTCTAGGATAGTCCATTCCCACAGCACTAATACCTAGGTCAAATCCAAATATTGAAGGAGCCGACATTCGTGTTCCGAAATCTCCTCCTGTTAACCATGGCCAACGAAATAACAGTTCTTCAATAGCAACTGATGCGGCCAAAGTAGCAACCGCGAGTTGAAGACCACGAACCCTTACAGCTATAAGCCCAACTGAAACTCCAACCATTACTGCAAAAATCGATGCTATAAGAGGGGCTAGTGGAAAAGGTAAAATATCTAGTCGAACCGTCATAAACGCAGCTATACCCGCAAAGGCATACGTCGCAAGAGATACCTGACCTACGAAACCAGTGATGACAATTATCGATGAAGAAATGATCGCTACACAACCTGAGATAGCAATTGCTAATCGCCACTCACTTCCTGTTAAAAAAGTTGCAACTACTGCTGCGCTTAGAAATAAAAAAGGTTTGATAGGAATATTTTTTGCATCTGGCACCCTCGGTAAATTAGCTACAAATTCTGTTCCTCTTAAAGGAAGGGTCTCCCCCCAAAAAGCTAAAACAAGCAAAATTATTAAAAGTGGGACTCCCTGTTGAATTCCAATATCAGGTAACCACGACCACTCAACTTGTATATTCATTAACTCTGACTGAAGCATCCCTATCCACAAGCCCGCAAAAGCCGCCATCAAAAATGAAGTAAGTCTTGCTAATAGTGCAGCTGCTAGGGCAGGGACAATTAAGAAGCTTGCAGCATTAACATCTAATCGTGTTGCCGGTCCCGCAAGAATCATTAAAAACCCACAAGACATTGAAGCAAGAATCCAGTTAATTGCCCCAATTTTTTTAGATGAAATCCCCAATAGATAAGCACCACGCTCATTTTCGGCAACTGCTCGAGTTTCCCTACCAAATTTTGTGTACCTATAAGTGACCGCAAGTATTAAGGCCAGAACGAAAGTCACTGCAACCATCCAAATTCTGTCCTGATTGATTCTTATATCACCAATTTGAATCAAACCCTCTGGGAGAATTCCATTGATCACTAACCCTGTTGCACCTTGTGCCCCAATTCTGAGTCGTGCGATTTCCATCAAATATATGAGTAAACCCAATGATGCGACTAGTGCGCTTAATGGTGGTGAATTTCTTAATGGTCTGACAATAAAGAAATAAATAATAACACCCATGGCTGCAGCCAAAATCATGCACGTGATTAACGCAGTCGCAACAGTCGGTGCCGAAATTATCGGGAGTCGATCAGGCAAACCTAAAATAGGGAGAATCAAGTCGCCTGTGGATCTCAGTTCGTAGAACGCAACTGCTATGTACATCCCCATGGCAGCATGTGCAAGGTTCAATATTCCACTGGCTCGATGTGTTAAAACCAACCCAATCGCTATTGAACCAATTACCGCTCCCGTCCCGCAACCAAGAAAAAGGTAGGTTAAATGTTCACTAATTGGATTTCCTATCAACCAATTTCTGTAAATAAGGCAGGTGTGTCAATCCAACCTTCATGTGCGGGTACAAGCTCGCCATCTTCTATTGAAAAAAGTTTTTGTTGCGGTGCACATAAAGCTGGAAGTCCAGGTATCTGGTTACCGTCACAGGTGTATGGGTGCCCCCAGAAACTTGGCCTTTGGTTCGAGTTTTGAATGAGATCAATCAACGCCTCGCTGCTGATACCTGACTCAGTTTGATCCAATTCAAGCAAAAGATCATATAGATTCAACAATCCTCGCATAGCAACTGTTCCGACACCACCTGCAGGTTCGTCTGCATATTGTTCTACAACTTCTTCATAAATACTTCCTTCTAAACCTTCTGAAAGCGGACCTTCAGAATTAAAAAGAACTGATTCAATGGCACTTCCAGCTACCTCTTGGATTTCTTCTGCCGCACAAGCTCCAACTAAATAAAGCTGAGCTTCGATGCCAAGTTCCACCATCAATTGCATTATCGGTGCACAAGAAAGATCGGCAGCAGCAACCACTATCGCATCTGGGTTAAATTCTGTTGCTTTTGTAAGAACTGGAAGAAAATCAAGACTGAATAAAGGAAATGGAATCACCTCAACTTCGAGACCTAGAGCTTCGGCGAGTGCAGCTCCATACTCTCGAGTAGCTATTGTAAATGATTCAAATTCGCCATGGGCAAGTACAATCCGCGATGCATCTAGATATTCAATTGCATGTCCAATGAAACCGCCATAACCGCCAGGCGTTGCACCACTGAAATAAAAGGCTATTGGTGACTTCATTTCAACCATGTTGGCCGGTATGCCTCCCACAATTGGGATTCTATTTTGTTCAAGAATCGGCAAGGATCCGTTACTACCCACGTCGATTCCTGTAGTTACTGCCACTACACCAGCCATAACCATTTCCTGAGCACAAGATTGGGACTTCTCTATTGAAAAATCAGTTATACAAGTTACTAGCTCGATCGGTCTCCCATTAATCCCACCAAGTTCTGAATTAACCCAGTCTGCAGCAGCTTCGATCGCTACACGTGCTTCAGGAAAAGAACCAGCAGGTGAATTTTCCATATTGATTAAGCCGACTAAAACAGGATCAAGATCAGAATCAGCCTTTACTGCCTTTACTGGCAACTGGCCCATAAACCAATTACCATCCCAATCTAGTGACAGACGACCTACAACAGTCTCTAGGTCAGGAGCAATGGTCGTAGTCGGAGCAACAGTCGTAGTCGGAGTAACAGTTTTAGAAGTTTCGCTACAGGATGGTAGCAATAGGAGCAGACAAACGATTATTGACAACCTTTG
>DBNM01000049.1:9319-10666 GCA_002299135.1 Candidatus Neomicrothrix sp. UBA672 | reverse complement strand
GGTCTAACCCCTGATATGAGAGATCATTTGATAGATCTGTTTGAAAGTTTTAACGGTCAATTTGAAGTTAGATCAGCAGTAATAACAGGCGCTGGTGAGAAGTTTTTCTGCACAGGAGCAGACCTGAGCGCTTCACGCCAAAATAATGATCGTTCCGAGGGAACCCCTTCGTCCATTACTGGTGAGATTCGGAGAATGATGCTCGACGGGAGTATCAAACTAATGAATTCTGTTTTAGATTGTGAAATTCCGGTCATAGCATCAGTGAACGGAACTGCTGCTGGTATAGGTGCACATTTAGCATTCTGTAGCGATTTAGTTGTTACCGCAGATACCGCACGCTTTATCGAAATTTTTGCCCGTAGAGGTCTTGTTCCAGATGGCTTAGGTGCTTGGATCTTGCCTCGGCTTATTGGAATCCAGAAAACTAAAGAATTGATGTTTTTTGCAGATGATGTTTCTGCTGAAGAAGCTCTTCGACTGGGTCTTTGTAACCGTAGTGTCCCAGCGTCAGAACTTGAAACAAAATCACGCGAATGGGCCGAACGTTTAGCTTCGGGGCCATCCCGTAGTTATATGTTTACAAAATGGATGCTCAACAAATCTTTAGATGTGGACCGAATTACATTAGCCGAGTATGAAGCCTGGGCAGTTGAAGTCAATGCCTCTACACATGATTCAAAAGAAGGTGTTGTTGCATTTCAAGAAAAAAGAAACCCAGAATGGAAAGGGTACTAAAAGAAGTAATGATTCTTGAAATTGATGACTTTGCAAATGTGAGACTTCTGAATCCAAATGACTTTAAGGAGTTTTGTATCCAGTGTTCTGAATCCAGATCTGCAGTTGAGGTTTGTGAAATATTACAACTGCTGCGGAAAGGAAATAAAGTAATCGATGAAAAGCATCTTTGGTTATGTAATGAACTTATAAGAGAATTAGCTCCCGATGCGAACGACGATGAGTGGGAAATGGGTTTTACCGAAATGCTTGATTACGCAACTTCAAAAGGTTGGACTGAAAATAATGAGACGTTGATACGCACACACATAGAGTGGGCTAAGGTCTAATAATGACCGACATAACCATTTTTCATAATCCACATTGAAACTCTTCCACGAATGCCTTAGCGGTCGCCGAGGAAATGGGTGTAGAGGTAGAAATAGTTCTTTATATGAAAGAGCCACCTGATGAGAAGCTTCTAACTCGAATCACTAAAGGACTTGAAGATCCGGTTGAAGATTTAGTTAGGAAAGATTCAAAGTTTAAAAAAATGGAACTTAAGGCTGATGACTACGTAGGCAACTCAAAAGCAGTCGTTGAAATACTTTCTAATCAAAAAGCACTACT
>DBNM01000049.1:0-8934 GCA_002299135.1 Candidatus Neomicrothrix sp. UBA672 | reverse complement strand
CGATAATTGGGCGCCCTAAGGATCGGATAGCTGATTTTATTAAGTAGGTAAAATCTCAGTTAATCTTTTTGTTGCTTGGAGGAACTAAGTTTCACATGATCGACAATTTCTGCTAGTAGATCTACAGGGGCATCATAAGGAATAGATAGACCTACTCTGTCTGCTACATCTCCGAATCGTTCCACCAGTTGAGAAGCAACTTCTGAAGGTTCGCCCACAACTGCCAGAGTGTGGAGGACTTCATCAGTTATGACAGAAGAGATTTCGTCCCAACGACCTTCTTTAGTCAGGCGATTAAGAACAGGCTGCATGTCTCCCCAGCCGTGAACGTCAAGCGTCACCTTATAGGAAGGAGTGGATCCATAGAATGCCAAGTTAAATTTTGCACCTTTGATTGCTTTTTCGTATTCCTCATCAGATCGATAAGAACATACGATTGAATTTGCAATGAGCTTAGGTTTATTTTCTCGAGCAGCCTTGTTGGCACCATCTGTAAGAGCTGGGATAGTTACTTCATCAAGGAATTTACGACTACTAAAGGGATGTATCAGCACGCCGTCAGAAATTTCTCCAGCCAATTTTGTCATTAAGGGGCCAAGAGCGGCTAGCCACACAGGAGGGGGTTTCCATGGCATTGAATCGGGAACAAAAATAGGAGTCATCAGACTGAATTTGTAAAACTCTCCTTGATAGTTGAGCTCTGACCCTTCTGACCAACATTCAAAGATAGCTTTTATGGATTCGATCGCTTCACGCATTTGTGTAACGGGGCGCTGCCAAATTGCTGAATACCTCTTTTCTATATGGGGTTTAATTTGGCTTCCCAAACCAAGAGCCATTTTCCCTTGTGAATAGTTTTGCAAATCCCAACCAGTGCAGGCAAGAAGCATGGGGCTACGAGGAAATGCCAGCGCAATGTTCGTGTAACAATAAAGATCGCTGTGTTCCGCTGCTAAGACAAGAGGCGCGAATACGTCACGATTAGATTCTGCGGTGAAGACCCCGTCAAATCCTGCGCTAGCCAATTCGGTGACTCGATTCGGAACCAAAGACAAATCAGTAGTAATTCCAATATCTAGAAGCATCATCTTCCTTTTAATAAATGAGTGTTGAAAAAAACATACCGCTTTAACGATTAATTTTTGCTGATCGGCTTCATATATATAGCTTTAGTCCGTTAGGGTCTTTGCATAAACAAAATATTTGCTAGGAGAAATGATGCTTGCAGCAGTCCTCGAAACTGTGCCAACCGATCAGCTCGTTATAGCTGATGATGTGACATTGAGAGATGTCGGTCCAGGAGATGTAAAAATAAAGGTAGCCCATAGTGGTGTATGTCATTCAGACCTCTCTGGAATGAACGGAACTATCCCGACGGAGCCAGGCACAGTATTGGGTCATGAAGGTGCAGGAGTCGTACTTGAAGTAGGTGAAGGTGTGTCACATGTAGCAGAAGGAGATCATGTGATTATTGCATTTTCTCCTCCTTGTGGAACCTGTCCTCATTGCACAGGTAGACATCAGCCGAATTTATGTATGAATGGATTGATGGCAATGGGTGTCAACCAACAGTTCAGACAAGGAGACAGAGTTATCGGATCTTTTTGTGGGTGTGGAACTTTTGCTGAAGAAACTATTGTTCCATCGATAGCTACTGTGAAGATTGATAGCGATATACCTCTGGATATAGCCGCATTAATAGGCTGTGGGGTTACCACCGGAGTTGGTGCAGCTTTAAACACAGCAAAAGTTACGCCGGGATCATCAGTTCTAGTCGTAGGTGCTGGAGGCGTTGGCATCGCTGCAATACAAGGGGCGAGAATAGCTGGAGCATCTGAAATCGTTGCAGTGGATCTTCACGAAGGAAAGTTAGAGAGAGCAAAAGCTTTCGGAGCGACTCACGGTGTAACACCTGACGAGGTTCCAACGGCCTTAGCTGAAGTTACTTCAGGTGAAGGTTTTGATTTCACGTTGGAATGCATTGGTTTAGCCTCAACGATGAGACAGTCATTTGATTTGACACGTCGCGGTGGAACTTGCTGCATAGTGGGAGTTGGCAGACCCGATGAGATGTTCGAGCTTTCAGCTTTCGAAATGTTCTTCTCCGAAAAAGTGCTGATTGGTTCCATGTATGGAAGTGCAGATGTTAGAACCGATTTTAATCGTTTTCTGGGTCTTTATAAGTCCGGAAAGTTGGATCTTGATGGGATGATTTCACGGCGGATCAAATTAGATGAAGTCAATGATGCATTGGGCAGTTTGGGTGATGCTGATGTGATCAGACAGGTAATTGACTTTTAAATTTCTAGAGGAGTTATAGCTTTAGAATGAGTGAATTAGAAAAACCGCTAAGGGCTGAACTGACTGTTGAGTACCCATTTACGCGAACCACTGGAAAAGTAATCGGTGCGTTTATGACAGGGTTGAGAGAAAAGCGTTTATTTGGAATTAAGAGATCAGATGGGAGTGTCTTAGTTCCCCCATTGGAGTATGACCCAGTTTCAAGCGAGCCACTAACAGAAATGGTTGAAGTGTCTCAGAGCGGAGTAGTAGAAACTTGGACTTGGATCGACCCTCCTCGTCCGCAATCCCCATGGGATGACCCGCATGCATTGGCATTGATAAGACTCGATGGAACAGACACCTCAATGTTGCATGCTGTACTTGTGGGTTCGCGTTCAGAGATGAGAACTGGGATGCGTGTCACTGCTCAGTGGAAAGAGGAACGTGTAGGTCACATCGCGGATCTGGAAGGATTCATACAAGAAACTGAAGAGGTTCATTCTTGACATGACTGATCCAAATTCCACGCCTGCATCGTTATCAGAAGAAGTAGAGATCCCTGAATCAATAAGTGGATTAGAGCCAGTTCGTTCTGTGCGAAGTCCAATAAGGCTTATTTATGATTTTGTACCAAGTCCACCTGTGCAAGAATATTTACGTTCATATAAAAAAAAGAAAATTTTAGGCCACCGCTCACCTATTGATGGAGCTGTCTTCGTGCCACCTCGAGGAGTTGACCCTCGACATGGTGTCTTAATAGAAGAGAGTGTTGAACTTTCCGATACGGGACATGTAGGAAATTTTTGCATAACACATTTGCCTATTCCAGGTAGAGATGATTTGGACACTCCTTATGTCAGTGCTTGGATTCATTTAGATGGGGCAAACGTGGGTTTTTTAGGGTTGGTCTCTGGCTGTGAAAATGATGAAGTTCATATAGGTATGCGCGTCCAAGCGGTATGGAAAGAAGAAGAAGAGTTAGGAAACACCGCTGAGAATATTCTTTATTGGAAGCCCACTGGAGAACCTGCAGTTCCGATTGAAAAAGCTGGCAATCGCGCGTGGGATCAAGCAGATGAGTAAAAGTAATAGTTTCCGAGATGTAGCGGTTGTTTCTGTCGCCAGTCATCAGACCAAAACTTTAAGCGAAGTAAACGAAGTGCAGTTAATGGCTGACCTTATTAGCAAGTGTAGAAAATCAGCTGGTGTCACGCAGGAAGAGATTGGTTTTACGTGTTCCGGGAGTAGTGACTTTTTAGCCGGACAAGCATTCTCATTCGTTCATACCCTTGATTCAGTTGGCGCTTTTCCTCCTATTTCCGAGAGCCACGTTGAAATGGATGGAGCATTTGCTCTATATGAAGCATGGGTGAAACTTCAAATAGGTGAAGTTGATACCGCTCTTGTTTATAGCTATGGAAAACCTTCCGCTGGATCGGTAATTGATGTTTTAGCTACACAACTAGATCCCTATTATGTTTCTCCGCTATGGCCTGATTGTTTTTCATTAGCAGCTCTTCAAGCCCGACTTTTACTTGATAAAGGTTTAATAACCTTAGAAAAAATGGCCGAAATATCCATGAGAAGTCAAAAGAATGGATTCAATAATCCGAATGCGGTTAGAAGCTCAAAAGATGTTTCACTCGAAAACCTTATGAATGAACCTGCAATAGTGGATCCTCTCAGAGCAAGTGATATTGCTGAAATTGCTGATGGGGGATGTGCAGTAATTTTGGCTGCAGGGGATAAAGCAAAATCATTTTGTGAGAGACCAGCATGGATAAAGGGGATTGATCACAGGGTCGACTCTCACACATTAGGTGTAAGAGATTTAACAAGATCCCCTTCAGCTTTTTTGGCGGCTGAAAAAGCAGGGAGAAACGCCGACCGACTTGACTTGGCTGAAATTCACGGAATGACTTCCACTCAAGAGTTGATTCTGGAAAAAGAGTTTGATTTGAGTGAGGAAACTCTAGTCAACCTTTCGGGTGGTTGTCTCGCTTCTGACACAATGATGGCTTCAGGGCTAATACGTATCTCTGAAGTTGCTTCAAGAATTATTTCAGGCCAAGTAGACCGAGGCTTAGCGCATGCGACTTCGGGACCTTGTCTTCAACAAAACCTCGTATGCATTTTGGAGGGTGAATAATGTCAGCAGAATTGACAGCCGTCCTAGGTGTAGGCCAAACAAAGTATTCCTCGACACGAGGAGATGTATCAATCGCAGGACTTTGTCGTGAAGCGGCATACAGAGCTTTAGAAGATGCTTGCTTAGACTGGAAAGAAATAGATGCAGTGGTTATTGGTAAAGCTCCAGACTTCTTTGAAGGAGTAATGATGCCAGAGTTGTATTTGGCTGAAGCCCTGGGAGCAGTAGGAAAACCAATTCTTAGAGTTCACACAGCGGGGTCGGTAGGTGGTTCCACTGCCTTAGTTGCCGCTTCTTTAATACAATCCCGTGTGCATGAAAAAGTTCTAACAATTGGATTTGAAAAACAATCTGAGTCGAATGCGACTTGGGCGCTTTCCATGCCGCAACCATTTTCTGTTTCAATTAATGCCGGAGCAGGAGGCTATTTTTCTCCAATTATGCGACAATATATGAGTCGCTCCGGAGCTCCTGAATTAATTGGTTGCATGGTTGCTTTTAAAGACCGGCAACATGCATTGAAAAACCCTTATGCGCACTTGCATCAAAATGATTTAACTTTTGAAGAAGTTGTCGACTCGCCGATGTTGTGGAATCCAATTCGCTATTCAGAGACATGCCCCTCATCAGACGGGGCATGCGCGATGGTTTTAGGTAATGAAGCATCAGGAGACAGAGCAGAGAACCCAGTGGCATGGGTTCATGGCACTGCTATGCGCTCAGAGTCTAATAATTTTCCAGGAAGAGATGAAGTTAATCCTCTCGCTAGCAGACAATGCGCAGCGGATGTTTTCAAACAGGCAGGAATCACAAATCCTCTAAAAGAGATTGATGCCGTCGAGATCTATGTGCCTTTCTCATGGTATGAACCCATGTGGTTGGAAAGCTTGGGCTTCGCGGAACTCGATCATGGATGGAGAATGGTTGAGGATGGCACAACAAGTCTTTCGGGAGGTGAATTACCGGTTAACTGCTCAGGAGGAGTCCTTTCTTCCAATCCCATTGGAGCTTCCGGTATGATTCGCTTTGCTGAAGCAGCGTTACAAGTACGAGGCATGGCAGGAGATCACCAAGTTGATGGAGCCAAAAAATCGTTCGGACATGCTTATGGTGGAGGAGCACAATACTTCGCTATGTGGATAGTTGGCGCTGAAAAACCTTAACGGTAAGACTTAGGGCTAAAAATTGCCTAATATGGAGTCACCCAGAGAAGGTGCAACCGGTTTACTGGTTAACCAAATTAAGGAGTTCAAATGAGAGTGGTAGTCGATTTTGACCTTTGCGAAAGCAACGCCATATGTATGCAAATAGCCCCAGACATTTTCGAAGTCAGAGATGATGACTTTCTCTATGTGTTGGATGAAACACCAAGTGAAGATCGCAGATCAAATCTTGAAGAAAGCGTTCAGCGGTGTCCCAAGCAAGCAATTTCGATCGAGGAATAACCCAACCGCAAAAGAAAGTTAACGATGCACAGTTCTATAACAATTGTAGGAGCCTCGTTGGCTGGGGTTAGAGCAGCTGAAGCTTTAAGAACAGAGGGTTTCAAGGGAAATATTAAACTTTTAGGCGACGAACCACATATAGCCTATGACAGACCTCCTTTGTCAAAGAGTTTCTTAGAAGGAGAGATGGCCTCCGAAAAACTCTCCTTGTTGACAACAGAAAAGATCAATGAACTAAAACTTGAAATCAGAACAGACAGTAAGGTTTCAAACCTTGACATCGAGACACAAACTCTAGAGGTCAAAGGAGAAGTAGAAGAATTTGATGCTCTGATAATTGCAACGGGAGCCAGAGCAAGAAAATTGCCTGACACTGAGAAAATCAATGGCATCCACACCTTAAGAAGTCTCGACGACAGTATAAAAATACGAGATTCGTTTAAAGCAGGAAATCCAAAAGTTGTAGTTGTAGGAGGGGGTTTCATCGGCTGTGAAGTTGCAGCCACAGCATCCACTTTGGGGATTGAGGTAACGGTCGTCGAATCTCAGGACGTACCTCTTTCTCATGTTTTAGGAGAGGAAGCTGGAAAAGTCATTTCGGAATTGCACATAGACAATGGTGTTCAGTTGAAATGCGGTGTCGAAGTCCAAGAAATCAAAGGTGAGGACAAGGTCGAAGGAGTGCTTCTTGAAGACGGAACCCTATTAGAAGCAGATCTTGTAGTTGTTGGAATTGGGGCTGTTCCAAACACTGAATGGTTGGAAAACTCTGGTTTAACAATTGAAAACGGAGTTTGTTGTGATCAAACATGCCTAGCAGCACCAAATATTGTCGCAGCAGGCGATGTGGCACGTTGGGAACATCAAGGTTATGGCAAGAGCATAAGACTAGAGCATTGGGACAATGCAGCAGAACAAGGAAAACATGCAGCGCTAAGACTTTTACAGACCGAAGCTGAAGCATTGCCATACGCTCCAATTCCATGGTTTTGGAGCGACCAGTTTGATAGAAAAATTCAACTTGCTGGTATCAGTGACCCCGAAGATGACTTTGAGGTAATAGTCGATTCTCCGGGAGAAGGACGCTATACGGCAATATACGGAAACGAAGGAAGATTAAAAGCAGTGCTAGGAATCAACCGTCCAAGACATGTAATGCAGTTCAAGTCCTTGATGGAAAACAAAGCCTCGTGGAAAGAGGCCTTAGAATTCGCCAGGGGAATCGGGTAGCGATTTCTGTGATCCGGTCATTAAAAATTCTTGTGACCCTCGTGCTCTTATCAAATTGTGCTTCAAGTTCTAATAATCTGGAATTTAAAATTATCGAAGAAGCCATTCCAGAAGTTTTGCTTCCGGAATACCCTCATTTGGTAACTGAAGTCAGTTGCCCCGAATATGTGAATAAAGATTTAGACACCGTTTTCTGCACATTGCAAGTTGCCGGGAAAGAGATCTCAGTTTCGGTAACAGGGCCTGATGTGACAAATTCGTTTATTGTCAATCCAAGAATAAAAATTATAAAAGCCACCCAGTTAGGTCAAAAAGTAAAGAAGAGACTGGATGATGATTTGGGTGTAGAAAATAAAATTGAATGCACGCCTGAAATTAGAGTAGCTCAGCCAGGGGAACTTTTTGAATGTGAAATAATTGACCAGAACGGTGGGGTTCACCATTTGCAAATCAAGATTATTGACTTCCATGGTTCATTTGAAATAATAAGTTAGACGAAACGGATCTTTAAACTTTATAACTTCTACACTTATCATCTGTCTTCTTTAGAAAGTTGAAATGACTCAAAATAAAGAAAATGAACAACTTTTTGATGTTGTGGGCGTGGGCAATGCAATAGTTGATGTGATAGCTGAAGTCGAAGAGTCATTCATTGAAAAGCAAAATTTGATTAAAGGGTCGATGAGTCTGGTAAGTGCAGAACGTTCCGCTGAACTGTATGAAGCAATGCCAGCGGGTACAGAAATGCCAGGAGGTTCGGCTGCGAACACAATGGTAGGTGTCGCACAATTGGGCGGATCGGCGGCCTACATTGGCAAGATTTCAGAGGATCACCTCGGCCAGGTGTTCAGAGAGGGAATGCTGAAGGGTAAAGTTAGTTTCTCTTGTGGCATAGATGACGATTTGCCCACAGCACGTTGTTTAATTCAAGTAACTCCTGATGCTCAGAGAACAATGAATACTTTTCTGGGTATATCCGCATACCTCTCCTCAAAAGATGTAAGCCAGGAATTAGTAGCCTCTTCTGAGCTTCTTTATTGTGAGGGATATTTATGGGACACGGATGACTCCAAAGAAGCCATACGTAAAGCTATGAAAATTTCCAAATCTTCAAATCGTAAAGTTGCTCTTGCATTATCTGACACTTTTTGTGTAGAGAGACACCGTGATGATTGGCTTGAACTTCTAAAAGAATTTGTCGATTATATTTTCTGCAACGAAAAAGAAATCTGCGCTCTTTACATGACCGAAGATTTAGATGAAGCAATCGAAAAAATTTCAAAAAATGTAGATGCTGCATTCATAACACTTGGCTCCAGAGGGTCATTAGTGGTAGAAGATTCTAAAAAAATCACAATTGAAGCAGTTCCAGTCAAAGGTGTGGTTGATAGCACCGGTGCGGGCGACATATTTGCTAGCGGAGTGATTTTCGGCATGAGCCGAAAATTACCTTTCAAAAAGTGTGCAGAGATTGGTTCTTTAATGGCTTCAGAGGTGATTACTAGTCTCGGTCCACGAATTGAAAAGGATCCAAAAAAAATAGTAGAACGCCTCTTATAACTGTCCGATTGTCGTCATGGTCGTGACTCTCAGCTAGCTTGGTCTCATGAATGAATACAAGTGTTTCGATGTGTCGATAGAAAAAGGTGTCGCAACTGTTACTTTAAACAGAGGCGAAAAGTTAAACACCATGATCCCAGCCTTTTGGTCTGAGTTGCCAAAAGTTGTCGGTGAAATCAATTCCAGTGGAGAAGCTAGGGTGATCGTTTTAGCTTCAACGGGAAAACATTTTTCAGCTGGTATGGATCTAGCGGTTTTTTCAATGGG
>DBNM01000120.1 GCA_002299135.1 Candidatus Neomicrothrix sp. UBA672 | reverse complement strand
AAGTTTTGAAGTTTTCTCACCACATTTGGCCAATGAATTCAGCGAAGGACCAACAGTAGATGCATCCAAAGCAGCTTTTGAAATGGCCGGAATAGGGCCGGATGAAATTGATTTAGCGCAACTACAAGATACTGAAAGTGGAGCTGAGGTCATGCATATGGCAGAAAATGGATTCTGTGAGCATGGACAACAAGAATCTATGATTCAAAATGGGGAAACCGAAATCGACGGGAGGTTCCCTATAAATACCGACGGTGGTTGTTTAGCAAATGGCGAACCAATAGGAGCATCGGGATTAAGACAGGTCTATGAAAATGTTTTACAGCTTCGTGGCGATGCTGGTGAAAGACAAGTCCCAAATGATCCTCAGACTGCCTATACGCATGTATACGGAGCGCCAGGAATATCGGGTGTAACGATTCTTTCTAAATAAAAAAAGTTTCGTTATTGCATGAACTTCTTTTATTTGGCTTGAAGAGGTTCTGTTGGATCGAAAGTCACATGAAGTTTATTGAGACTCCTTAATACCAGTCCCGGCATGTGCTTATAATCATTTTTTTCCGCACTAAGAGCTAAATTTGGAAGTCGATCTAAAACAACGTTCAAAGCTATGTGTTGTTCGGTACGCGAAAGACCTGATCCGGGACAATGGTGTTCCCCTAGGGAAAAGGCCATATGGCGTTTCAAGTTTTTTCTTTCCAAATCAATATCATCCGGATTGTCGAACATTCTTTCATCTCGATTTGCAGCCGCATAACGAATGTGAATCACAGAACCTTTTGGAATCGCCACTCCATGAAACTCTTCATCTTGGGTAGTTTCTCGGTATAGGCCTTGCGTTGGCGACTCGAGTCTTAAAACTTCTTCAATGAAAGGTTCTACAAGGTCACGATTATTTAAGATTTTTTCATACAAACCGTCTTCTCGTAAAAGAATCCACAATCCTGAGGTAAGCGCAAAGGTTGTAGTCTCATTACCCCCTATATATAAGTGGTCAATGATGCGAACAATTTCACTGTCTGTAAGTGGCCGCTCATCTCCGAAAATTCCGTGCGCTAGGTGACTTATTACATCGTCCTTAGGACTTTCTCTTCGATCATGTACATGTTTTAAGATGTAATTCTGGAATGCGACACCTTGTTCTGCAACCCAATTTTCTTTCTCCTCACTCAGTGGACCTGAAAAAGGCAAAACCCAAGCATCAGACCATTTGTGTAGTTGCTCAATGTCTTCTAGCGGTAGTCCAAGGATTTGCGTGATCATAGTTATAGGAATTGGAAGAGCGAAAGATGAGAGAAACTCGACCTCGCCATCGCTGCAAAAACCATCAATTACGTTATGTGATAAATCTTCAATTGTTTCTTTCCATTTAGCTGATCCTTCAACGTTGAAATGGGAGTCAACCATGTCTCTATACAACTTGTGAACAGGTGGGTTTGTTCCTAAAACAGACCGTTTTAGAAAACCTTTTTCTTCGTAAATTTTCTGACTTGAAGGATGTCTGGTTGTTCCGTAACCATTTATGAATCTCTCTGGATGTCTAATTACGTAAATAACATCTTCGTAACGTGTGAGGACGTATATTTTGCTTCCCGGAATCTGATAGACAGGGAATTCGTCTCTTAATTCTTTATATGTTGGGAACCAGTCTTCTTGGGTTTCTTCGCTAAATAAATCAATATGGTCGGATGTGGTCATATTTGCTATGTGCTCTCTTTTTATTTATTTTAATGTGATGATATTCGAATAGGAGTTACCTGGAAAACCAAGGAGAAATTGTATGGCTACTTTTTTAGCACACATAAAAGTACATGAGGGTAAAGAAAAAAGGTTTGAAGTCGCAGGACGAGACCTTTTTGCAGCAACTCATGACAAAGAAGATGAAGTCGTACGTTATGAATATTGGCGTGGGGAAAAACCGCAAACGTATTATGTATTAGCTTCGTTTAGAGATTATTTAGGTTTCCTAAAACATCAGTCTAGTTCTCATCATGAAGACCTAGCAGCAGAACTTCGTGAGGTAACCCAAGAAATCAAAATCGAGTGGGTCGATCCGATAAGTGATGCATCTAATCTTGTTGAAACAAACCATCAGGATCCTCCAGACGATTTGGGTGATATGGCTAAATCGTATTCAGAAACAATGCCTGCTCACGCTCAGCCTTGGTGGGTAGAAAACAGGAAGTAGATAAAAGTTTTTCTTTTACCCAGCTAATGTCCCCGCATCAACAGGAATAGTTGCTCCTGTAATCCAGTCAGCCATATCGCTTGCTAAAAACAGAACGACTCTGGCCACATCATCAGGAACTCCGGATCTGCCTAGCAACGAGTTGGCCATTATGGAAGAGACATTGATGCCTGCTTCTTTTAAAGGTTCGAGTTGATCGTTGACGCCGGGGGTGTCGATAACACCAGGCGCAACAGCAACGACGCGGATACCGTCAGCAGCTAGATCTATAGCCAAACTTTTAGTCAAACCTACAACAGCATGTTTAGAAGCCGTGTAAGCACTTATTCCTGGGCCTCCGGATAAACCTTGAGTTGAAGCAAGATTGATTATTACCCCTCCAGCTTTCATTCTTGAAGCAGCTTCTCTGGAACCGGCAAAAGTGCCACGTACATTCACTTCAAGCATTTCATCTATAAATGAATCGTCCACCTCAGACAACTTCCCAGTTGCAGGAAATATTCCTGCATTGTTAACCCATATTTCCAAACTCCCAAAATTCTCAAAACAAATTTCTGCAGCCCTAGACAAAGATCCAGAATCAGTAACATCAACTTCGCAAGCAATGACTTTCGACCCGGTTGATGCAGCGACTTCAGTTGAAATTTTTTCAGCTTTCTTTATATCAATATCAGCAACAACGACTGAAGAACCAGCTTCAGCTAATCTCCTGACAATCCCAGCACCTATACCGTCGGCACCACCCGTTACAACCGACCCTTTACCCTTAAGGGAAAGAAGCTCTTCTATGGAACGAGATGTATGGTCGTTAAAGTAATTTTCCATTTTAATTTTCAGACTGTGAGAAGATCACTTACCCCATGGTCAAGGTAAGCGGCTTGACAACGTTCAATTACTGCTGTCCATAGTGACACAGCTCTCTCACTAGAAAAATCAAGAGTTCCGACGGCGAAGACAGGAACTACCCATCCATACAACATCCCTATTCTGTAATCTTCACGAAGTTGATCAAAAGAGTAATCAATGCCACCCGAAGTTAATGCTTCGTGATAGGTGCGCAGAAGGTTGTCTTCGTTATTGCGACGATCTTCTATCGATACATTTTGAGAAATAAAATAACCGACATCTTCTGCATGTCCATGACGGCTAAAGGTTTGAAAATCTATCATTTTCACAGAACCGTTTGAGCCGAAAAACAGGTTATCTGCCCTGTAATCCATATGGGTTACAGTCAAAGGCATTTCAGCAAGACGATCGAGCAGTTGATGAACATTGTCTCCAAATCTTTGAACTAGATTTTCATTTTCTGGTTCGATTGAAGAACCAAATGCTTCTATAAATCCGGGTAGAGATTGTGCATAAACTTCACTGCCAACTCTCATACCTTGGCTATTGATACTTGGAAGCCAATCAAAGTTTGCCAGATTATTATTACCCCAAAAGGTGCTGTGTAATTTAGCTAAAGCTTCTAGAGCCGAAGAGGCATCATCAATTGAGCAGCCATTTAACTGATCACCTTCTCGCATATCGGAAAGGTCCTCAAGAATAAGTAAGTAGTCATCATTCTCAGTGTCAATTGCCGCATATAAACAGTTAGCTGTTATATCGGGTATCAACGGTTGGGCTTGTTCAAAGAAGCGTGCTTCTCTTTCAAATATTCTTGCTGGAGCAAGCATGTTTCTTATCTCTGGAACTTGTGTGGGTATCTTTGAAATTACAGTTGTTTCAGTTTCATCCGAAAATTTCAGATTCAAACGCGCCACTTCACCCATAAAACCAACACCCTCTGGTAGTTCTTCTACAATTACTTCAGAAACATGTTGATCATTTTCAAGAGTGAGAGCTGCCGTCAGCCATTCAGCTGAAATCTCACTAGCAGACTTAGGTATTTCATTTAGATCCATAAAACCTCCTCAAACGAGCCTAACCAAAGGCATATTTTCGAACGGTAGCAGCATAATAGAAGCCGTAACCAGTGGGAAAAGTTTGATTATTCAAATGTTAAGGAGTGGTTTGATTCTTATTTGGCATAATGACATAGGTTTTGGAGGTTGTAATGCCAGAATTTGCTAAGGAATTAGCTGAAAAAAACTCGGAGCAAATTGCAATACGAGATGACAATAAAGCACTCAACTGGGATGACGTTGATGGGATTTTAAATCGTGTTACAAATAGACTTCTCGAAAGTGATTTGGGAGAACAAAGACGCATTTCTGTATTTGCAGAGAACTCCAACGAAACGGCATTAGCTCATCTTGGGGGATTGCTAGCAGGTGCTTCCACTGTTCCAGTTAACTTTCATTTAACTGCTGAAGAAACTGCGTACATTTTAAAAGATAGCGAAACTAGCGTTCTTTTTCTCAGTCCTGAAACTTTAGATCGTGGATTAGAGGCTGCTCGAATTGCAGGAATTGAGCAAATAGTTGTTTGGGGTGAACAAGTAGAAAGGTCAAACAACTATGAAATCTGGGATAGATGGCATGAAGATGCGCCATCTGAAAACCCAGAAACAAATATCAAACCCTTACCGCATTTGCTTTATACATCTGGCACAACGGGACGACCAAAAGGGACCGATCTTCCACCAACAATGTTTGCAGGTGGTGAAACGATTGAAGAGCATGTTGAAGCTCTTCAAGAGAGTAGGTTCAGCAAGTATGGAAACCACTTAGTAGTGGGTCCTATGTATCACACAGGTCCACTATCAGGGATGCGTAATTTAGTAGCCGGAGTCCCTGTAGTTGTTTTAGGCAGATTTGATGCTGAAAAAACTTTGTCTGCAATTTCTAATCATGACATTGAAAGCACGGTAATGGTTCCAACCCATTTTGTACGTTTGTTGGATCTACCTAAAGAAGTACGTGATCAGTACGACGTTTCATCCTTAAAGATGGTCACTCATACAGGGGCAGCGTGTCCTATAGAAGTTAAACGAGCAATGATCGAATGGTGGGGTCCAGTTTTATTTGAGGCTTATGGAGCTAGTGAGGTTGGGACTACTTGTAGCATCACTTCTGAGGAATGGCTTGAACACCCTGGTTCTGTCGGCCAAGCAAGGCCACCTTTTGAAGCTCTTATTTTTGATGATGATGGCTTACCGCTCGGTCAAGGCGTTGAAGGAAGGCTTTATTTTCGTGATAAAACAGGTAGAGGGGTCATCTATCATAACGATCCCGAAAAATCTGCAGAGGCCCACTTAGAGCCTGGAGTGTTTACTCTAGGTGAAATTGGCTATTTGGATGAAGATGATTATGTCTATATAACTGACAGATTTTCTGACATGATTGTTTCAGGTGGGGTTAATATTTACCCTGCAGAGTCTGAACAGGTGCTAATTACTCATGAAAATGTATTGGATGTTGCTTGTATTGGTATCCCAGACAATGAAATGGGAGAACGACTAATAGCACTAGTTATAAGTGATGATTCTGAAATTACTGTTACCGAGGAAGATCTGCTTAATTACTGCCGTAACAATCTAACTCATTACAAGTGTCCAAAAAAGATTGAGTTTGTTGATGATTTAGGAAGAACGACGATGGGAAAGATCAATAAACGAAAACTTCGTGCCCCATATTGGGAAGATTTTCAGGAATAACTAGATAAGTAATTAGGGAGTCGAAAAGTGAATACTTCAGTTTTGTTAACAGATGAACCAGTAAAAGGTATTAGACGCTTGACTATGAATCGTCCTGAAAAACATAATGCGTTAAATGATGACTTGCGTTTAGCGATTTTTGAAAATTTAAGAGATGCCGATTCGGATAAGGACGTATCTGTCATAGTCATACGTGGTGCTGGCGATTCCTTTTGTTCAGGATATGACTTGTCATCAGTTAACAGTCCTGTTGAAAGAGCAGCGGCAAGTACAGATGGTTGGTGGGCAAGACATGTTGTAGCGAATTGGTTTGAAATGTGGGATATGTCAAAACCAATCATCGGGCAAGTTCACGGTTACTGTTTGGCGGGAGGATCAGAGCTAGCGGCTGCTTGTGACCTTTTATATGTTTCTGAAGATGCACAAATTGGTTATCCACCTGTTCGGCTGATGTCACCACCAGACATGCAATGGCAAACATGGTATTTGGGTTTTAGAAAAGCAATGGAAGCTATGCTGACAGGCGATGCTATGACAGGAATAGAAGCTGTTGATTCCGGATTTGCAAATAAAGCATTCCCTGTTGAAGAGCTTGATGATGCGGTTTCAACAATTGCATCAAGAATAGCAAAAATTCCTTCAGATCTTTTGGCTCTAAACAAACGCTCAGTTCATCGGGCTATGGAGGTCATGGGAGTGCGAGATGGGATCAGAGCAACTGCTGAAATACAAGCACTCGGTTTCCATCAGAAGTCATCGAAAGAGTACATGAAACGTTTTAAAGACGAAGGCGTGTCGAAAACTTTGAGTGATAGAGACAGACCATTTGGCGACTACAGAGAGAAAAACTCTGAATAATTAAGAATTATCTTTTAGCCAAAACTGAGAAATTAACTATTTTTCATTGTTTATTTAAGACATTTCTGAACAATTATTACTAAGAACACGTAACAGAAGGACATTTTGACCTATTTTTAGGGGGTTTTTTTGTATCACGGTTGTAACAATTCCGACATTGACGTTTGTGAGTAAATTCCCTTACACTCGAAAGTCTCTGAATACTGATGTGTATTCAGAGTTTTTGTTAACTAATGGAGGGGAATTCCTTTATGGAAACGCTTATTAG